>JBAUJO010000169.1:0-9630 GCA_049683875.1 Ornithinimicrobium sp.
GGCGGGCCCGAGCCGAGCCACAGGCACGACCTCAGGACTCGTCGCTGCTCTCCCCGGACGGCGCGGCATCCGTGTCGGTAGGTGCCCCGTCGCCGGTGGCCGGTGTCAACACGTCGGTCTCGGGCTCGTCCTGCTCGATGCCCACCTCGGCCTCGGCCTCGGCCAGCTCAGCCTCCAGGGCCTCTTCGGACATGGCCTGGGTGATGTTGACGACCAGGGCCTCGGGATCGGTGACCAGCTCCACGCCGGCGGGCAGCTCCACCTGACCGGCGAGCACCTGGGTGCCGGCCGACATGCCCTCGATCGAGACGGTAAACGACTCGGGGATGGTGGTGGCGTCGCTCTCCACTGTCAGCTCGGAGTAGTCCATGCTGACCACGGTCTCCGGCGCTGCCTCGCCCTCCAGATGCACCGGGACGTCGACCTCGACCTTCTCACCCTTGCGGATGATGACCATGTCGACGTGCTCGATGAAGCGCTTGATCGGGTCCCGCTGCACGTCCTTGACCAAGGCCAGGTGCTCCTCGGAGTCGACCTCCAGGGTCAACACCGCGTTGGCGTGCTTGAGGGCCATCATCGTGTCGTGCCCCGGCAGGGACAGGTGCAGCGGGGGCGTGCCGTGGCCGTAGAGCACGGCGGGCACCTGGTCGGCACGGCGGACCCGTCGGGCCGCCCCCTTGCCGAACTCGGTGCGCCGGCTGGCGGCAATACGGGTCTGATCGGACATAGCGGACTCTCTTCGCGTGTGGGGTATGCGGTTCGGTGGGCCTCGACGCAGGACGCGACACGGACAGCGGTCGGAGACGCGCAGCGGAAGCAGGTGGGCAGACTCATCGCGCACCACCACCGCGTCGAATCACGGATCAGCCGACCGGGCCCGAAGGCCGGCCGCAGGCATCCCTCGCCGAGGCAACATCGAGGATTCTACGCCTAGGCAGGCCGGTGCTCCCAACCGGCCGCGGCTCAGGCCTGACCGTCGAACATGCTGGTCACCGAGCCGTCCTCGAAGACCTGCCGGATGGCCTGCGAGATCAGCGGAGCGATGGACAGCTCGGTGATCTTGTCGAGCCTGCGAGCCTCTTCGCACAAGGGGAGCGTGTTGGTGACCACGACCTCACGGGCGACCGAGCCGGCGAGCCGCTCGACGGCCGGCTCGGAGAAGATCGCGTGCGTCGCCGCGATGATCACGTCGCTGGCCCCCTCGGCCATCAGCGCGTCGGCGGCCTGACAGATCGTGCCGCCGGAGTCGATCATGTCGTCGACCAGCACACACGTGCGCCCGCTGACCTCGCCCACGACCCGGTTGGCGATCGACTTGTTGGGTTGCTTGGTGTCGCGGGTCTTGTGGATGAAGGCCAACGGCACCCCGCCGAGGCGGTGCGACCACTGCTCGGCCACCTTGATCCGACCGGCGTCCGGGGACACCACGGCCAGGTCCTCGCCGCCGTACTTGTCTTTGACATAGCCGGACAGGATGGGCATCGCCATCAGATGGTCCACCGGACCGTCGAAGAAGCCCTGGATCTGCGCGGTGTGCAGGTCGATCACGATGAGCCGGTCCGCGCCTGCGGTCTTGAACAGGTCCGCCATCAGCCGCGCGGAGATCGGCTCCCTCCCCCGGTGTTTCTTGTCCTGCCGGGCGTAGCCGTAGAAGGGCAGGACCACCGTGATGCGCTTGGCCGAGGCGCGCTTGAGCGCGTCGACCATGATCAGGTGCTCCATGATCCACTTGTTGATCGGCGCGGTGTGGCTCTGGATCACGAAGGCGTCGCAGCCGCGCACCGACTCGTTGAAGCGCACGTAGATCTCGCTGTTGGCGAACTCATAGCTGTCGGAGCCGACCAGCGGAGTCTCGAGGTTGGCCGCCACCTCTTCGGCGAGTTCGGGATAGGCCCGCCCGCTGAAGACCATCATGTTCTTCTGGGTGGTGCGCAGGATCCCGCTCATGCCGGGGGCGTCTCCTCGTTCGGTACCTCGTCTGATGCGACATTCCGCGACAGTGCGGCCTCGGCGGCCTTGGCCTGGGGCGTGTCGGGGCGGCGGGACTGCGCCCACCCCTCGATGTTGCGTTGTTTGGCCACAGTAACGGCCAGCGCCCCCGGCGGCACGTCCTGGCGGATCACCGTGCCCGCACCGCTGCCGGCACCGTCCCCGACGGTGACCGGTGCGACGTACATGGTGTCGCTGCCCATCCGGCAGTGGTCGCCGATGACCGTGCGGTGCTTGGCGACCCCGTCGTAGTTCACAACCACGCTGGAGGCGCCGATGTTGGAGTACTCACCCACGGTGGCGTCGCCGACGTAGGTCAGGTGCGGCACCTTGGAGCCGATGCCGATCTGAGAGTTCTTGGTCTCCACGAAGGTCCCCACCTTGCTGCTCGGGCCGAGCTCGCTGCCCGGGCGCAGGTAGGCGAACGGCCCGACGCTGGCGCCGGCGCCGATGACCGAGTGCTCACCGTGGGTGCGCACCACGCGAGCGCCGTCGCCGATCTCGACACTGGTGAGAGTGGTGTCGGGGCCGATCGTGACGTCACGTCCGACGGTCGTCGCGCCGAGCAGCTGGGTGCCCGGCAGGATCGTGGAGTCCGCGGCGATGCTGACATCGGTGTCGATCCAGACGGTGGCCGGGTCGGGCACCGTCACCCCCTCGCGCATCCAGTGCTGCACGATGCGCTCGTTCATCACCCTGCCGAGGGTGGCCAGCTGGACCCGGTCGTTGACGCCCTCGGTCTGCCAGTGGTCGGCGGTCAGGTACGCCGAGACTCGTCGACCGTCGCGGCGCGCAATCGCGAGCACGTCGGTGATGTACTTCTCGCCCTGGGTGTTGTCCGTGCCGACCGCGGCGAGCGCGGCCCGCAGTACCTGCGCGTCGAAGGCGTAGATGCCCGAGTTGATCTCGTGGATATCGACCACCTGCGCATCGGACCCACCGTTGTCAGACGCGGCCACAGCGTCCTTGTGCTCCATGATCGCCTGGACCTCGCCGTTCTCGTCGCGCACGATGCGGCCGTACCCGTGGGGGTCGGCCAGCTCGGCGGACATCACGGTGACGGCGGAGGAGGTGCGTTCGTGATGCTCCATCAGGGCGCGCAACGTCTGCGCCGTCAGCAGCGGCACATCGCCCATGGTCACGAGCACGGTGCCGGTCATGTCCGGCGGGAGCGACCCCAGCCCGCACTCGCACGCCCGCCCGGTCCCCTTGACCTCGTCCTGGTCGGCGATGACCACCGCCGGGTCCAGGTGGGCGATGTGCTCGGCCACCCGGTCGCGTTGGTGGCGCACGACGACGGACACGTGCTCAGCGCCCACGTGCCGTGCGGCGTACAACGCGTGGCCCAGCAGGCTGCGGCCCGCGAGCGGATGCAACACCTTCGGCGTCTGCGATTTCATCCGGGTGCCTTCACCCGCGGCGAGGATGATGACTGCGGCAGGATGCGTGCTCACGGGCCCCGACACTACCTGCCACGTCGGGCGTTCTCATCGTGCGTTCCGCCGCAGAAGGTGCCGCTACGCCCTCCGTGACCGTCTTGCGGGCTCATGGCTCAGCCGGCATCCACCCCAGGTGGAGAGTGCCCGTAGCGCAGTTCGTAGGCTTGACCCTTGGCGGGCTCGCCCCGACACCTGCTGATGGAGACCCCCAGGGTGGTGGGGGGTGGTCACCCCGGAGGTGGCCAGCAGGCAATGTCCCGAGGTAGAAGCGCTGGGAGTGGGTTGGTCACATGACGACGGTGATCGCGGTCGGCATTGTCGCCCTGGGCGCGGCAGCCCTCGCCGGCTGTCTGTGGATGCCGTTCGTGGGCTCCGGGTCGCTGTTCGGCCCGGGGGCCGGCGCAGCGGTGTCGACCGCCCTGGTCGGCCATGTGGTCTTCGTCGTGACGTCCAGCGTCGTCATCGCGGTCCTGGTCTTCCTTCTCGCGTACAGCATCACCGACCGCATGGCTCGTCCCCCCAGCTCGGGACGCGGGGTCCGGGAACCCTAGTCGCCTGTGATCGCAACTACACTGGTCACATGGCGAGCTCCCAGGTCGAGTTGATGCCCGGTGAGAGCATGGTTCTGTCCGCCAACCCGCACTGGTTCTACTTCTGGAAGCACCTGGCGGCTGCCGTCGTGGTCATCGCGGTGGCGGCCGTGGCGTGGATGATCCAGGCGGCCTGGCTGTCCACCGTGCTCTGGTGGGTCGCGGGGGTGGCGTTGGCCGCCCTGCTGGTCGCCCTGGCCATCGTGTTCGTCCAGTGGCGCAGCACCCACTTCGCCGTCACCGACCGGCGGGTCGCCTACACCAGCGGCGTCTTCCGGCGCCGAGGGGTCTCGATCCCGCTGAACCGCGTCAACAACGTGAACTTCGAGCAGTCACTGCTGGCGCGGATGCTGGACAACGGCGTCGTGACTATCGAGTCCGCAGGCGAGACTGGCGACTCGGTCTTCGAGAACATCCCCCATCCGGCCACGGTGCGCACCACGATCTTCGCGCAGATGGAGGCCGACGAGCAGTCCGACTCCTACCGCGATGCTGCCGCCATCGCCCAGGCTCTCGGCGACCGTGGGGACGCCTCTGACACCGCCCCCTCGACCTGGCGGCGCCTCAGCGAGCTCGAGGACCTCCAGCGTCGGGGCCTGATCAGCGATGAGGAGTTCCAGGCAAAACGTCAAGAGATCGTGGAAGATCTCTAGGCAGAGGCACGGCCGCGTGTCGTCGATGCTTCGATCACTGCCCAGGCAAGTGGCGAGCAGGGTCGGTCGCGCGCTCCCCGGGTTGGAATCGAACCAACGTCGCTAATCCTGATTCAAAGTCAGGCGGCCCCTACCAGCAGAGCAACCGGGGAACGTTCACGACCGGCGGCCGGGAAGCCCCACAACTGTAGGACAGGCGACGGCGCCCATGCAGCCGCACGGCGAGTTGTTGACATGATGGCAAGCGTGACCTCTCCGACCGGCAAGATTCCCACGTCGTCTCGCCATCGGATGACCGGCGCTCAGCGCCGTGAGCAGCTCATCGAGATCGGACGCCGTCTGTTCGCCGAGAAGGGTTTCGAGGGCAGCACCGTCGAGGAGATCGCCGCGACGGCCGAGGTCTCCAAGCCGGTGATCTACGAGCACTTCGGTGGTAAGGAGGGGCTGTATGCCGTGGTGGTGGACCGCGAGATCCAGAAGCTCCTCTCCGCCGTCACCGAGGCCCTGAGCGCGCCGCTGCACCCTCGGGCCCTGCTGGAGCGCGCCGCGTTCGCGCTGCTGGACTACATCGAGAGCTCCACGGATGGTTTCCGCATCCTCGTGCGCGACTCCCCACCGGGGCAGTCGACGGGGTCGTTCGCCAGTCTGATCAGCGATGTCGCCAGCCAGGTGGAACACATCCTGGCGGCGGAGTTCCGACGCCGCGGTCTGGACCCCGACACAGCACCGCTGTATGCCCAGATGCTGGTGGGCATGGTCGCCATCCCCGGCGGTTGGTGGCTGGACTCACGCAAGCTCAACAAGCACGACGTCGCGGCCCATCTGGTCAACCTCGCCTGGAACGGCCTGGCCGGGATGGAGGCGCAGCCGAGCCTGCGCAGTCGCTCGGTGGACTGAAGGGGCCGCGAAGCCCGCCCGCAGCACGCCCGGTCACTTACGCTCGGGGTATGCCGGAAGCCGACGACGAGGTCGACCGCATCGTGGCCGCGTGGCGCCGGGAGCGACCGGGCCTGGACGTCGGCCCCCTCGAAGTGCTCAGCCGCGTGTCGCGACTGGCCCGTCACCTGGACCTGGCGCGCCGCGAGGCCTTCGGTGCATCCGAGCTGGAGAGCTGGGAGTTCGACGTCCTGGCGGCCCTACGACGCTCCGGGCCCCCGTACCGGCTCAGTCCGCGCGATCTGCTGCGACAGACCATGGTCAGCAGTGGCACGATGACCAACCGTGTGGACCGGCTCGTCGCGCGCGCCCTGGTGCAGCGGGTGTCCTCCACGCTTGATGGCCGGGCCGTGCCGGTCCAGCTCACCGACGCGGGACTCGGGCTCGTCGACGCCGCGATGGAGCGCCTGCTCGAGCGAGAGCGGGGTCTCATGGGGAGTGTCCCCGAGCACGAGCAGCACGATGTGGCCCGCATCCTCCGGGCGCTGCTGATGACTTTCGAGGACCCGCCCTGACCCGGATGCTGGATGAGCTCGACTCCGCGCTCGCGCAGCTCGGTCGCCGTCATCGAGGGCTCAGGAGTCCGCCAGCTCCGCCGCCTCGAGCCACTGTTCCTCCAGCTCCTCCCGCCGACGATGCAGCGCGCTCAGCTCGTCGCTGAGGGCCGTCATGACCGTGGCGTCGGTGGCTGCGGCGACCATGTCGGCATGCACGCGATCTTCCTGACGGGTCACCTGTGCCAGCTGCCGGTCCAGACGGTCCACCGCCTTGCGCGCGTCGCGATGTCGGGCCGGTCTGACGCTGGCCTTCCCGGGTGGCCGGGCGGCCCCGGTGGCCCGGCTGGACGCGGGCGAGGTGGCCCTCGTTCCCATCGCGCGCCGCAGATCCAGGTACTGTTCCACCCCGCCAGGCAGGTCGCGCAGCAAGCCGTCCCCCAGCATCGCCACCTGCCGGTCGGTCATCCTCTCCAGCAGGTAGCGGTCGTGCGAGACGACCAGAAGGGTGCCGGCCCAGCCGTCCAGCACGTCCTCCATCGAGGTCAGGGTCTCGATGTCGAGGTCGTTGGTCGGCTCGTCGAGCATGAGCACGTTGGGCTCGTCCATGAGCAGCCTGACGAACTGCAGCCGGCGACGCTCGCCTCCGGAGAGGTCCGACACTCGTGCCTGCTGCCGCCCGCCGGTGAACCCGAGTCGAGTGGCCAGCTGCGAGGCGGAGACTTCCTTGCCGCCGATCGACGTGAACGAACGCACGGCGGTGATCGCGTCGATCACGCTCATCCCCGCCACCGCGTCCAGCTCGCGCAGATCCTGGGACAGTCGTGCCGCCTGCACCGTCTTGCCCGTCTTGAGCTTGCCCGCCCCCAGGCCTACCTCGCCCAGCAGTACTGAGAGTAGCGTCGACTTGCCAGCTCCGTTGACGCCGACGACCCCGAAGCGGTCCCCCGGGCCGATCCGCCACGTGAGGTCCTGCAGGATCCTGCGCTCACCGAGGTCGACGGTCGCGTTGACCAGGTCGAAGACGTCCTTGCCGAGGCGGGTGGTGGCGAACCGGGCCAGCTCGACGGTGTCGCGCGGCTCGGGCTCGGCCGCGACCAGCGCCGCTGCGGCATCCATCCTGAACTTGGGCTTGCTCGTCCGCGCCGGGGGGCCACGGCGTAGCCAGGCCAGCTCCTTGCGCATCAGATTGGCGCGGCGTTCCTGTGTCACCGCCGCCACGCGGTCCCGCTCCGCCCTGGCGAGCACGTATGCGGCGTACCCGCCGTCGTAGGTGTGAACCTGCGCGTCGGCCACCTCCCACGTCCGCGTCGAGACCGCGTCGAGGAACCACCGGTCGTGAGTCACCACGAGCAGGCCCCCGGACGCGGAGCCAGGCACGCTGCGACGACCGGAGAGGTATGCCGCCAGCCAGGCGACCCCCTCGACGTCCAGGTGGTTGGTCGGCTCGTCCAGCAGCAGCACGTCCGGGTCTGTGACCAGCGCGCGCGCCAGGGCCAGGCGTCGACGCTCCCCACCGGACATCCCTTCGACGGTGTTCGTCCAGCCCCCGAAGGCCGAGGCGTCCAGGTCCCCCATCAGCCCGGTGAGGATCTCGCGGACCCGGGCCTGCCCCGCCCACTCGTGGTCGTCCAGCGACCCGAGGACGACCTCGCGGACAGTTGCCCCATCCGCGAGCTCGTCGTCCTGGGCCACCATCGCCACACTGACCCCACCGGTGCGCACCACCCGCCCCGAGTCGATCGGCTGCTGCCCGGCCAGCACGCGCATCAAGGTCGACTTGCCGCCCCCGTTGCGTCCCACCACGCCGACGCGCTCGCCCGCGGAGAGCCCGAGCGAGACCCCGTCGAGCAGGGTCTGGACCCCCAGGGTGAGCGAGGCTCGGTCCAGTGCGACCAGCGGAGCCACTAGACGCTACCCCGGCGTGGCCCCGTCCCCCGGCCGCTGGTGTCGATCACGTGGGCCCCCGGTACCGGCCCGGTGACGCGCACGATGTCTCCCTTCGGCCCTCGCGCCGCCAGGCCCATCGACAGGTCGAGCGCATCCGCCTGGGAACCGACGAGGAAGGCCACCGTGGGACCCGACCCGGAGATGGTCGCGCCCTGGGCGCCGAGGTCCAACCCCGTGTCGATCACCTCCTGCAGCCGCGGCTGCAGCGAGAGTGCGGCGGGGGCGAGGTCGTTGCGCAGCAGATGCCCCATCGCTGCGGTGTCCATCGTGCGCAGCGCGGCTGCCAGCTCGGCCGAAGGCTCCGGTGCGGGCACGGAACCGTCGGCGTGCAGTCGGTCGAACTCGGCGTACACCGCTGCCGTCGACAGACCATCACCGGTGCTGACCCACAGCACCCAGTGCGCCTCGCCGCGGGCCAGCACCGGTGAGATCTCGTCGCCGCGCCCGGACCCCACGGCCGTGCCCCCGTGAAGCAGGAACGGCACATCGGCTCCGATCCGCGCTCCCACCGCTTCGAGGTCCTCCCGCGGCATCGTCAGGTTCCACAGCTCGGCGCACCCCACCAGCGCCGCGGCCGCGTCGGCCGAGCCGCCCGCCATCCCCGCGGCCACCGGAATGTGCTTGTCGATGCTGATGGCCACCGGGCCCACGTCGACCCCGGCCCCCTCGTCGAGGAAGTCCGGGGCGTACTGCGCCAGCAGGTGCGCGGCTTTGACCGCGAGGTTGGTCCGGTTCTCCGGGACGTGTGCTCCGTAGGGGCCGCCGGCGCGGACCGACCAGGACGAGGCCGGCTCGACGCGCACCCGGTCGTGCACGCTGACTGCCTGGAACACCGTGACCAGCTCGTGGTACCCGTCCGTGCGTAGCGGGCCGACCACCAGCTCCAGGTTGACCTTCCCCGGCACACGGACCGTCACCTGATGACGGTCGGTGGCGTGAATCATGCTTGCCACCCTAGAGCCCCACCGGCCGACGGCGTTGCGACCCCGGCGGCATCCTGCGGATCAGTCCGCGACAACGATGCCGAGCTCCGCCGCGAGGCACTCCGCGAGGTCGGAGAAGCGGGGGCCGGGGGACAACGTGGTCCGGTCGGGGGGCGACCCCGTCAGGTGAGCCTGTCGGGCGGACCGCTTGGGAACAGGTCGCGGTAGTAGCCGCTCTGCTCGGGGTAGTAGTCCTCGAAGTCGACTGCGGCGACATCCCCGCCGCCCAGGTCGGCGACCAGGCGGTCCAGGTAGTACTCCCAGCCCGGCCCGACGTCGTGCACGGGGATGCTCCCGGCCACCGACTGCGCGAAGGTCAAAGTGGTGACATCGCCCTCCTGGTGAAGGTCCAGCTCCCACGACCAGGTCATGCCCGGTTCGTCACCGAGGCCCACGCTGGCCTTCAGGACATGCGGCGCACGGCACTCATGGATCGTCAACGGTTCGGGTGGGGCGTCGGGCCCCTCGGCCGTCATGCGGAAGACCACCTCACCGCTGGCGGGGTCGCCCTCCCAGGTGCCGATCCAGCGCTCGAGCCGCTCTGGGTCGGTGACCGCCGCCCAGACGTGGTCGACCGGCGCCCGGAAGCGCCCGGC
>JBAUJO010000170.1:0-14579 GCA_049683875.1 Ornithinimicrobium sp.
CTTCAAGCTGGTGACCGAAGGCTTCCGTGTCCCGCCAGGTCAGGCCTACTCGGCGATCGAGTCGCCCAAGGGCGAGCTTGCGGTGCACGTGGTCTCCGACGGCGGGACGCGGCCCTATCGCGCTCACTTCCGAGACCCCTCCTTCAACAACCTTCAGGCCGCCTCGGTCCTGAGCGAGGGTGGCCTCGTCGCGGACGTCATCGTCGCCGTGGCCTCGATCGACCCGGTGATGGGAGGGGTGGACCGCTGATGAGTACGACATCCAGCAACGGGCACGGCTCCGGTGCCCCCGGTGACACCCGGGAACAGCTCCACGAGGCCGCTTCGCCGGGACCGGTGCACCACCACACGCCACTGCAGCCCTCGCAACACGACTACCCGCCCGAGGTGCTCGGACGGATGCAGGCCGACGCAGCCGTGATCATCGCGAAGTACCCCCAGAAGCGGTCAGCGCTTCTTCCGCTGCTCCACCTGGTGCAGAGCGAGGACGGCTACATCACCGGTCGTGGGGTGCACTTCTGCGCTCAGCAGCTGGACCTGTCGACCGCCGAGGTCAGCGGCGTGGCGACGTTCTACACGCAGTACAAGCGCCACCCCAACGGCGAGTACACGGTGGGCGTGTGCACGAACACGTTGTGCGCCATCATGGGCGGGGACCAGATCTTCGACGAGGTCAGCGAGTACCTGGGCATCGGCCACGACGAGACCACCGAGGACGGCAAGGTCACGCTGGAGCGGGTGGAGTGCAACGCGGCCTGCGACTACGCGCCGGTGGTGATGGTCAACTGGGAGTTCTTCGACAACCAGACCCCCTCCTCGACCCGGGGTCTGGTGGACGAGCTCCGCGCGGGTCGCGACCTGGTGCCCACTCGCGGGGCGGCCAAGGTCTGCACGTTCAAGCAGGTCGAGCGGGTGTTGGCGGGCTTCTCCGACGGTCGCGCCGACGAGGGTGTCGGTGCGGGAGGGCCGTCGCTGGAGGGTCTGCGCCTGGCACGGGAGCGCGACTGGGTGGCACCCGTCGGCACCCACCAGCCCTACAGCGAGGATGCCGGTGACGCCCCGGAGCACGACACCGGGTTCGACACCTCCGCCGCAGACGAGGAGACCTCGCCGTCACCGGGCCTTCCGGTCGACAGCGACGAGGAGACCAACAACCCGCAGGCGAACGACAACGACGCCGAGGCCGGCAAGCAGAGGTCGGCCTCGGAGGACAGCAGCGACGACGGAGGTCACGCATGAGCGCACAACTCACTCCGATCCTGTCCTTGTTCTGGGACGAGCCGCAGTCCTGGACGATGAAGACCTACGAGGACTACGAGGGCTATGCCGCGCTGCGGACCGCCTTCGACACCTCCACCGAGGACCTCGTCGCCATGGCCAAGGACTCCGGGCTGCGTGGTCGCGGCGGTGCAGGCTTCCCGACCGGTATGAAGTGGGGCTTCCTGCCACCGGACGACGGCGGACCGCGCTACCTGGTGATCAACGCCGACGAGTCCGAGCCGGGCACCTGCAAGGACACCCCGCTGATGATGGCGGCGCCGCACCTGCTGATCGAGGGGATGATCATCACCTCGTACGCGATCGGGTGCAAGCACGCGTTCATCTACATCCGCGGCGAGATCGTGCACGTCTACCGTCGTGTGCAGCGTGCCGTCGAGGAGGCCTACGCCGCGGGCTACCTCGGCAAGGACATCCTCGGCTCGGGCTTCGACCTCGACATCACGGTCCACTCCGGGGCAGGCGCCTATATCTGCGGCGAAGAGACCGCGTTGCTGGACTCGCTGGAGGGACGGCGCGGTCAGCCGCGGCTCAAGCCTCCGTTCCCGGCCGTGGCCGGCCTCTACGCCCGACCGACCGTGGTGAACAACGTCGAGAGCATCGCGAGCATCCCCTCCATCGTGCGCAACGGAGGCGAGTGGTTCTCCGACCTGGGCACCGAGAAGTCCTCGGGGTACGGGCTGTTCAGCCTGTCCGGCCACGTGACCCGGCCCGGGCAGTACGAGGCGCCGCTGGGGATCACGCTGCGAGAGCTGCTGGACATGGCCGGCGGCATCCGCGAGGGTCACCAGCTGAAGTTCTGGACCCCCGGTGGGTCGTCTACGCCGATCCTGACCGACGAGCATCTCGATGTGCCGTTGGACTTCGAGTCGGTGACCGAGGCCGGCTCGATGCTGGGCACGCGGGCGCTGCAGATCTTCGACGAGACGACCTCGGTGGTGCGGGCAGTCTCCCGCTGGACCGACTTCTACGCCCACGAGTCCTGCGGCAAGTGCACCCCGTGCCGTGAAGGCACCTTCTGGCTCAAGCAGATCCTGGAGCGGCTCGAGGCCGGGCGTGGCACCGAGGACGACATCGACAAGCTGGTCGACATCTGTGACAACATTCTGGGCCGGTCGTTCTGCGCGCTCGGTGACGGGGCCACCTGCCCCATCACCTCGGCGGTGCAGTACTTCCGGTCGGAGTTCGAGGACGGCATGCACACCCCGTGCGACGAGCTCTTCCCCCCCGAACGCTCCACGTTGTTCGCGAAGGAGACCCAGCCCGTATGACGGTCAACACCTCACCTGCCGCCGGCGGCAACGCCGTCTACGACGGGGACAACGCCGCGATCCCAGACGACCTCAAGACGGTCACCCTGACCATCGACGGCGTCGAGGTCACCGTGCCCGAGGGGACCCTGGTCATCCGTGCCGCCGAGCAGATCGGTGTCCAGATCCCTCGCTTCTGTGACCACCCCCTGCTCGACCCCGTCGGAGCCTGTCGGCAGTGCCTGGTGGAGGTGTCTTCGCCGGACCGGGAGGGAAACCTCAAGCCGATGCCCAAGCCGCAGGCCTCGTGCACGTTGGCCGTCGGTGAGGGGATGCAGGTCAGCACGCACCACACGTCGGACGCCGCGGAGAAGGCCCAGCACGGCGTCATGGAGCTGCTGCTCATCAACCACCCGCTCGACTGCCCGGTCTGCGACAAGGGCGGGGAGTGCCCGCTGCAGAACCAGGCGATGTCCAGCGGCCGCCCCACGAGCCGCTTCGAGGACGTCAAGCGGACCTTTCCCAAGCCGATCAACATCTCCTCCCAGGTGCTGCTCGACCGCGAGCGGTGTGTGCTGTGCGCCCGGTGCACGCGATTCTCCGACCAGATCGCGGGCGATCCCTTCATCGCGCTGATCGAGCGCGGTGCGCTGCAGCAGGTGGGGATCTACGAGGAGAAGCCGTTCGAGTCCTACTTCTCGGGCAACACCGTCCAGATCTGCCCGGTGGGCGCGCTGACCGGCTCGGCCTACCGGTTCCGCTCCCGTCCGTTCGACCTCGTCTCCACCAGCAGCGTGTGCGAACACTGCGCGTCCGGCTGCTCGATGCGCACCGACCACCGTCGGGGGACGGTGCTGCGGCGTATGGCGATGGAGAGCCCCGAGGTCAACGAGGAGTGGAACTGCGACAAGGGCCGCTGGGCGTTTGCCTACGCCACCATGCCCGACCGCCTGCGTGACCCGGTCGTGCGAGGTGAGGACGGGGAGTATGCCGTCACGACCTGGAACGAAGCCCTCAGCGCCGCCGGACAGGGACTGCAGACCGCGGCCACGTCGGTGGCCGGCGGCGCGGGGGTGCTGGTGGGTGGCCGGGCGACCGTCGAGGACGCCTACGCCTACAGCAAGTTCGCGCGGGTCGCGCTCGGAACGCACGACATCGACTTCCGGGCCCGCCCCCACTCGGCCGAGGAAGCCGATTTCCTCGCCTCGACGATCGTCAACCACTACGGTCTGACGTATGCCGACCTGGAGAAGGCCAGCGCCGTGCTCCTGGTCGGGCTGGAGCCGGAGGAGGAGAGCCCCATCGTCTTCCTGCGGCTGCGCAAGGCCGCCCTCAAGAACAGCACCGCGGTCTACGCTGTGTCGCCGTTCGCGACCCGCGGGTTGGACAAGATGAACGGCACCCTGATCTCGGCCGCACCAGGCACCGAGGCGGGGGTGCTGAGTGCACTGTCGCAACGACGTCACGGTCGCGGAGAAGCGCATGAGGGCACCACCGAGCCGTTGGCGAGCGCCGACCCGGTGCACCTGGCCTCGGACGCGCTGAGGTCCGATGCCGTGATCCTCGTCGGCGAACGCCTGGCCGGGGTACCGGGTGCCCTGTCCGCCGCGGCCTCGCTGGCCGAGCTGACCGGTGCGCGGATCGGGTGGGTCCCCCGTCGTGCGGGCGAACGCGGGGCTGCAGCCGTGGGCGCACTGCCGACCTTGCTCCCCGGCGGTCGACCGGTCGCCGATGCCGAGGCCCGCGCGCAGATCTCACACCGCTGGGGTGTGGAGGTCAGCGAGCGCTCCGGTCGCGACACCACCGCGATCCTGCAGGCGGCCGCCGACGGTCAGATCCGGGCACTGCTGGTGGGTGGGGTCGACCCGGACGACCTGCCGGACCCGGCCCTGGCCCGGGCCGCCCTGGAGCGCGCCTTCGTCGTCTCGCTGGAGGTCCGCGAGACCGCCGTGCACGACTACGCCGACGTGATCCTTCCGGTGGCACCCCAGCAGGAGAAGTCCGGCTCCTACGCGGACTGGGAGGGGCGGCTGCGCCCCTTCGACCAGGCGCTGGGGTCCAACGCCTGGAGCGACCACGCGATGTTGGATGCCCTGGCCGCCACCATGGGGCACTCGCTGCATGCGCGCAGTGTGACGGCGCTACGGCACGAGATGACCGCGCTCGGGTCGTGGGACGAGGCGGTACCGATGCCGATGGTCGATCCCGTCGCGGCGGTGGAGCCCGGCCGAGGGCAGGCGGTGCTGGCCACCTGGCACCACCTCCTCGACGCCGGGTCGCTTCAGGACGGCGAGCCGTTCCTCGCCGGCACCGCGCCGGTGGCCACCGCCCGAATGTCGCCGCAGACCGGGGCGGGGATCGGCGTTGCCGACGGCGGATGGGTGGTCGTCAGCACGCAGGCGGGTGCTACCACGGTCTCGGTAACGTTGACCGCGATGCCCGATCGCGTGGTGTGGCTGCCCACGAACTCGACCGGATGCGCCGTGCGCGGCACGCTGGGCGTCGACGCCGGGGCCATCGTGAGCATCGCCGCCGCCGACTCCTCTCCGGTCCAAGGAGGCACCGCATGATTGCTGCTGAGCTGGCGCACTACGCAGGTGCGAGCCTTGCGACGGCGCCCGCCGTCCCCACCTCGGACCTGCCCGCGGCCGACTTCAGTGACACCCCCTGGTGGCTGACCCTGATCAAGGGCCAGATGGTCTTCGTCTTCCTGCTGCTCAACGTGCTGGTCGTGATCTGGTTCGAGCGCAGAGTGATCGGCCAGATGCAGCAGCGGCCGGGACCGAACCGGTTCGGCCCGTTCGGGCTGTTCCAGACCTTGGCTGACGGGCTCAAGCTGATGATGAAGGAGGACGTCACCCCGCAGAACGCGGACCGGCTGATGTTCATCATCGCCCCGCTCATCACCGGCTCGCTGGCGTTCGTCTCCTTCGCCATCATCCCGATGGGTGCCGAGGTCGAGATGTTCGGTCACACCACACCGCTGCAGCTGACCGACACGCCGGTCGCCACCCTGCTGGTGCTTGCCGTCGCCGGTGTCGGTGCCTACGGGTTCGTCCTGGCCGGGTGGTCCTCGGGCTCGACCTACCCTCTGCTGGGCGGTATCCGCTCGACGGCCCAGGTCATCTCCTACGAGATCGCGATGGGTCTTTCGTTGGTCGCGGTGTTCCTCTACGCCGGCTCGATGTCCACGTCGCAGATCGTGGCCGCCCAGTCGAGCCTGTGGTTCGCCATCCCGCTGTTCTTCTCCTTCGTCATCTACCTGGTGACGATGGTGGGCGAGACCAACCGGCTGCCCTTCGACCTCGCCGAGGGCGAGGGTGAGCTCGGGGGAGGCTTCCACACCGAGTACTCGTCGATGAAGTTCGGAATGTTCTTCCTCGGTGAGTACATCAACATGTTCACGGTCTCCGCGCTGGCCACGACCCTCTTCCTCGGCGGATGGATGGCGCCTCCGGGCATCGCGTGGATCAACGACGGCATGTTCAACCAGGGGTACTGGACCTTCCTGTGGTTCTTCATCAAGATGTGGCTGTTCATCTTCGGCTACGTCTGGCTCCGCGGCACCCTGCCGCGCGTCCGGTACGACCAGTTCATGAAGCTGGGCTGGAAGCTGATGATCCCGGCGGCGCTGGCCTGGGTGGTCGCGGTCGCGTTCATCCGCGCCTCGCAGGTCGGCTACTTCGGCGACAGCGTCTGGGCCACCATCATCACGGTCGCCGTGATCGCGGTCGTGGTGATCGCGGCACTGCTGGTCTGGGACCGCAGGAGCCAGGTCGCCCAGGCCGCGAAGGAGCATGCCCGCCTCGCCCCCGAGGAGGTCGACCCCTTCGCGGGTGGGTACCCCGTCCCGCCGTTGCCCGGCCAGCGTCTGGTCGAACGCCCACGAGCGGTGACCGCCGCAGAGCCGGTCACCGTCGACGCCGGCGCACGATCCGCGCACGACTCACCGGAGGACGACCGTGGCTGAAGAGGACAAGAAGGCCGAACACACCCGGGAGGTGCGGCACAACGAGGACGGCCTGGAGATCCGCCGACCCGAAGGTGAGACCGGGGAGAACACCGACCGCATCTCCCCGGTCCGGCGGGACGACGACGGGCAGCAGCCGGAGAAGAGCAAGGGCTTCTTCGCCGAGATGCTGGCCCCCGTGGCCGGTTTCGGTGTCACCTTCAGCACCATGTTCCGCAAGGTCGACACCGAGGAGTATCCCGAGAAGCCGCGCCCGACGCAGGCCCGCTACCACGGCCGCCACCAGCTGAACCGGTATGCCGACGGTCTCGAGAAGTGCATCGGGTGTGAGCTGTGCGCCTGGGCCTGCCCGGCTGACGCCATCCTGGTCGAAGGGGCGGACAACACCGACGAGGCGCGGTTCTCTCCCGGTGAGCGGTACGGTCGCGTCTACCAGATCAACTACCTGCGCTGTATCTTCTGTGGGCTGTGCATCGAGGCGTGTCCCACCCGTGCGCTGACCATGACCAACGAGTACGAGCTGGCGGACTCCGAACGGGCGCCGTTGATCTACGAGAAGCATCAGCTCCTCGCGCCGATGGGTGACGGTATGCTGCGCCCGCCCCTGCCGATGGCTGATGGCGCGGACCACCACGACTACTACATGGACCGCGTCAGCGGGCCGTCACAGGGGCAGCAGGACTACGTGGCGGCCCGCGACGGCCACCCCACCGACCACAGCGACCCCGCAGCGGACCAGGAGGCCTACCGATGAGTGGAGGCGAGGCCCTGCTGTTCTGGGTGCTCGGCCCTGCCGTGGTCCTCGGCGCCCTGGGGCTCCTGTTCGCCCACAAGGCCGTGCACGCCGCCATGGCCACGGCGCTGGTCATGATCGGCCTCGGAATCTTCTACATCGCCCAGGACGCCGAGTTCGTCGGGATCATCCAGATCTTCGTCTACTCCGGCGCCGTCATCATGCTGTTCCTGTTCGTCGTCATGCTGGTCGGCGTCGACGCCTCCGACTCGCTCGTGGAGACGTTGCCGGGGCAACGCATCTTCGCCTACCTCTTCGCCCTGGTCTTCGCCGGGGCGATCATGCTGTCCCTGTCCGGCGTGGAGTACGGCGAGGTCGTCGGGCTGACGGCCGCCCAGGACGAAGGCAGTGTCACGGGCCTGGCCCGGGAGATCTTCACCCGTCAGGTGTTCGGCTTCGAGATTCTGGGCACCCTGCTGGTCATCGCGGTCATGGGGGCGATGGTCCTGGCCCATCACGAGCGCCTCACGCCGGCGCTGTCGCAGCGAACCCGCTCCGACCAGACGATCGCGCGCGGCACCTGGCTGGCCGGCAAGCCGAACCCGGGCGTGTACGCACGCCACAACGCGGCCGACACCCCCGCGCTGCTCCCTGACGGCACCCCCTCCCAGGACTCGGTGCCCCGGGTGCTCGTCGCGCGCGGTCAGATGGCCTCGGTCGAAGGATTCTCGACCAGCACCGAGCAGGCCTACGACGCGATCGGCTACCGCAACCGGAAGAACAACGCGGCGCACGTCGAAGGGGTCGGCCAAGCGGACGACGGTGCCGAAGGCCAGGACACGGGTAGCGGGGGTGCTCGGCAGTGACTCTCGGCGCCTACATCTACCTGTCCACGATCCTGTTCACCATCGGCGCGTTGGTGGTGCTGACGCGTCGCAACAGCGTGGTGGTGTTCATGGGCGTCGAGCTCATGCTCAACGCCTGCAACCTTTCGCTGGTGACGTTCTCGCGGATGCACGGCACCTTGGACGGGCAGGTCTACGCCCTGTTCATCATGGTGGTCGCGGCTTCGGAGGTCGTGGTCGGTCTGGCCATCATCATGTCCATCTTCCGTGCCCGTCGCTCCGCATCCGTGGACGACGCCAACCTACTGAAGCTGTAGAGGAGCTGGCTCCCAGGTGACTGTGTTGACCACTGCCGGCTTCGCGCTGGCCGATCCGAGCGCGGCCCGCGCGGTCGAGGCCCACGGCCTCGCGGCGTTCGGCTGGCTCATGATCGCGCTGCCGTTGCTGGGCGCGGCCGTGCTCCTCATCGGTGGCCGGGCCACCAACGCGTTCGGGCCGCTGCTGGCGGTCGCTCTGTCGTGGGGCAGCTTCGTGGTAGGCCTCGGGATCGTCATCCAGCTGGCGGGTATGGGTGAGGAGGAACGGTCGCTGTCGGTGCAGCTGTGGGACTGGGTCTCGGCCGGCGACCTCAGCGTCAACGTCGGGCTGCTGCTCGACCCGTTGTCGCTGACCTTCGTCATGCTGATCACGTTCGTCGGCTCGCTGATCCACGTGTACTCCCTGGGCTACATGGAGCACGATGCGGACAAGCGCCGCTTCTTCGGCTACCTCAACCTCTTCGTCGCCGCCATGCTCATCCTGGTGCTGGCCGACTCCTACCTGCTGCTGTTCGTCGGCTGGGAGGGTGTGGGTCTGGCGTCCTACCTGCTGATCGGGTTCTGGAACTACCGGCCCGCCTTCGCCAGTGCGGCCAACAAGGCCTTCATCGTCAACCGGATCGGTGACCTGGGTCTGATCACGGCCATGGCCGTGCTGTTCGCGAGCCTCGGCGCCCTCGACTTTGCGACCGTGCACGGCGAGGCCGGGTCGATGGGGCAGGGCACCCTGTTGGCGGTCGGGTTGCTGCTGTTGCTGGGCGCCTGCGGAAAGTCCGCACAGTTCCCGCTGCAGTCCTGGCTCGGGGACGCGATGGCGGGCCCCACGCCGGTGTCGGCGCTCATCCACGCAGCGACCATGGTCACCGCCGGGGTCTACCTCGTCGCTCGCAGCCAGGCGATCTACGACCTCACCCCGGACGCCCGTCTGGCAGTGGCCGTCGTCGGCACGATCACCCTGGTCTACGGGGCGATCGTCGGCTGCGCCAAGGATGACCTCAAGAAGGCGCTCGCCGCGTCCACCATGAGTCAGATCGGCTACATGATGCTGGCGGTGGGGCTCGGGCCGCTGGGCTACCTGTACGCGATCTTCCACCTGCTCACCCACGGGTTCTTCAAGGCCGGGATGTTCCTCGGCGCCGGCTCGGTCATGCACGGGATGAAGGACCGGGTGGACATGCGCGGCTTCGGCAACCTGTCCTCGAAGATGAAGATCACCTGGATCACCTTCGCCTGCGGTTTCGTCGCCATCATCGGGGTGCCGTTCACCTCCGGCTGGTTCTCCAAGGACTTCATCATCGAGACCGCCTTCATCGACCAGGGTGAGGGCGCCTGGCGACCCTGGGTGTTCGGCGGCGCGGCTCTGCTCGCGGCCGGGGTGACGGCCTTCTACATGTCGCGGCTGTTCTTCATGACCTTCCACGGCAAGGCTCGCTGGGCCGACGACGTCGACCCCCACGAGTCGCCGCTGACGATGACGGTGCCGATGATGGTGCTGGCCGTGGGGTCCCTCTTCCTGGGGGCGGCGCTCTACCCGACCGGCATCCTGTCCGCCTGGTTGGACCCGGTGTTCGGCCATGCCGAGCACCCGGAGCCGGTGATCCCCGTCCTGCTGATCCAGGTCCTGGCCTTCCTGCTGCTGGTGGCCGGTGCGGGGCTGGCCTGGATCATGTACTGGCGCCGCGACGTACCCACGACCGCACCGGAAGGGACCTTCTTGACCAAGGCCGCTCGTCGTGACCTCTACCAGGACGACTTCAACGAGGTGTTCCTGCGTTCGCCCGGCGACAGTCTGGTCACGATCACCGCCGCGGCCGACCGCGACGTGGTCGACGGGGGCCTGGTCGCCAAGACCACCGGAGGGGTCGCCACCATGTCCAAGACTCTTCGGCAGACCCAGACCGGTTTCGTGCGCAACTACGCCATGACGATGATGGTCGGCATCGTCGCCGTCATCGCCGCTGTGCTGGTGATGCAGCTATGAGCGCCTTCCCCTGGCTGAGCACCCTGGTGCTGGTCCCGCTGCTGGGCGGGGTGGTCGTCGCGGTCCTGCCGCGCGGCTTCACCAAGGTGCGTGAGGTTGCCCTCGGTGTGTCGTTGCTGACCCTCATCGCCGGTGTGCTGACCGCATTGCAGTTCCAGAGCGGTAGCGGACAGCAGTTCCAGCTGGCCGAGACCTACCAGTGGATTCCGCAGTTCGGCGTGAGCTACGCCGTCGGAGTGGACGGCATCGCCCTCACCATGATTCTGCTCGGGGTCGTGCTGGTCCCGATCTGTCTCCTGGCGGCATGGGATGACGTGTCCGTGGGCGAGGGACGGCGTCAGCACGGGTACTTCTCGCTGATGCTCATCCTCGAGGCGTTCATGATCGGGGTGTTCGCCGCCACCGACGTCTTCCTGTTCTACGTGTTCTTCGAGGCCATGCTCATCCCGGTCTACTTCCTGATCGGCTCCTTCGGGGGGCCGGGTCGGGCCAAGGCGGCGTTGACGTTCCTGCTGTACTCGCTGCTCGGTGGGCTGATCATGCTCGTGGCCGTCATCGCGGTCTACCTGCAGGGTCCGGGGGGTGCCGACGGCTTCCTCGTGGAGAACCTGACCGGCGTGGAGTTCAGCACCTGGGTGGAGCGGCTGCTGTTCCTCGGCTTCTTCATCGCCTTCGCGATCAAGGCGCCGATGTGGCCGGTGCACACGTGGCTGCCGCAGGCGGCGAGCGAGGCCCGGCCCGCGACCTCCGTCCTGCTGGTGGGTGTGCTGGACAAGGTGGGCACCTTCGGCATGATCCGGTTCTGCCTTCAGCTCTTCCCCGACGCCAGTCGGTGGGCGGCCCCCGCGGTGATGACGCTGGCCGTGCTGTCCATCCTGATTGGTGCGGCGCTGGCCATCGGGCAACGCGACATGATGCGGCTGATCGCCTACACCTCGATTAGCCACTTCGGCTTCATCGTGCTCGGCATCTTTGCCGTGACCACGGTCAGTACGACGGGCTCGACCCTGTACATGGTCAACCATGGGTTCACTACGGCAGCGCTGTTCCTCATCGCCGCGATGTTCATCGCTCGACGTGGCTCGCGGGACATCATGGACTTCGGTGGGTGGCAGCGGGTGACACCGGTGATGGCCGGGTCGCTGCTGGTCGCCGGCTTGTCCGGCCTGGCCCTGCCCGGCCTGAACAGCTTCGTCTCCGAGTTCATGGTCATCATCGGGACGTACCAGCGGTACCCGGTGTTCGCCGTGGTCGGCGCTTTCGGCGTCATCCTCGCCGCCCTGTACATCCTGTTGTGGTACCAGAAGGTGGCCACCGGGCCGAAGCCCGAGGGCCTGAGCGCGACCCCCGACATGAGCGGACGTGAGAAGGCCGTGGTCGTCCCGCTCATCACCGCCTTCCTCGTGCTGGGGTTCTATCCCAAGCCCGCCCTGGACGTGCTCGAGCCCGCAGTGGACACCACGCTGCAGCACGTCGGAGTGAACGATCCGCCACCGAGCTCGGACGCGGCCGAAGGGAGTGAGGGCTGATGATGTTCCAAGCCCCCGAGATCGCCTACCTCGCGCTGCTGCCCCTGCTCATCGTCTTCGCTGGCGGTCTCGTCGGCGTGGCGGTGGAGGGCTTCGCCGGCCGCTCGCTGCGCTATCCGGTGCAGATGCCGCTGACCGTGGGCACGATGCTGGCCGCGTTGGTCGCGGTCATCTTCGTCGCGCCAGACCATCGCGGGCTGACCGCCGCCGGCGCGGTGGCGGTGGACGGACCGGCGCTGATGCTGCAGGGGCTGGTGTTGGCCCTGTCCATCATCGGCGTCATGGTGATGAGCGAGCGGCTCGGCGGCGACGCCGCCGACGCCTTCACCCAGGCTGGCGTGTCCGTTCCCGGGTCTGCCGAGGAGGCGCTCGCCACCAAGGTCGGAGCCACGACCACCGAGATCTACCCCCTCACGCTGTTCGGGGTCGGTGGGATGATGCTCTTCCCGATGGCCAACGACCTGATCGTGATGTTCATCGCGCTGGAGATCCTGTCGCTACCGCTGTACATCATGTGCGGTCTGGCCCGCCGTCGCCGACTGCTGAGCCAGGAGGCGTCGCTGAAGTACTTCCTGCTGGGCGCCTTCTCGTCGGCGTTCTTCCTCTTCGGCGCCTCACTGGTCTACGGCTACGCGGGCTCCATGAGGTTCGACGAGATCGCCGCCTCGATCACCAGCCAGATCGGCATGGACGGGTTGCTGATGCCCGGTCTGCTGCTGATCGCGACCGGGCTGCTGTTCAAGGTCGGTGCCGTGCCGTTCCACGCGTGGGTCCCTGACGTGTACCAGGGCGCTCCCACGCCCGTGACCGGCTTCATGGCGGCCGTCACCAAGGTGGCTGCGTTCGGCGCTCTGCTGCGCGTCTTCTACGTCGCCGGTGAGTCGGCGCGGCTGGACTGGCAGCCGATCCTGGCCGCAGTGGCGGCGCTCACGATGATCGTCGGAGCGGTGATGTCGGTCGGTCAGACCGACGTCAAACGCATCCTGGCCTATTCCTCCATCGCCCACGCCGGCTTCATCCTGGTCGGGTTCCTGGCCATGGACTCGGCCGGAGTATCGGGCACGATCTTCTACCTCGCTGCCTACGGCTTCATGACCATCCCGGCCTTCGCGCTGGTCACACTGGTGCGCGCCTCGGGCACTGAGGCCACCCACGTGGCGCAGTGGTCAGGGTTGGCCAAGACCAACCCGTGGGTGGCGGGAGGCTTCAGCTTCCTCTTGCTGGCCTTCGCGGGCATACCTCTGACCTCCGGTTTCACCGGTAAGTTCGCTGTGTTCTCCGCGGCCATCGCCAACAACGGCGCCTGGTTGGCGGTGATCGGCGTGCTGGCCAGTGCCGTGACGGCCTACGTCTACTTCCGCCTGATCGTGACGATGTACTTCGGAGAGCACAGTGGTGAGGCTGTGGCCGTCGAGGCATCTTCATTGACCACCTTCGCGGTGGCGATCGGCCTGCTGGTGACGCTGGGCCTGGGCGTCATGCCCTCCCCGATGCTGGAGCTGGCCCAGCAGGCCTCGCAGTTCATCCGGTGATGGAGCGTGCGCCGACCTTGCTTCCGGGCGCCGAAGAGCATCTGCACCAACGGCTCTTCGACGGGCTGGAGGCCGTAGACGTCCGGCTGCGTGCGGTCGTCGACCACGAGGACCCCTTCATCGCGGAGGCGGCGGGACACCTGGCCAGCGCCGGCGGCAAGAGGTTCCGGCCGTTGCTGACACTGCTGTGTTCCGAGGTGGCTGATGGCATCAACCCTCGCGTCGTCGAAGCGGCGACGGGGGTGGAGCTCACCCATCTGGCGTCGCTGTACCACGACGACGTGATGGACGAGGCCGAGCTGCGGCGCGGCGTTCAGAGCGCCAACGTCCGGTACGGGAACGCCACCTCGATCCTCGTGGGCGACCTGTTGTTCGGCACTGCGTCCTCGGTGATCGCCGAGCTGGGCCCCGAGGCGGTCAGAGTGCAGGCCGCCACCTTCGTCCGGCTCTGCGCCGGGCAGATCCGCGACGAGCGACCGCCGGCTGCGGATGAGGACCCGGTGGCCTACTACCGCTCGGTGCTCGCGGACAAGACCGGCTCGCTCATCGCGACGTCGGCCCGGTACGGCGCCATGTTCGGCGGAGCCGACCCTGAGGTGGTCGATGTCCTGACCACCTTCGGTGAACGGCTGGGAATCGTGTTCCAGATGTCGGACGACGTGCTCGACGTCGTCTCCGACGCGGCGGACTTCGGCAAGGAACCGGGAGCCGACCTGCGTGAGGGCAAGGTCACCCTGCCCGTGCTCTATGTGCTCTCCGCCCAGCCCCGAGCCGACGACGAGCGGCTGTTGGAGCTGCTCGGGTCACCGATCAGCGACCCGGCGGACGTGGTGGAGGCCGTGCGTCTCCTGCGCGAACATCCGGCCATGGGGCAGGCGCGGGAGCATCTGGCCCAGCTGGCGACCGAGACGCGCGCCCTGCTCGACGACCTGGGAACGGCCCCGGCCGTGGAGGCCCTGCGCGGTTTGGTGGACGAGGTTGCCGGCCGCAGCCAGTAGCCCACCGGCTCGCTCGGGCCGAGAGTGACCGGGACGCGCTGGCTTTCGCGCCCAGTCTCGGGCCTGGTAGCGATCCTGCCCCTGGGTGTGGTGATCGCGGTCCCGCCGCTCCTGGGTGGTGGGGCGCCCACGAGCGTGCCCGACCC
>JBAUJO010000171.1:0-18582 GCA_049683875.1 Ornithinimicrobium sp.
AGCTCCTCCCACTCCGCCTGCTCCTGGCGCGCCGCGACCAGCAGCTCGCCCACGTGCGCCGGTGGCTTGCCCGGTCGCAGCATGGCGCGGATGGCTCGCTTGGACCGCGCGCGGGAGACGGCTCCGGGGCGGGTGGCATCTGGCCCTGGGTCACGACCGGAGACGGCAGCGATGAGCTCGCCCAGCGGCGCCTGGTAGATCTCCAGCCGGAAGTGCTCGTTGGTGGCGTGCACCCGCCGCAGCAGGTCGAGCCGTTCCTGCCACGGCGACTGAGTGAGAGGTGCGGGCATGCCCGCACCTCGGCATACCTCGTCGATCTCCTCTCGCGCAGCGCTGAGGTCCCCGGAGGCCAGCCCTTCGACCAGGTCCTGTGCCCGGTCCGCCTCCTGGTTCGAGCGCAGGGCAGCGCCGTACCAGGGGTCTTCGGCGCGGCCACGCTGCCACACGCCCTCGCGGGCAGCATGGGTCAACACGCCCGCCACCTCGTCGACGCGGTCGCGCGACAGACCCTCGAGCACGGCCGGCGACAGGCGCACATGCGAGGCGGGAGGCCGCTTGAGCTTGGCCAGGGTCGCCAGCGCGGCCTGGGTCTGAGCCAGTGACTGCTGCCAGGGCCGGTGCCGGGCATGCATGCACTCCTCGTGCTGTTCCAGCACCTCCTGGGCGGCAAGCCACGCCGGTAGCGGATCCTCCGGAAGGGGTGGCTCGCTGGTGGTGTGTGGGTCGTCGAGCTGGGCGGCGAGCGCGGAGATTGTGGCGCTGGCACGGGGCGGGCTCTCGGCGAGGTTGAGGGTAACGTCGTCCAGACCCACGGCGGCCAGACGACGGCGCAGCGCGTCCAGCGCGGGGCGCTCTTCACTGACGACCAAGGCGGTCCGGCCCTGGGCGAGGCGGCCGGCGACGACGTTCGCCAGCGTCTGGGTGGCCCCGGTGCCCGCCGGGGTGTCGAGGACGAAGCCGGCCCCCTGCTGGGCGGCGTCGATGACCGCTCGCTGGGCGTCATCCGCATCGAGCACCGAGTACTCCTGGCGCGGGTCGTGGAATTCGGCGGACTCGAGCTTGCTGGCCGGTCGGTCATGGCCCGTGTGCCCGGCCAGCGCCGCGACCACGGGGTGGTTGGCCAGCGCGGAGGAGTCCGCGGACATCTGGGCGACGAGGTCGAGCTTGGCCCAGGGAAAGGTGGCGATGACGGTCTGTGGGTTGATCCCGAAGCCATCCATCCCAAGGCACAGCTTCTCCAGTGCGCGGTAGGTCAGGCGCGGGTCGAACCCGTTAGGCGCGGACAGGCGCGCCAGCTCGGCGGCGTCGAAGTCGATGCCGACCTCGCCGCGGAGGTAGTTCTCCAACACAGGGTTGAACGTGACGTGGTGGTCCAGATGCAGCACGAAGTCCTGGTGGGTTGCGTCGACCGGCTCGATCGTCGCGGCGCGCAGCAATACGGGGGCGCGGGGGGCGACCTTGACGCGGGGCAGGTGCCAGCTCGCCATGCCGACGGCGACGAAGCAGGTCGACACCCCGTGCTCGGTGAACAGAGCGGAGGTCGTGGCGTGGATGGTCTCGACGCGCGAGCGCGCCTCGGCCAGCGCGACGCGCTCGCGGACGATCTCGGTCAGCAAGGTGCGTTGGCCGGCCAGCAGCTTGGCCACGCCGGAGGGATGGGCCACGGTGAGGTCGAAGATGCCGCGAGGGTGGTCCTGATACCACAGCAACGTGTTGCGGCCCCCGAGGTCGGCGAGCTCGTGGCGCCACCGCTGCGCGGCCGCGGCGACGCTGTCGACGCGGGTGGTCGGTTCAGCAGTCACTGAGCAAGGCTAACCACACCACGGGAGGTCGCGGCGTAAAAGCCGAGAGCGAGCGCGCCGAGGGCGGCGAACGCACACAACCAGCCGTATCCGAAGACGTCGACGACCAGCCCGGCGAGGCCCCCGGCGGCCGCCGCGGACAGGCCCATGGCCACGTCGGAAGCACCCTGGACACCGGAGCGTTGTCGCACGTCAACCGAGGCGGCGATCAGCGAGGAACCCGCGACCATGGTGCAGGACCACCCCAAGCCGAGCACGACCAGACCGGCCGTCAGGCTCCACGACGCCCCGGCCGCGGAGATCCCGGCCAAGGCGCACGCCAGCAACAGCAGGGCCACCCCGATCAGCACCACGCTCACGGCGCCGAGGCGGTCGGTGAGATACCCGGAGACAGGCGCCAAGCCGTACATCCCGAGGATGTGCAGCGAGATGACCAGTCCGATGACCTCGATCGCGGCGCTGCCGTGGCTCATGTGCAGCGGGGTCATCACCATGATGCTCACCATGACCACGTGTCCCCCGGCCACGGCGATGGTGCCCAGCAGCGCGGTGGGGTTGTGAGCGATAACGCTGGCTCCGCGCCGCACGCTGCCCGAACCCTTCTCCGGGGCTGTGCCGTGCGCACTCTCCTCCAGCGCTCGGGCGGTCAGCAGCGGGTCGGGTCGCAGGGCGGCTTGAAGCACCACGAGGGCCAGACCGAAGCCGATCGTGCTGATGACCCAGGCTCCAGCGAGCGTGGGTATGCCCAGGACACCGGAGATGGCGGCGCCAGGGCCAAGGAGGTTTGGGCCGAGCACGGCGCCCACGGTGGTGGCCCAGACCACAAGGCTGAGCTGGCGGCCACGGCGGCTCGGGGCGGCCAGGTCGACCGCGGCATACCGGGCCTGGCTGTTCGCCGTGGTGGCCGCGCCGAAGCAGAGCGTGCCGAGCAGGAGCAGGGCGAACGACGCGATGACGCTGGCCGTGATGGCCAGCACCGCGCCGACCGCGCCGATGAGATAGGCCGCGCTGAGGCCGACGCGTCGCCCCCGGGTTGCCATGAGCGCGGCGATGGGGATGGTGAACAGGGCTCCGCCGAGCACCTGTGTGGTGGTGGCGAGCCCGGAGACCGCGTCGCTGCCGCCGACATCGGCAGCGATCAGCGCACCGACGGCGAGGCCGCTGGCCACGCCGACCCCGCCGAGAGTCTGCGAGGCCATCAGGGTGCCCACCGTGCGGGTCTGGACGGTAGCCACCTCGGATGTCGAGAGGGTCCGCGCCGTGGTCACCGCGCCATCGTCCCATGTCTGCGCGTGGCAGACTTGATGCTTCCCCGGTTGCTCAGCGCAGCCTCGCCCTCGTAGCTCAGGGGATAGAGCACCGCTCTCCTAAAGCGGGTGTCGCGCGTTCGAATCGCGCCGAGGGCACAACATGTCATCGCAGGTCAGAGCCCCTTTGGCTCGATGGCGATCGCGTCGAGGACCGGCTCAAATGCCCCGCTGTGGCACATTTGTGGCACATGGAGGTCCAACGACTGAGCAACAGCGTCCAGGTCATCGGGGAACAGGCCGGCGCAAGTATCGAGCGTCATCGCCGCCGAAGCGTGGCCCAACATCTACTGAACCGCCTTCACGTTCGCCCGGCCGAGCGGCACCCCCGAGGTCGGGACTTTGGCGCGCGCTCGACAAGGCTCACCTCCGCTTGATCGCACCGGACGGAGGGTTGGCAGGCACGGTGTTCGTCCGTGCCTGCCAGTCCTCGGGCCTCAGCGCAGGACCCGCTCCGCGGGCTGAGGCACGGGCAAGCGCTCCGCGGGCGGAGACACCACCATGGGCTCACAATGAACCTTCCCGTTGTCGAACACGTGGCACTCCCAGGTCGAGCCGGCCTGGGCAGCGGACGCCCCTGCCAACGGCATGCCCAGCCCCAGCACTGCCGCGATCCACAGTTTTCTCGCTCGCTTCATGATCAGATCCTCTCCCCAGCCGCGTATTTCACGACCTCGCACGATGAGAGCCTCGGTGCGGTGTGCTGATACCAGACTGCCCGGCCTCCGCACCGTGCCCCGTGAGGTGGCCCAGCTGCCTCGGAGCAGTCCGATCACTGCTCACCGAGGGATGGCTGCCGGATCATCGAGCGGTCGTACCACCGGCGCGGTGAGCGCCCCGGTGGTATACATGAGCGTTTCACGCCGTTCATGCCCTTTCTCACCTGACTCAGGAGACCGCTCATGAGCACCGCAGCCCTCGCCCCACAACCAGTACTGGCCGACCGGCTCATTTCGCGCAGCCTGACCACGGATATCGCCCTCGTGCTCACGGGCGCCATGGTGGTCGGCGCCCTCGCCCAGATCAGTATCCCGATGTTCCCCGTCTCGATCACCGGTCAGACTCTGGCGGTCTTGTTGGTGGGCGGCAGCCTAGGTATGCGGCGCGGCGCGATGGCGCTGTTCACCTACCTAGCCGTCGGCGTCGCCGGAGTGCCTTGGTTCTCCGATTTCACCGGGGGTCCGGCCGCGTTGGTCAAGCCCTCCTTCGGCTACATCATCGGGTTCGTCTTTGCGGCGGCGCTCATGGGTTGGCTTGCCGAGCGAAACTGGGACCGGCGCCCCTTCCTGTCGATGGTTGGGTTCCTGTTCGCCTCACTCGTTCCCTTCGCCTTCGGGTTGCCCTACCTGGCCGTGGTCCTGGGAATCACCGACGTGTCCTTGGTGCTGGAGTACGGCTTCACACCGTTCATCCTTGGGGGCTTGATCAAATGTGCCATCGCCGCTGCGATTTTTCCCATGGCCTGGGCTGCGGTCCGCAGAGTCGATGATCGCAACCGCTGATCCTTCAGAGTGGAACGCACGTTCGTACCGCAGCGTAGAGAGGCAGAATGATTGACACGCCAGCCCGTAGTATCGATCTGAACGCGGACGGTGGGGAAGGTTTCGGTCGGTGGTCCTTGGGCGCTGACGAGGCGCTCGCCCCGCTGATCTCCTCCATCAACGTCGCTTGTGGCTGGCACGCCGGTGACCCGGGAACGATGTCCCGGTCTATCGCCCTGGCGGCCCAGCACAAGCTGGGGCTTGGTGCCCATCCCGGATTTCCCGACTTGACCGGTTTCGGCCGCCGACTGATGGCGTTCTCACCGCAGGAGGCCGCACAGGCCGTTCTCTACCAAACCGGGGCGCTGCGAGCCTTGGCCGACCAGCAGGGCGTTCCGTTGCGGCACGTCAAGCCGCACGGCAGCCTGTATGGCCTGCTGATGAAGGACGACGCCGTCGCCGACGCCGTCGCCGACGCGGTCACGGCGTTCGATCCCCTGATCATTCTTGTCCTCGAGGCTGGACCCTGCGCCGAACGGCAACGTCGCCGTGGCCACCGCGTCGCGGCGGAAGCGTTCGCCGACCTGGAGTACACCGATGAGGGTCACATCGTCATCGACCCGCAGAACCAACGCCGGGACCCGCAGTGGTGCGCGGATCAGGTCGCGGGCATCCTGGCGGGCACCGTCCGCTCTCCCGGCGGCATTGAGACCTCGGTACGGGTCGACTCGATCTGCCTGCACTCCGACCGCCCTGGCGCCGAGGACAACGCCCACGCGGTGGTCGAGCAAATATCCCGCTCGGGGTGGACTATCCGCTCCCTTCACCATCACGACCAGGAGGGTCCATGAGTCAGACGGTGCAGCTGCCGAACGCGCGCTATGAGCACGGGGCCGATGAGTTCATCTTCGTCGAGATTGCGGAGGAGATGAGCATGGAGGCCAACATCAAGGCCATGCTCATCACTCAAGAGCTGGCGGATCGTGACCTCGCCGGCGTCGTGGACATCTGCCCGTCCAACGCTTCGTACTTGATCCGCTTCGACCCCGATGTGCTGGCACCCGAGGACTTGATGTCCCTGCTGCAGGAGCTCGAGAGCAGTTTCGCCGAGGTCCCAGAGAACTTCACCCTAGAAACGCGGGTCGTCGACGTGCCGGTGCTCTACAACGACCCGTGGACCCACGAGGCGCTGATGCGGTTCCGTGACCGCCACCAGGACCCGGACTCCACTGACCTGGAGTACGGCGCTCGGACGAACGGATTCCCAGGCCCCACTGAGTTCATCGAGCACCTGGCGGGAAACCCCTGGATCGTGACCATGCTCGGCTTCGTACCCGGGCTCCCGTTCTGCTACCAGCTCGAGCCTCGCGAACGCCAGGTGCAGGTGCCGAAGTACGTGCGGCCCCGCACCTTCACCCCTGAGCGCGCCTTCGGAATCGGAGGCGCCTTCAGCGTCGTCTACCCGGTGCAGGGCGCCGGCGGGTACCAGCTCTACGGCATGGCGGCCGCGCCCGTCCTCAACCTCAGCCAGGATCACCCTGACTTTGCGCATTCGATCGTCTTCCCCAAAGCCGGGGACATTCTTCGCTACCGCTCCATAGACCGCACGGAGTTCGACCAGACGCGGACCAGCGTCGAAGAAGGAACCTTTCGCTACCAGCAGCGAGACGTGGAGTTCTCCCCCGCCGCGTTTCTGCGCGACCCCCAGGAAGTCAACGACCACTTGTTGGAGGTGCTGTACCAATGAGCGCACAGGTGAACGTGCAGAACGGCGGACTCTCCACCACCGTGCAAGACCTCGGCCGCACCGGCCGCTACGCCATCGGCATGCCACCCTCCGGCGCCATGGACCAATACTCGTTTCGGGTTGCGAACCTGCTTGTCGGCAACGAGGAAAACGCGGCCGCGCTCGAGTCGACCTACGTGGGCCCCACTCTGGAGTTCGCCGACGACCGTGTCATCGCGGTCACGGGAGGGGACGCGGCGCCCACCCTCAACGGGGAACCGCTCACGATGTGGACCAGCGTTGCCGTTCACGCCGGCGACACCCTGGGCTTCGCCATGATCACGACCGGAGCCCGCCCCTACATCGCCATCTCGGGCGGGCTGGACGTCCCTGAGTATCTCGGTTCTCGATCCACGTACACCCTCATCGGACTCGGCGGCCACGAGGGACGCAAACTCGCCGACGGCGACGTGCTCGCCTTGGGCGAACGCCGCGACCCCAAGGCGGACCGCTCGATCACCGCTGACCTCATCCCAGAGTTCGCGTCCGCCATCGAAGTCCGAGCCGTCGTCGGGCTGTGTTCCTACCGACTCAGCGAGCAAGGCCTCGAGTCCTTCCTGAACACCACCTGGAAGATCACGAAGGATGCAGACCGGGTCGGGTATCGGCTGCGCGGAGGAACCCTGGACTTCGTCGAACGCGAACAGCCTTTCGGGGCCGGCAGCGACCCCGCAAACGTGGTCGACCTCGGCTACCCCCTCGGTTCGATACAAGTACCCGGGGGTGACGAACCCATCGTCCTCCTCGGCGACGCCGTCACCGGAGGGGGCTACGTCACCATTGCGACCGTCATCTCTGTCGACCGGGACCTGTTCGGTCAGGCCAAAACAGGCGACAGCGTGCACTTCCGCGACGTCACTATCCAAGAAGCCCTGAGCGCTCGGGCTGAGCGCAACCAGCGCCTCGACGAGGTCCGCACTTCTCTCGCCTAGTGCGAGCGCACCCCCCCTCTCCCAAGCTCGCTCGAAAGGAACCTGATGGCCACCGTCGCTTCTCCCCTCCCCGGAGTCTTCTACCGCCGTCCCGCACCCGACAAGGACGAATACGTCCAGGAGGGCGACGAGGTCACCGAGGGTCAAACCATCGGGATGCTCGAAGTCATGAAGAACTTCACCGAGCTCAAGTCGACCAGCACCGGGACCCTCAAAGAGTTCCTGGTCGAAGACGAGGGGGAAGTGAGCGTCGGACAAGACATCGCGGTCGTGGAATGAGCACCTCAGAGAAACCCCGAGTCCTGGTCGCCAACCGCGGCGAGGTCGCTGTCCGTATTATCCGAGCCGCCCACACCCTCGGGTGGGAAGCGGTCGCCGTCTACTCCGACGCCGACACCGATGCCCGTTGGGTCACACTCGCCGACGACGCAGTGCATGTCGGACCCTCACCGGCCCGTCGCTCCTACCTCGACATCGACGCCATCCTCACCGCGGCCCACGACACAGGATGCCGGTACGTTCATCCCGGCTATGGCTTCCTATCCGAGCGAGCCGAGTTCGCCCGCCGGGTAACGGAGGCAGGCCTACGCTTCGTGGGGCCCTCCGCCGAGGTCATCGAGACCATGGGGGACAAAGCCCTAGCCCGACAGACAGCCGAGGATGCCGGCGTCCCCTTGGTCCCCGGCACCGATGTGGTGGCCGACGCCGCGGAGGCTCAGGCTGCCGCCGAACAGCTGAGCTACCCGATCCTGGTCAAAGCCAGCGCCGGCGGAGGTGGACGCGGCATTCGCGTGGTCACCACCGCCGACGAGCTCGAGGCCGCAGTAGAAACGGCGAGCGCCGAGGCAAGCTCGGCTTTCGGTGACGGGTCCGTCTACCTCGAACGGGCGATCACCAAAGCCAGGCACATCGAAGTCCAGATCTTCGCCGACGCACATGGCAACGTGGTTCACCTCTTTGAGCGGGACTGCTCAGTGCAACGCCGTCGTCAAAAGCTCCTCGAAGAAGCCCCCGCCCCTGGGCTCGCCTCTGATCTGCGCGACGAGATCACTGCAGCCGCCGTCAGACTGGCCGCTGAGGTCGGCTACCAGGGGGCTGGAACGGTGGAGTTCCTGGTCGAGGGCGACGGGTTCTACTTCATCGAGATGAACACTCGGATCCAGGTCGAGCACCCGATCACCGAAATGGTGACCGGCGTCGACCTGGTCGTCGAGCAGCTGAGAGTAGCCGCCGGCGAGGAGCTGTCCTTCGAGCAAGAAGACCTGACGCTCTCCGGGGTGGCACTGGAGTTCCGAATCAACGCCGAGGACCCCGAGCAGGACTTTTTTCCTTCCCCGGGGCAAATCACACGGTTCGACCCACCGAGCGGGCCCGGGGTGCGAGTGGACTCCGGGTTCGTGGCCGGTGGAGAGATCACGCCCTACTACGACTCGCTCCTCGCAAAGGTCATTGTCCACGGACAGGATCGAGCCCAGGCGCTCGCTCGCGCTGGTCAGGCACTTTCCGAGCTCACCGTCGAGGGGGTGACCACCACCCGAGCGATGCACGTTGCCTTGTTGGAGGAACCGGAACTGAAGGTGGGTGGCGTTTCGACCACGTGGTACGAAGAGCGGGGCTCAGGAGAGGAAGAGGGCTGACCCTCAACCTCGCCCCACGGAGCCAGCTCACGGAGTGATGGCGGCTAGCGCGACGTGGTCGACGAACGCGCTTCCACGTCGGGGGACCGAGAGGATTGGCCGTGGACCCGCATACTCCGATCGCCGAATCTGTCACCCTGGCCGCCGGCGCCTCCCTGGTCGGTAGGCGGGCCAACGGGCCTATGCGACCCCCATCGCCACCATGGCCACCGACGAGGGTTTCCTGGTGGTGCTCCCCTACTGCGCCGACTGGGTAAGCAACGTCGTGGCCGCCGGCACGGCCCGCCTCGACGCCGACGGCACCCGGTACGTAGTCACTGTGAGCCACGCCGTACGGAGTCCGTTCGCCACCGCGCCATTCTATTCTGTGGCGATCCCCCAGATGGCGGTGTTCACCGGCCAGAAGATGGACTGTTGCCACATAAGGCGCTCGATCGTGACGGTCGTGAAGCCCGCCTGAGTCAGGGCGCGAGTGGTGTCGCGGTGCGGGTCGCACCCCTCGAAGAGCCACCCCCAGGGCCGCCTCAGGCGACGCTGCACCACCGACCGTATCGGTCCGTCGGCCGCCACATGCTCCACGAACCGGAATCGGCCACCCGGGCGCAGCACGCGCCGGACCTCGCAGAGGACAGCCTCGGGGTCCTCGACGGTACACAGCACGAGGGTGCAGATGACCTCGTCCGCGCTGCCGTCCGGCAGGTCGATCCGTTCGGCCATCCCCGCCTGCAGGTTCAGCTCCACCCCGGCCCGCTCGGCAGCTTGCCGCAGCCTCGGGTACATCCGGCGGTTGGGTTCCACGGCGTGGATCTTCGTTCCCGGCTGCAGATAGGCGAAGTTGTTTCCCGTGCCGGCGCCGAGCTCGACCACCCTGGCGGCCGTGACGTCTGAGAACGCCGACCGCTTGTGGAGCCGGAGGATGTGGTTGAAATACCAGTCGAAGGTTCCGAAGAACCACGCGTTGAACCGGCTGGTGACCCCGTGGTCGAAGGTGTCGACATCCGTGGACCCGTGTGGGTTCGTCGCCGCCTCGCCACTGTCGTGTCGTTCCTCGATGTACGTCATCGTTCATCTCCTGGGTGCTGTGGTGTCTACCCAGAATTCGGCGAGCCCGTGTGGGCGGCCGTGTGATGTCGAGCCGGCTGCCGCACACGCGGCGTCACACGGTGACCCTCTCAGGAGGGACGCTCTGCCACACGCAGCCTCACTTGCCCGGTCGGGGCCACAACCCGACAATGAGAGCCCATGAGTGTGGTCCTGCACCTTCTCGGGGAGCCCCGTCTGGCGCGGGACGGGCAGCCTCTCCCGCCGCCCCGCGGGCGGAAGCCTTGGGGGTTGCTGGCCTACCTGCTCCTGGCTGAGCACCAGCCTTCGCGGCAGTCCGTTGCGGAGATGCTCTTCAGCGACGCTAACGACCCCATGGCGGCCCTTCGCTGGACCCTGTCCGAGATTCGCAGAGCCACAGGCTGGTCCGCTGACGAGCTCGGTGGCGATCCACTGACCATCTCCCTACCCCAGGGTTTCTCCGTCGACCTGACCGACGTCGCCCAGCGACCGCCGCAGCGGATGGGCGGCGCGTCCACGGGCGCGCTCTTGGGCTCGCTGACTTTCGATGCGCTACCAGCCTTCGAGTACTGGCTCCATATTCAACGACTCAGTCTCGCCAACCGTCAGCAAACGCAGCTGCGTGACGAGGTGCTGGCCGACATCGCCACGGGCCATCTGGAGGATGCGGTTCGGCGTGCCCACCGGTTGGTCGAGCTGGACCCGCTGGAGGCGCGCAACCAGGAAGTCCTGCTCAGGTCGCTGGCTGTCGCCGGACAAAGCGGCCAGGCACGACAGCAGTTGGCGTGGTGCGAGGAACTGTTCTCTCGCGAGCTGCAGGCACCGGTGCCAGCGGCCCTACGTCTTGCGGTCGCGGAGCAGGCCGCCCCGGCCAGACGCACCACCGCGGTCACCTCAGCGGCCGAGGCACGGGCTTGTCTCCAGGCCGGTCGCGCTGCTATTGCGGCAGGCGCGGTACAGCGTGGTCTCGAACAGTTGCAGTCCGCGGTACAGCTGACACGCGAAACCCGCGACACCGCTCTCGAGACGGAAGCTCTCCTGGAGTACGGCGAAGCCTTGGCCCGCGGGGGCCACGATCGCACCACGCAGGTCACGGCGATCCTTCACCAGGCCATCGCGACCGCCCACAAAAGCTCGCGAGGCGACTACTCGGCGCGGGCATGCAGCGAGCTCGCGTTCGTCCACATCCAGTCTGGGGATGCGGTCCAGGCGCAGTACTGGCTCACCCAAGCCGACGAGCACAGCCAAGGTGAGGAGCGCCTGGCCGCGGTGACCCATGGACTGCGCGGCATGGCCTCTTGTGACAGCGCCGACTACGCACAGTCCCTGGAGTCGCTTTCGAGCTCAGTCACGCACGCGCGGGTAGCCGGCAGGCCGCGGCAAGTGGCGTGGGCACGGTCGATGGCGGCCCGGACGCATCTGCTGCGTGGCGACCTGACCAGTGCCGCTCACGCTGTCCAGGTGAGCATAGACATCGCTGAGTCCGAACGGTGGGTCGCGATGCTTCCCTGGCCGCAGGCACAACAAGGCGAGATCCTACGACGGCAGGGGCGCCTCGATGAGGCCGCGGCCTGGCTCGAAACCTCCTTTGCGCTCGGGCGGGAGGTCGGCGATCTGTGCTGGGTGTCGCTTGCGAGTCGCTCCTTGGCCGACCTCGCACTCGACCGCGGAGATAGTGAGGCAGCCAGTGCGTGGACCGAGCGCAGCACGGAGCACATGCCGCCCTACGTCTGGGTCCTCGCTCACAGCCTCGAAGGCAAATGCCACGTCGCCGGGCGCGATGCCGAGCTCAGCCGCAAGGCCGTTGAGCAGCTGGCCGACTGCGCCGACCAACACGGGCTACGCGAGTTCTCCGCCCGGGCCGCTCTGCGGCTCGGCGACCTCGGCGATGAGGGCGCGGGTCAGGCAGCCCGCTCGTTGAGCTGCTCGATTGACAACCCACGACTGCAACGGGCTGCCGACTCTGGGGCGCCCCTCTAAGAGGGACGTCGATACCGAGCACGCTCGCAGAGACCGGTGCTGGGCCTGCAGCTGGCCAGCTCCGCTGAGATATCTAGGAGTCGACCCCGGTGGGCCGCGAGGCAAGTGCGGTCACGCGCGCGCGCAGCTCGGACTTGAGGATCTTGCCGGTTGCCGTCTTCGGCAGGTCGCTGACGACGAACTGGGCGGGGCACTTGAAATGCGCCATGCGCTCCCGGCAGTGCTCCCGCAGCTCGGCCTCGGTGACGCTGGTCCCCCGGCGCAGGGTCACGAAGGCCACAGGGACCTCCCCCCACCGCCGGTCCGGACGGGCGACCACGCCGCACTCGGCCACCGCGGGATGCTGCACCACCACCTGCTCCACCTCCACCGTGCTGATGTTCTCCCCACCGGAGATGACCAGGTCCTTCTTGCGGTCGCGGAGCTCGATCTGCCCGTCGGCGTGAACGACCGCGAGGTCACCGGAGTGGAACCATCCGCCCGCTAGCGCCTCGTGCGTCGCGTCGACGTCGTCGAGGTACTCGGTCATGACGACGTTGCCCCGCATACAGACCTCGCCCAGGCTCTGCCCGTCGGCGGCGACCGGCTTCCCGTTGCCGTCACGCACTTCGACCTGACCGGCCGCCACGTTGGCGAACCCCTGGCGAGCACGCACGCGGTAGTGGTCCGGATGGTCGCGCGGGTGCGCCCGGGAGTCGGTGACGTTCACGGTGAACGGCCCGTAGGTCTCGGTCAGCCCGTAGACGTGGTCGACGACAAACCCGAACGCCTCCATCCGTTGGATGATCGTCGGGGCCGGTGGTGCGCCCGCCGTGACCAGCCGCACCGGAGCGGGGAGGGCTGTGGCGGCCTCGGACTCGGCCAGCACCGTCAGCACGGTCGGCGCCGCGCACAGGTGCGTCACCTCGCCGGAGGAGCAGAGCTCCCAGATCCGCTGCGGGTCGATGCCGGGCAGACACAGGTTGCGAGCGCCGACGGCGATGGTGGCCCACGGGAAGCACCATCCGTTGCAGTGGAACATCGGCAGTGTCCAGAGGTAGGTGCTCTGCGCGGTGACCTGATGGTCCAGAGCCATGGCCAGCGCGTTGAGGTAGGCACCGCGGTGGTGGTAGACGACGCCCTTGGGCCGCCCAGTGGTCCCCGAGGTGTAGTTCAGCGAGATCGAGTCGCGTTCGTCGGCGACGTGCCAGTCCGCATACCTCTCTAGGCCGTGGGAAAGGACGTCATCGAATGACTCGTCCAGGACGACCTGCCTTACCTCGGGACGGACGGCGACGAGGTCGCGGTAGTCGGGCCCGACAAGGGCGATGCGAGCCCTGCAGTGCTCCAGGATGTAGCTCACCTCATGCGGCCCCAACCGGGTGTTGATCGCGACGAGGTCGGCGCCGGCCATCGGCACCGCGAAGTGCGCGAGCAGCACGGGTTCGCTGTTGCTCGCCAGCACGGCCACGCGGTCGCCCCGGGCGACGCCGAGGGAGCGCAGATGGCCGGCGAGACCCCGCGCCCGCTCGTGCCACTCGGCGTACGTGAACTGTGCCCGTCCGTCGATGACGGCGACGCGGGAGGCGTGCACGCGCGCGGAGCGGTCTAGGAAGGACAGTGGGGTCAGGGCCTCGAAGTTCGCCTGGGCACCGACTGCGAGCATGTCTGCGTCGGCCATCACGCGAGCGGCGATGCCGGAGCTGTGCGCGTCGTCACTTCCCTTGCCACACCGGCTGCCGCTTGGTCAGGAAGGCATTGATGCCCTCCTGGGCGTCGAGTGCCATCGCGTTGGTCGCCATCGTCTCGGACATCAGGCCGTAGGCCTCGGCCTGGGGCACGTCCAACTGGGCGTAGAACGCCTGCTTGCCGACCCCCATGGTCATGGGGCTCCACGCCGAGAGCTTCTCGACCAGGTCCCACACCTCGGTCTCCAGCTGGTCTTGCGTCACAGCTCGGTTGATCAGGCCCCAGTCCGCCGCTGTGGCCGCGCTGATCGGCTCACCGGTAAGGAGCATCTCCATGGCGCGTTTGCGTCCGACGTTACGACTGAGCGCGACCATCGGCGTCGAGCAGAACAGGCCGATGCGCACCCCGGGGGTGAGGAACAGCGTCGAGTCAGCCGCCACCGCCAGGTCACACGTCGCCACGAGCTGACAGCCGGCCGCCGCCGCCACGCCGTGTACCTGGGCGATCACCGGCTGCGGGATCTGCTGGACCGCCTGCATCATCTGCGTGCAGACCTCGAAGATCTCCCGCTGGTCCTCCAGCGAGCGGTCGGTCATCTCCTTCAGGTTGTGACCCGAGGAGAAGACCTTGCCCTCGCCCTTGATCACCACCACCCGGACCTGGTCATCGGTGCCGATCTCGAGGAGCCGGTCTCGCAGGTCCTGCATCATCGACAGCGACAGCGGGTTGCGCTGGTCCGGCAGGTTCAGCGTAAGGACAGCTGCGGAGTCTCGGCGCTCCACCGAGAGTTGTTCCTGTGGCTCGGTGGAAACCTCGTGCGTCGTCACACTGACCACTGTCTGCTCCTTGACTGCTGCTGGTCCTCGATGAGGGGAAAGGGTCTGTGTAACAGCCGGTCGACGCCGGGTCAAGCACACGCGTCAAGCATCGGCAGAGTCACCGTTTCGTTGCAGCCGTGCATGCCACAGCAGCCGTCTTCGCGAACACCGACTGGCCACAGATACTCAAGCTCTACCGAATGCTCCTGAGCGTCGCCCCCAGCGCGGCCGTCGAGCTCGGCGCAGCCATTGCGCTCAGTGAGGTCAAGGGCCCCGAGGCCGGTCTGGCGGCACTCGAACCTCTCGCTGCGGCACGCCCGCGAGACCACCGCGTCATCGCGGCCCGCGCGCACGTGCTTGAAACCCTCGGCCGACCCGAGGCCGCTGTCGCCTTCCGGCAGACGATGCCTGGCGAGTGCGCGAGATGGCACTGAAGGTGATCTCAGGACATCGGCAAGATCCGAACCCACGGATGTGGGTTCGGATCTTGTCATTTCTGGGGTTGGTAGTCCTTGTCTGGGTCGATGGTGAGCTCGCGGAGGAGTTCGCCGGTGATGGCGTTGACGACGCGGACCTCGAGGTCGTGGATGAGCAGGATGACGTGGGTTCGGCTGTGGGTCCGGCCGACGCCGATGTGGCGGAGTTGACCGGCCACGCGCAGGGTGACGGTGCCGGACTTGTCGACGACGTCGTGCCGGACCCGGTCGTGGGTGTCAGCCTCGCGGCTGGGGCCGGGCAGAGCCTTGGGCATGGTGTCGTAGAGCGCGGCCGGTGTCGCCCGGTGCGGCAGCGATCGGTGCGGGCGGGTGGTGTTGTACTCGTGGCGGAACCGGTCCAGGAGGGCTTGTAGCTCGGCGATGGTGGCGGGCTGATCGGGCTGGGCGCGCAGCCACTTCTTCATGGTCTGTTGGAAGCGTTCGGCCTTGCCGCAGGTGGTGGGGTGGTTGGGGCGGGAGTTCTTCTGGACCACGTGCCAGTCACGGAGTTGCTGCTCGAACCCGTTGCGTCCGCCGCGGCGTCCCAGGCCGGCGTGGCGGACGGTGTAGACCATCCCGTTGTCGGTCAGCGTCGATGCCGGAATGCCGTGCTGACCTGCGGTTTCGCGGAAGGTGGCGGTCACGATCGGGGTGGTGATCGCCCGGTGCGCCGTGACGTGGAGTGCGTAGCGGGTGCAGTCGTCGAGCCAGGTGATGATCTCGATGCCCTTGCGGAAGGTGTCGGTGTCGGTCAGTGGGTAGCGGGTGAAGTCGGACTGCCAGGTTTCGTTCGGCATCGCTGCTTCGAAGCGGATGTAGGAGGACTTCGGTCTCTTCTTCGGTTCCGGGATGACCGCGCCGTGGCGGTTCAGGATCCGGTGGATCGTGGCTCAGCCACGGCGATGTGGTGGTGCTGCTCGAGGTGCCAGCGGACAGTGTCCGCGGCGGCGTCGTGACCGGCCTCGGCGAGCTGTTTGCGTAGGCGCAGGATCAGTTCGACGGTCTCGGGCGGCGTCGCGCTAGGTGAGGTCTTGAGTGCCCGGGACCGGGCCTGGAAGGCGGCCTCGCCCTCGGCGCGGTAGCGGGCCATGAGGCGGCTGACCCAGGCGGGGGACAGACCGTAGGTACGGGCGCCCTCGGCCTGGGTCAGGCCCTGGGTGGTGATGGCGGTGATGACCAGCCTTGCTCTCGACACGGCCGAGCATCGAGCACCGGGTGGTGTCCAGGATGTCGTGAGACAGCGTGTTGCCGATGTCCTGAGCCAGAACACTGCCCCGCTACAAAGTGCAAATGCGCAGCTCAGAGGCGGTTTCCGGAGAGTTCCGGAGGCCGCCTCTGATGCTGTTCAGGGCCGAATGTCAGCGGGATGTCAGCAGATCCGTCAGGGCCGCTGCTTGTTCCTTGGCGACCTCGCCACGGTCGAGCGGGTACGCGCTGGCCGGCGCCTACTGAGATCGCAGTTGAAAGATGCGCTCGATGAGCATGGCCCTAGTCCCTATTGACTAGGGCAAGTCCCTAGCGAATCATCGACAGGGTGACGCGCACCTACCGCTCCGACCGTCGCGCGGCCCAGGCGGGCCAGACGCGGCGACAGGTGCTGTCAGCGGCCACCGGGCTCTTCGAGCGCCAGGGGTATGCCGCCACGACGGTGCGCGCGGTCGCCGCCGACGCCCGGGTCTCGGTGCAGACCATCGAGCAGGCCTTCGGTAGCAAGCCGCGCCTGCTCAAGGCCTGCATTGACGTGGCCATCGCGGGTGACGACGAGGCGGTTCCCGTCCTCCAGCGCGACTGGACGGCGGCCGCCGAGGTCGCCCCCAGCCCAACGGAGCTCCTGGCCGTCGTCGCGAGCGTCATCGGCCCCGCGCAGGAACGCTCCGCCGGCCTCGTGCTGGCCGTGTTCGAGGCCGCCGCGTCCGACGACGGACTGGCCCGGCTGGCCCACGAGATGGCAGACCAGCGGCGCGGCACCGCCACCTGGGTCGTGCGCGCGCTGCGGCGTACCTCGTGCCTACGCGCCTCCGAGCGCGAGTCCGTCGACACGCTTTGGACGCTCATGGACCCGGCCGTCCACGTGCGCCAGGTCCGTGCCCTCGGCTGGACCCGCACCAGGTACGAACGCTGGTTCGCCACTTCGGCCGAGCACCTGCTCATCCCCGACCGACAGGAGAACGACCGATGAGTCCAGTGAGCCATCCGACCCGGGGAGCCCTCGGCTACCTGCAGCTGCCCACCACCGACCTCCAGGCGTCGATCGAGTTTTACGGCGCGGTCCTCGGCTGGCGCGGCGAACCGGAGCACGGGAGCTTCGAGGCGCCCGGGCTGATCGGCCAGTGGACCACTGAACTTGCACCCACCGCGGACGGCGGGCCGGTGCTGTGGTTCGCCGTCGACGACCTCTTCCCGACGCTGGAGCGGGTCTCCGAGCGCGGCGGCACGGTCCGTGGGCAGCCGGTGCTCGACCAGGGCGACCGGTGGCTGGTCGAGGTCGACGACCCTTCGGGAAACCGGCTCGGCCTCGTCGCACCCGCGCCCACCGCGCGGTCCCAGATGATGCTGATGGTCCGGGACGTGGAGGTGAGCAGCCGGTGGTACCAGGAGCTCCTGGGCCTCACCAGCGACCACGGCGGGCCGGCGTACGAACGGCTGGTCGCTGACGGCGAGCTGGTCCTCCAGCTGCACCACGAGGCCACCGATCACCACCACGGCCCGATCGGCGATCCCGGCCACGCACGTGGCAACGGAGTGCTGGTGTGGTTCGGGTCGGTCAGCGACTTCGACGGAGTGGTCGAGCGCGCCAGTCGCATGGGTGCCGAGGTCGTGAAGGCGCCGCACCGGAACCCACCCGAGGGCGAGGGCAACGGCCCGGGACACCGCGAGATCTGGGTGCGGGACCCGGACGAGTACGTCGTGGCCGTCGCCAGCCCGGACGGTGAGAACTGGGAACCGCGGTGATGCGTTCCCGGGGCTGACCAGCCAGACTTTCGGCGTGAGTGGCGTCATGGTCGCGGTACTGACACGCAGCGCGTGGCAGAACCATCTGGGGGGAGAGGGCCGCGTCAGCGGCCTTGACGTGGTGGTGGCCGTCTGGATTCTTGGCCGCTCGGGTCGGCGCCACGCCCTTATGAGCAGTGGCCGCTTCCGGGCGCTCCTGCTGTCAGTAGTTGTTTTCCGCCTGACCGGCCTCAAAGTAAACGCTGGCGTTGCGCAGTCAGCGATTGCAGAGGAGACAAAGCAAGATGCAGCAAAAGGGGTACCTTACTGTCGCTCTAAGTTGTGGGACCCGTCGCCGGGCGGTGACATGCGGCAGACGCCTGGTCGCGTGGCCGCATCCGCCACATATTCTCCATTTATTGCCAGAGGAGTTCCGAGTCCACCCGAGGTCACGGGGTATGCTTTCGTCAAGGACAACATCGACGACGGCGATCGTCCCAGGCCAGTGGGCCTTTCTCCTAGATCTGCGGAGAATCTCCGAGATGTGGAGCAGGCGCTTCTCGCAATGAGAAGGTCAGGGGTTCGATTCCCCTTAGCTCCACCGAACACGCTGGTCAGAGGCCACGCCGTCGTCCTCACACAGGAGGACAGCGTGGCCACTCTCCATTTATGCGCCACTTATGGGTTTGCCGAGCCGTCTGG
>JBAUJO010000172.1:0-8470 GCA_049683875.1 Ornithinimicrobium sp.
GGTAGCGGTGGCCGCAGAGGCCTCGGCGCCCACGCTCGCCGGCTCTGCGGCCGGCTCAGTGGCGCTCACGTTGTCGGCGGTCTCAGCTCCGCCGCCCACTCGCGACGGACGCTCCGAGCGGTCCCCACGTCGTGCGGGTCGGCCGCCGGGGCGATCGTCGCGGCGGCCTCGGGCCGCGCCACGTGAGGGAGCAGCAGAGGCCTCCTCCCGAGCGAGCTCCTTGGCCGTCAGGTCGCCCTTGTAGATCCAGACCTTCACGCCGATGCGGCCGAACGTCGTCTTGGCCTCATAGAAGCCGTAGTCAATATTGGCCCGCAGCGTGTGCAGCGGGACGCGGCCCTCGCGGTAGAACTCCGAGCGCGACATCTCGGCACCGCCGAGGCGACCCGAGCACTGGATCCGGATGCCCTTGGCACCGGCCCGCAGTGCGGACTGCATACCCTTGCGCATGGCCCGGCGGAAGGTGACTCGCGCCGCCAGCTGCTCGGCGATTCCCTGGGCTACCAGCTGCGCCTCGACCTCGGGGTTCTTGACCTCGAGGATGTTCAGCTGCACCTGCTTGCCGGTGAGCTTCTCCAGCTCGCCGCGGATGCGGTCGGCCTCGGCGCCGCGACGCCCGATGACGATGCCCGGACGGGCAGTGTGGATGTCGACCCGCACCCGGTCACGCGTGCGCTCGATCTCCACCTTCGCGATGCCGGCCCGGTCCATACCAGTCGACATGAGCTTGCGGATGGCCACGTCCTCCTGGACGTAGTCGCGGTACCGCTGACCCGCCTTCGTGGAGTCAGCGAACCACCGGCTCCGGTGGTCGGTCGTGATGCCGAGGCGGTAGCCGTTCGGGTTGATCTTCTGACCCATCAGCGAGCACCTCCTTGGATGCGGTTGGCCGGCTCGCCCACGACCACGGTGATGTGGCTCGAGCGCTTGAGGATCTGGCTGGCGCGGCCTTGGGCCCGCGGCCGGAAACGTTTCATGGTCGGTCCTTCGTCGACGAAGATCGAGCGGATCACCAGGGTGCGCTCGTCGAACGCCTGCGCGGTCTCGTCGGCCCGGTAGCGGGCGTTGGCGACGGCGGACTGGACGAGCTTCAGCACCGGCTCGCTGGCCGTCTGGGGAGCGAACTGCAGGATCGCCGTGGCCTCGGCCACGCTCTTGCCACGGACCAGGTCGACCACACGGCGGACCTTCATCGGGGCGACGCGGACGAACCGCGCCTGGGCGCGGGCCGTCGTGGCGTCCTGCTGGGACACCTCGTCCTCAGTGTGTTGCGTGCTCATCGACGCCGTCCCTTCCGGTCGTCCTTCTCGTGACCCTTGAACGTGCGGGTCGGCGCGAACTCGCCCAGCTTGTGCCCGACCATCGACTCGGTGACGAACACCGGCACATGCTTGCGCCCGTCGTGCACGGCCAGGGTGTGGCTGAGCATGTCGGGGGTGATCATGGACCGACGCGACCAGGTCTTGATGACCGACTTGGTGCCCTGTTCGTTCATGGCGTCCACCTTCTTGCTCAGGTGGTCGTCCACAAACGGGCCCTTCTTCAGACTCCGTGGCATAACTTCGCAGCTCTCCCTACTCAGCGCTTCTTACGACGCCGGCGCACGATCATCTTGTCGCTCGGCTTGTTCGGATGACGGGTACGGCCCTCAGGCTGGCCCCAGGGGCTGACCGGGTGACGGCCACCGGAGGTCTTGCCCTCGCCACCACCATGCGGGTGGTCGACGGGGTTCATGACCACACCGCGCACGGTCGGGCGCTTGCCCTTCCAGCGGGAGCGTCCGGCCTTGCCCCAGCTGATGTTGCTCTGCTCGGCGTTGCCGACCTCGCCCACCGACGCGCGGCAGCGGGCGTCGACGTTGCGAATCTCACCGGAGGGCATCCGCAGCTGGGCCATCCCGGCTTCCTTGGCCACCAGCTGGACACGAGCGCCGGCGGACCGGGCGATCTTCGCGCCACCACCGGGCCGCAGCTCGATGGCGTGGATCACGGTGCCGACCGGGATGTTGCGCAACGGCAGGTTGTTACCCGGCTTGATGTCCGCCGAGGGCCCGTTCTCGATGACGTCTCCCTGGCGCAGACGGTTCGGCGCGATGATGTAGCGCTTCTCTCCGTCGGTGTAGTGCAGCAGGGCGATGCGCGCGGTGCGGTTCGGGTCGTACTCGATGTGAGCGACCTTGGCGTTGACGCCGTCCTTTTCCGCACGGCGGAAGTCGATCAGGCGGTAGGCCCGCTTGAGACCCCCACCGAAGTGGCGGGTCGTGATGCGACCGGAGGCGTTGCGGCCCCCCGTCTTGCTCAACGGGCGGACCAGCGACTTCTCCGGCGTGCTGCGGGTGACCTCGACGAAGTCGGCAACGCTGGAGCCACGACGTCCCGGCGTCGTCGGCTTGTGCTTGCGGATAGCCATAGTCTTTACAGTCCTCTTAGATCCTTGGTCTCGAGCGTCCGGGCGCGATGCCTAGAGCGTTCCGAAGATGTCGATGGTGCCTTCGCGCAGCGTCACGACCGCCCGCTTGGTGTCCTTGCGACGACCGGTGCCGAAGCGAGTGCGACGCGACTTACCCACACGGTTCATCGTGTGCACCGACTCGACCTTGACCCCGAAGATGGCTTCGACGGCCCGCTTGACCTCGGCCTTGTTCGACCGGGGGTCGACGACGAAGGTGTACTTGCCCTGGTCGAGCAGTGCGTAGGACTTCTCCGACACCACCGGGGACAGCAGCACGTCCCGCGGGTCCTTGTTCACAGCCGGCGTACTCATGTCGTGGCCTCCTTCGAAGGCTCGACGGCCACCGAAGCTGCCGTCGGGTTCGTGCGCTCGATGAGGGCGGTCAGCGACGACTGCGTGAACACGATGTCATCGGCGCACAGAACGTCGTAGGTGTTGAGCTGGTCGACGAACAGCACGTGGACCTCGTTCAGGTTGCGCAGGCTCAGGTTCGACACGGCGTCGTCACGGTCGATCACGACCAGCACGTTGGCCCGCCCGGTCACCTTCGCCAGCGCGGCCGCCGCCGTCTTGGTGGACGGCGCCTGAGACTCCACGACCGCGGACAGGCAGTGGATACGCCCGTGCCGAGCCCGGTCGGACAGGGCACCGCGCAGCGCCGCCGCCTTCATCTTCTTCGGGGTGCGCTGGCTATAGTCCCGCGGCGTCGGCCCGTGCACGGTGCCACCGCCGGCGAACTGCGGGGCCCGGATGGAGCCCTGCCGCGCACGGCCGGTCCCCTTCTGCCGGTATGGCTTGCGCCCACCCCCGCGGACCTCGCCACGAGTCTTCGTGGAGTGGGTCCCGGCTCGAGCAGCAGCCAGCTGCGCCACCACGACCTGGTGGATCAGCGGCACGTTGGTCTGGACGTCGAAGATGCCCGCAGGCACCTCGACCGAACCGGCCTCTTCACCGGTGGGTGTGGTCACGGTGATCGTGGTCATGTCAGGCCCCCTTCGCGGCGCTGCGGACCAGGACGATGCTGCCCCGAGGCCCGGGTACGGCGCCCTTGATCAACAGCAGACCCTGCTCGGCGTCGACCGCGTGGACGATGAGGTTGGCGGTGGTCTGGCGCTCGCCACCCATACGGCCGGCCATGCGCTGTCCCTTGAACACCCGACCCGGGGTGGCACAGCCACCGATGGAGCCGGGCTTGCGATGGTTCTTGTGCGCACCGTGGGAGGCGCTCACTCCGCTGAAGTTGTGACGCTTCATGACGCCGGCGAAACCCTTGCCCTTGGTGGTTCCGGTGACGTCGACATGCTGACCGGCCTCGAACTCCTCGACCGTCAGCTCCTGTCCCAGCGTGTGCTCCGCGGCGTTGGCGGTCCGCACCTCCACGAGGTGACGGCGGGGGGTGACACCGGCCTTGGCGAAGTGACCGCGCATCGGCTGGTTCACCTTGCGTGGGTCGATCGCGCCGAAGGCGATCTGCACCGCGCCGTAGCCGTCGACCTCCGGCTGACGCACCTGGGTGACGACACAGGGGCCGGCTTTGATCACGGTCACGGGGATGAGCCGGTTCTCGGCGTCCCACACCTGGGTCATTCCGAGCTTCTCACCGAGCACGCCGGTGACGCTTCTCTCGACAGTCGTAGTCATGGGCGCTCCCGTCCTCAGAGCTTGATCTCGATGTTGACGTCGGCCGGCAGATCGAGACGCATCAACGAGTCGACCGCCTTGGGCGTGGGGTCGACAATGTCGATGAGGCGCTTATGGGTGCGCATCTCGAAGTGCTCGCGACTGTCTTTGTACTTATGCGGCGACCGGATGACGCAGAAGACGTTCTTCTCGGTCGGCAACGGCACCGGGCCCACCACGGTCGCGCCGGCACGGGTCACCGTGTCGACAATCTTGCGCGCCGAGCTGTCGATGACCTCGTGGTCATACGACTTCAGCCGGATGCGGATCTTCTGTCCCGCCATCGCTTGTCTGACTCTCTCTCGTCGTCCGCCTACAGTTCTGGCCGGACCTGAGGCTCCGACCCCCGAGGTCGGGCGTGTCGCCCGTTCCCCAGGCGCACCACACCGTCGTTCTCATCGGTGAAGGTCTGGAACCCGGCAGGACCGGGGCTTGTGCTGTCATCGCCCGCCGGCACAGTGATCTGCGCCCGAAGCGTGCCACATGACCGGCGACCCCGGCATGGGCCGGCGCCGCGCATCAAGCAACCTGTCTAGTGTGCCATAGCGCAGATCAGCCCCCAAATTGCGTCGGGCGCTGATGGTGTGGCCTTCGCCACGCCCCACACGTCGAGGGACCCGGACCATACGGTCCGGGTCCCTCACGCGTGCTGGGTAGAGCTACTTCAGGATCTTGGTGACCCGTCCCGCTCCGACGGTGCGGCCGCCCTCACGAATGTTGAACATGAGGCCTTCCTCCATCGCGATGGGCTGGATCAGCGTGACCGTCATCTCGGTGTTGTCACCGGGCATGACCATCTCGGTGCCCTCCGGCAGGCTGACCACGCCGGTGACGTCGGTGGTGCGGAAGTAGAACTGCGGCCGGTAGCTGTCGTAGAAGGGGGTGTGGCGTCCACCCTCCTCCTTGGACAGGATGTAGACGTTGGCCTCGAACTCGGTGTGCGGGGTGATCGAGCCCGGCTTGCAGACGACCTGCCCGCGCTCGACGTCCTCGCGCTTGGTGCCGCGCAGCAGCAGGCCGACGTTCTCACCGGCGCGACCCTCGTCCAACAGCTTGCGGAACATCTCGATGCCGGTGACGGTGGTCTTGGCCGGCGGGCCGCTGTGGATGCCGACGATCTCGACCTCCTGGTTGACCTTGAGCACGCCGCGGTCGACACGACCGGTGACCACGGTGCCGCGACCGGTGATGGTGAAGACGTCCTCGACGGGCATCATGAACGGCTTGTCGAGGTCGCGCTCCGGCTCGGGGATGTACTCGTCGACCTGGTCCATCAGCTCCGCGACGGAGTCGGCCCACTTCTCGTCGCCCTCCAGCGCCTTCAGCGCCGAGATCTGCACGACCGGCAGGTCGTCGCCGGGGAACTCGTAGGAGGACAGCAGCTCGCGGACCTCCATCTCCACGAGCTCCATGATCTCCTCGTCGTCGACCATGTCGGACTTGTTCAGCGCCACGACGATGTAGGGCACCCCGACCTGGCGAGCGAGCAGCACGTGCTCCTTGGTCTGCGGCATCGGGCCGTCCGTGGCCGCAACGACCAGGATCGCGCCGTCCATCTGAGCCGCGCCGGTGATCATGTTCTTCACGTAGTCGGCGTGACCGGGGCAGTCGACGTGCGCGTAGTGGCGCTTCTCTGTCTGGTACTCGATGTGCGCGATGGAGATCGTGATCCCCCGCTGCTTCTCCTCGGGCGCCTTGTCGATCATGTCGAACGCCTCGGTTTTCGGGTTCTCCGCCGGGTACTTGTCGTGAAGCACCTTGGAGATCGCAGCGGTCAACGTCGTCTTGCCGTGGTCGATGTGACCGATCGTGCCGATGTTGACGTGCGGCTTGCTCCGCTCGAACTTAGCCTTCGCCACTGGGGGTCCTCCTGTTGGACTTGTTGCTTCTCGCCGCTGACTCTGATGCAGCGTGCGACGTGGATGGGTTACTTCTGGTGGGTCTGTGGAGCCCGACTCCTACCTCGGCGGAGCTCACTCGCCTCGGATCTTCTTGATGATCTCCTCGGCGACGTTCCGCGGAACCTCGGCGTAGGAGTCGAACTGCATCGTGTAGTTGGCGCGGCCCTGGGTGCGTGACCGCAGGTCTCCAACGTAACCGAACATCCCCGACAGCGGCACCACGGCCCGGACGACCTTGGCTCCGCTGACGTCCTCCATGGACTGGATCTGGCCACGCCGGGAGTTCACGTCACCGATCACATCCCCCATGTACTCCTCGGGGGTGCGGACCTCCACAGCCATGACCGGCTCGAGCAGGACGGGGTCGGCCTTGCGGGACGCCTCCTTGAACACCATGGAGCCGGCGATCTTGAACGCCATCTCCGAGGAGTCCACGTCGTGGTACGCGCCGTCGAGCAGGGTCGCCTTCACCCCGACCATCGGGTAGCCGGCCAGGATGCCGAGCTGCATCGCGTCCTGGATGCCGGCGTCCACGCTGGGGATGTACTCCTTGGGGATACGCCCACCGGTCACCGAGTTGGAGAACTCGTAGAGCTCACCCTCGGAGGTGTCCAGCGGTTCCAGGGTGATCTGCACCTTGGCGAACTGGCCCGAGCCGCCGGTCTGCTTCTTGTGGGTGAAGTCGTACTTCACGACCGGACGACGAATCGTCTCGCGGTAGGCCACCTGTGGGGCGCCCACGTTGGCCTCCACCCGGAACTCGCGCCGCATCCGGTCCACCAGGATGTCCAGGTGCAGCTCGCCCATCCCGCCGATGACGGTCTGGCCGGTCTCGTCGTCCAGCCGGACGGAGAACGTCGGGTCCTCCTCGGCCAGCTTCTGGATCGCGGTCGACAGCTTCTCCTGGTCGCCCTTGGTCTTGGGCTCGATGGCCACGTGGATCACGGGCTCCGGGAAGCTCATCGACTCCAGCAGCACCGGCTTCTGGGCGTCGCACAGGGTGTCCCCGGTGGTGACGTTCTTCAGGCCGATCATCGCGTAGATGTGGCCCGCAGTCGCGAAGCCGACCGGGTTCTCCTTGTTGGAGTGCATCTGGAACAGCTTGCCGACTCGCTCCTTGGTGCCCTTGGTCGAGTTCATCACGCCGGTGCCGGCTTCGATGCGCCCGGAGTACACGCGCACATACGTCAACCGGCCGAAGAAGGGGTGCGAGACCACCTTGAAGGCCAGGGCGGCGAACGGCTCGGCGGCGTCGGGCTTGCGGATGATGTCCACCGACTCGTCCTTGACGTCGTGACCGACCATCGGGGGGACGTCTAACGGAGAGGGCAGGTAGGCCAGCACCGCGTCGAGCATGGGCTGAACGCCCTTGTTCTTGAACGCGGAGCCGCACAGCACAGGGTAGGCGTCGGAGTTGACGGTCAGCCGGCGCACGCCCTCGACCAGCTCGGTCTCGGTGACCTCCTCGCCGCCGAGGTACTTCTCCATCAGCGCGTCGTCGGTCTCCGCCACCTGCTCGATCAGGGCCTCGCGGTACTCCTCGGCGCGGGCCTGGAGGTCCTCGGGGATCTCCTCGACGGTGTAGTCCTCACCGATCGCGACCTCGCCCCGCCAGGTCAGGGCGCGCATCTTGATCAGGTCGATGACGCCGATGAAGTCGTTCTCGGCACCGATCGGCAGTTGCAGCACCAACGGTGTCGCGCCGAGCCGGTCCTTGATCGTCTGCACGGTGAAGTAGAAGTCAGCGCCCAGCTTGTCCATCTTGTTGACGAAGCAGACCCGGGGCACCTCGTACTTGTCGGCCTGACGCCACACCGTCTCGGACTGCGGCTCGACGCCCTCCTTGCCGTCGAACACGGCGACGGCACCGTCCAGGACGCGCAGCGAGCGCTCGACCTCGACCGTGAAGTCGACGTGACCGGGGGTGTCGATGATGTTGATCTGGGCGTCTTTCCAGAAGCAGGTGGTCGCCGCGGAGGTGATCGTGATGCCGCGCTCCTGCTCCATCCAGTCCATCGTGGACGCGCCGTCGTGCGTCTCGCCGATCTTGTAGTTGATGCCGGTGTAGAACAGGATCCGCTCGGTGGTCGTCGTCTTGCCGGCATCGATGTGGGCCATGATGCCGATGTTGCGGACCTTGGTCAGGTCCGTGAGGACGTCGAGTGCCACTTTCTCTCTTCTCTGCCCCGTCTGCGGGGCGTGCTGACTAAAACTCGTATGCAGGGTGCTGGGTGAGCGCGCGGGCGCCCGTGCGGGCGCCCGCCGCGACTCACCAGCGGTAGTGAGCGAAGGCCCGGTTGGACTCGGCCATCTTGTGGGTGTCCTCGCGGCGCTTCACCGCGGCACCCAGGCCGTTGGAAGCGTCGAGGATCTCGTTCATGAGGCGCTCGGCCATCGTCTTCTCACGCCGGTCCTGCGCGTAGGAGACGAGCCAGCGC
>JBAUJO010000173.1:0-24924 GCA_049683875.1 Ornithinimicrobium sp.
CCCCAGACCCGCCTCCGCATACCCGGCGGGCAGCTGACCGATGACCACCCGAGAGGCCACCAGGCCGACGGTGATGCCGCAGAGCCCGCCAACGGTCAGTCCCGTGGCCAGTCGGCCGGCCCGTCGACCCCCCGGGGCGAGCACGGCGATGAGGGCCAGCAGCCAGGCGGGCAGGACCCACCAGATGCTGATGCGCACCGGACCCCCGGGGTGCATCAGCAGGCCCTGCCACGCAGGCAGAGCCTCGGCACCTGCCACCGTCGCGCCGGCTCCGCCGAACCACAGCACGGGGTCGGCCAGGTACTGCGCGAGGTGTGGTCCCAACAGGGCGACCGGCACGATCATGAGCACGAGCCCGCGCAGGCGGGAAGCTCCCTTGAGCAGCACCGTGACGACCGCGCCGGTCGCCAGGCCCGCACCCGCCACGGCCGGCACCCACCAAGCCGTCCCGGCGATCAGCAGCGCCGTACCGAAGGCGGCCGACGTGCCCCGGCGTCCCTCTCCCAGGCTCAGCACGACCCCCGCCACGACAGCAGGTGCGACCACGTGGACCACGACCGGGCCGAGCCGCCCCGAGTCGACCGCCACCACCAGGGGAGCCACACCCGCCCAACCCAGGGCCAGGACGGCGCGCACCACCGCGGAGCGCACCACCACCCGCGCCGACAGGTAGGCGACCACCACGCTCAGGAGCACCGAGGCACACAGGAGCCAGCTCGTGACCACGGAGGCGGCATGCGCTTGCTCTGGGCCTCCGGGAAGGCGTTCGGCCATCCAGCTGAACCCGGCCAGGGGGAGCAACCACGACGGGCCGGGGCCGGGCTGCCCGAGACCGGCACCGGTCCACCCCAGCCACCACGAGGACCACAGCTGAGATGACCCTGCGGAGACACCCAGGATCTCTGGGGCGAGCACGCCCCAGCCGTCGGGTCTCAGCGCGACGGCCAGGTCACGCCAGCGCACAGCGGTGACGAAAGCGGCGACCACCAAGACGCCGACCCATCCTGGTGGACGCCACCGCAGCGAGGTGGGTGCCACCTCGGGGACCGCAAGCTCCTCTGCGATCGGCCCTGACTCGATCGAGGTCCCGGAGCGCTCTGCGGTGCTCCGGGTACGGGGGTCGACGCTGTCGTGATGTCCCCGCTCCAGGCCCGCCCGGCCACCCCCGCGGTCGGGGCTCTCGTCACCGGGCCTGGGCGGAGGCAGGTCGAAGGAACGGTCGGACGGGTCGTCCAGGGGAGTCAGCCGCGCAACCGAGCGCGCCGCGCGCCCGGGTGCGAAGACCCCCGCAAGGTCACGCTCGGTGACCGCACCACCCCCACGGAAGCGCCACCGTGAACGCCACACCCGCGAAGCGGCGAGAACCGCCGCCCCCTCGGCCCATGCGACCCCCGCCGCGCGGGGTCGTCGCAACGTCAGCATCACCATCGAGAACCCGAGCCCGCAGGCCAACATGGCCAACGCCCGTGGCACCAGACGCCACCAGGACACTCGAGCCAGCGCGAGCTCGGCGCGCGCCTGCGCCCGCTCACGCAGGTCTGTCCGTCCCCCCGCTCCCGTCGCGACATCGCCGTCCGAGGATGGGGGAGCTCCCCGGACGCCCACGACCGCCTCCGGCACCACCTGCACGCGATAACCGTGCAGGTGGGCCCGCCAGCTCAGGTCGAGGCCGGCCACACTCGGGTGGAACCCGTCAGCCAGGCCCCCGAGATCCTCCAGCACGGTGCGGCGGACCAGCATGCCCTCCAGCGGGACACCGATGACGTCGCTCCGGTCATCGAGCTGACCCTGGTCGTAGGCCCCGACGTCATCCCTCTCCGCTGACCGGCCCCATCGGGTGATCCGGTGCCCTACGCCCACCACCACGCGGGGCGCCTCCGCGCGCACCAGCTTGGGGCCCACGAGTGCCACCCGGCTGGACTCGCGTAGCACCGAGATGAGCCGCACCAGCACGTCGGGTGCGGGCCGGGCGTCGGCGGGCAGGAACCACAGCCAGCGGACGTCATCCCCCCAGTCGCCCGGCTCGGGGTCCGCCGCGCCGCCGACGATCTCGTCGGCGCGGGCGGGCTGCTCCAGGACCGACACCTCGCCGTCCGTGAGCAGCGGGTGCGCGAGCACTCTGCTCGAGCTCACGTCGTGGCCGGCTCGGCTCAGACTGATCCACCGGAGCTCTGCGGCCGCGGGAAGCAGTGCGTCGAGCACCGGCGGCCACGCTGGGGCATCAGGCTCAAGGCCCGAAGCCGCCGGCAGCACCACCACGCCGACCGATCCCTGGCCGTCGTCACGGGTGGCCAGGAGCGCCGACTCTGTCAGGGCAGAAGCGCTCAGACAGCTCGCTTCTTCAGCTTGCGGCGTTCACGCTCGGACAGCCCACCCCAGATGCCGAATCGCTCGTCATGAGCCAGGGCGTACTCCAGGCACTCGGCCGTCACCTCACACCCCACGCAGACCTTCTTGGCCTCCCGGGTGGATCCCCCCTTCTCCGGAAAGAACGCCTCTGGATCGGTCTGGGCGCACAACGCACGTTCCTGCCACGACGCCTCATCCCCACCATCGGTCGTCAACAATGACACCATGTCGAAATCGTGCACGGCTCCTCCTCGACCCTCGCCAGCACTTCCGCACCACGCGTGACGTCACCAACAACGTCGCGATAGACCTAAATTACACGCGTGTCATCCTTCCCCGTCAAGCCCGAGTCTGCTAGACCCGGCGGCGGCCTGCGTGAAGAGCTGCCCACCAACGAGAATGGACCTATGCGGATCACTGTGTTGGCCGGTGGTGTCGGCGGAGCCCGCTTCGTCCGCGGCCTGAGGCATCACCTCGACTCCACCGGGCACGCGTTCGACGCCTCCGACGGCAGCGGGACGCGGATCACGGTCATCGGGAACACCGGCGACGACATCACGTTGGTCGGGCTCCGCGTCTGCCCCGACCTCGACACCTTGCTGTACACCCTGGGGGACGGAGTACACGAGGAGCAGGGCTGGGGGCGGGCGCAGGAGTCGTTCCGTGCCCAGGCCGAGCTGCGGGCGCTGGATGTGGGGCCCTCGTGGTTCGGGCTCGGCGACGCCGACCTCGGGACCCATATCGCCAGAAGCCACTGGCTGGCCGAAGGCGTCTCGCTGAGCGAGGTGACCGCGCGGCTGGCCAGTCGCTGGGGCCTGCCGCGCTCGGGGATCGAGCTGGTGCCGGCCACCGACGAGCCGATCGAGACACATGTCGTCATTGCAACAGACCCTGCCGAACCCCACGCAGTCGACGGCGCAGAGAAGGCCGTGCACTTCCAACAGTGGTGGATCCAGATGCAGGCCGCGGTCCCGGCCAGACGCTTCGTCGTCGCTGGGCTCTCCCACGCCGTAGCCGCACCCGGAGTGCTCTCCGCGATCCGGGAGGCCGACGTGGTGCTGCTGCCGCCCAGCAACCCGGTGGTCTCGATCGGCATCATCGCCAGCATCCCCGGGGTGCGCGACGCGCTGCGTGGGACTCGTGCGCCTGTCGTGGGCGTCTCACCCATCATCGGGGGCGCGCCCGTGCGGGGCCACGCCGACGCCTGCCTGCGACCGCTCGGCGTGCCGGTCAGCGCGGCCGGCGTAGCCGGCCTCTACCGGGACTTCCTCGACGGATGGGTGGTCGACACCGTCGACGGGCACGAGGACTACGCAAGGGTGCCGACCAGGGCTCGAGACCTGCGGATGCGTGACCTCGACAGCGCCGGTTCGATCGCCGCCACCGCTCTCACCCTGGCCGCGGAGCTAGGCCCATGAGCCCGCAGACCCGGGACGGCGCGCCGGCGCAGCCGCCCGAGACGGTCACCGTCGTCCCGCTGACCGGCATCCCGGAGATCACCCCGCGCGACGACCTCGCCGTGCTGCTGCGGGACTCGCTGGCCCGCGCCGAAGTGCGGCTACGGGACGGTGACGTCGTGGTGGTCTCGAGCAAGGTGGTCTCCAAGGCACAGGGGCTGCGGGTGCCGGTCGCACCCGGCGGGCCCCCCGACGATCGGGAGCGGGTGGTCGGTGAGCACAGTCGCCGGGTCGTCGCCGAACGGCTCACGCCCTCGGGGCTGACGCGGATCGTGGCCTCCGAAGCCGGGCCGGTGATGGCCGCAGCCGGTGTCGACGCGTCCAACACCGGGCCGAGCGGTGGCTCACTGCTCCTGCCACCGGACCCCGATCTGGCCGCGCGCACCCTGTACGCCGATCTACTCACCGCCTACGCCCCGGCCGCGCTGCCCCGCATCGGGGTGGTGCTCAGCGACACCGCGGGACGTGCCTGGCGCGAGGGTCAGGTCGACTTCGCCCTCGGGGCGTGCGGGGTGAGCGTCCTGGACGACCTACGCGGGCTGCCCGATGCGGACGGCAGCACCATGTCGGTCACGGCGCGAGCGGTGGCGGACGAGATCGCCGCCGCCGCCGACCTGGTCAAGGGCAAGAGGAACAACATCCCGGCCGCACTGGTGCGCGGCCTGGGCGCAGCGACGGCCAGCCCCGGGGTGGCCGGTGCCGCAGCCCTGCTGCGTGATCACGCGACCGACTGGTTCAGGTTCGGGACGACCGAGGCGGTCCGTGCGGCGCTGGGTGCGGCCCCCGGCTCGGCCGCAGCGCGCGAGGTCGGTATCGCTCGTGCCGGGCAGGAGCAGCAGCATGTCCGTCTGCGCCGCGCCATCGACCTGGCCCTGCTCGACGAGGACCCGCGGGTCGAGGCATCCGCCATCCGCATCGGTGACGACACGCTCGAGGTGGCCATCGAGGACCCCTTCCGATGCGGTCGGGTCGTCGCCCGGCTCGAGGTCGCCCTGCACAGCGAGGACCTGCAGCACTACCGGGTGCACAGCCTCAGGATGCCGGAAGGTGCTTCGGCACCGACATCCGGGGGGCTCGCCGAGGACGACTGAGCCGGGCGAGCTCGACCAGCCGCTGCACCCGGTACCGATGCGGCCGGTACGGCTCCAGCAGCTCGGCCAGCCCGGCGTCGTCCAGCGGCACGCCGGTCAGGGCCCACCCGATGTTCTTCGCCACGTGGTAGTCCCCGAAGCTCACGGCATCGGCGTACCCGAGTGCCCGATGGGCGGTCTCGGCAACGGTCCACAGCCCGACTCCCGGCACCGCGCGCAGGCGACTGCTCACCCGGCCAGGATCGACGAGCGCATGGTCCTCGAGCTCATCGGCCAGCCTCACCACTCGCATCACGGTGTCCGAGCGCTGCGCGGTGATACCCATCCGCAGCCACTCCCACGAGGCGATGCCGGCGACCTGTGCGGGGGTCGGTGGGACGAAGAGCCCCATCGCCGCACCCGGCCCCGGCGCGGGGGCGCCGAACCGTCGCACGAGCAGACGCTGCCCGGCGAAGGCCTCCCGCCCGGTCACCTTCTGCTCGATGATCGCGGGGATCAGCGACTCCATGACCAGACCGGTGCGCGGGACCCGCCACCCCGGCCGGGACAGGTAGGGACGGCGCAGCACGTCGTGCAGTGGCTGGAACCCGCGGGGGTCGTCGCTCTCGCCGAGCATGACCGGCAGCGCGTCCAGCAGTCGCCCGACGACCTCACGCTCACCCCAGCCCTGGGCGAGCACCTCGCCCCGCGAGGGGCGGACACAGACCCCGAGCGTGGCACAGCCGGTGCTGGTGCTGATCCCCCGGAACAGCCAGTCGCCGCGCCGGCGCCAGGTGGGGTCCCCCGCTCCGCGCCGCAAGGTCCCCCAGGTGGCCAGCAGGTCCACGTCACGGCCCGGACGCCAGACGCGCCGAAGCGCGGGGAGCACGTCGCCGGCGGTCATGGTGCCAGCCTCGCACGGCCGACATCGGCGAGGTGCACTACATTGTGCGCGTGCCGACCCCCGCCGATGTGCTGGCTGGACTGATCGAGGACGACCCCTCTCGTCCCGCGATGACCTTCTACGACGACCAGCCCGGACCGACCTGCGGCGAGCGCATCGAGATCTCGCGCAAGGTCCTCGGCACGTGGGTCGCCAAGGCTGCGAACGCCCTGCAGGAGGGATTCGACTGCGAGCCGGGCACGCTGGTGCGGCTCGACGTCCCCGTGCCGCACTGGCGCATGGCCTACTGGGCGCTGGCAGTGTGGTCGGTGGGCGCCACCGTGACGCTCGACGTCTCTGAGGGCGCCGACGTGTTGGTGACGACCGACCCGGCTTCCCCCGAGGCAGCCGACGCCGACGAGGTCGTGGCGGTCTCCCTGCCGGCCCTGGCCCGCGCTTTCGCCGGCCCCCTGCGCACCGGCGTGATGGACGAGGCCCGTGAGATCGCCTCGTACGCCGACAGCTTCGTGGCCTGGTCAGGGCCTGAGCCCGCGGACACTGCGCTGGTCGCTGCGGGAGAGCGGACCTCATACGGCGACATCGTCGCCGCGGCCCGGCGACGCGCAGGCGACGCCACGGGCCGCCTCCTGGTCACCGAGCGCGACCCCGCCACGTTCCTGAAGGCGCTGCTGGGCTGTCTGGCGGCACGGGGCTCGGTGGTGATGGTCCGAGGCCCCGAGGTGGATCCCGACGACCCACGCATGCGCAGTGAAGGGGTGGACGCCAGGTTCGGCTGACCGCACTATCCTCAGACGCTATGGACAAGGTGGTCAGCACGGCCGAGGAGGCCCTGGAAGGCCTCGCCGACGGGATGACCCTCGCGGTCGGGGGGTTCGGCCTGTGCGGTGTGCCGTCGGTGCTGATCGCCGAGGTGCTGCGCCGTCGTGCGGCCGACCTCGAGGTCGTCTCGAACAACGCGGGGGTCGACGACTGGGGCTTGGGGATCCTGCTGTCGGCCCGACGCATCCGGCGCATCATCGCCTCCTACGTCGGGGAGAACAAGGAGTTCGCGCGGCAGTACCTCGGTGGTGAGCTCGAGGTCGAGCTCACCCCTCAGGGAACGCTGGCCGAGAAGCTGCGAGCGGGCGGGGCCGGGATCCCCGCGTTCTATACCGCGACCGGAGTCGGCACGCAGGTCAGCGACGGAGGGATGCCGTGGCGCTATGACGCCCACGGCGCGGTGGTGGTGTCCTCGCCGGCCAAGGACCGCCGGGTGTTCGAGCATCTCGGCCACGGGGCCCAGGAGTACGTGCTGGAGGAGTCGATCGCGGCAGACCTCGGGTTGGTGCGAGCCTGGAAGGGGGACCGTCACGGCAACCTGGTCTTCCGAGCCAGCGCACGCAACTTCAACCCCCTGTGCGCGATGAGCGGGCGAACGAGCGTGGCCGAGGTGGAGCAGCTGGTGGAGCCCGGTGACCTGGCGCCAGACGATATCCACCTGCCGGGCATCTACGTCCAGCGGGTGCTGCCGCTGACCCCCGAGCAGGCCGCCGACAAGCGCATCGAGAAGCGCACCACCCGAGCGCCGGCGCAGGAGGCCTGAGATGGCACTGAACCGGGAGCAGATGGCCGCGCGAGCAGCTCAGGAGCTGCACGACGGCGACTACGTCAACCTCGGTATCGGTCTTCCGACCCTGGTGCCGAACTACGTGGCCGACGACGTGGAGCTGGTACTGCAGTCCGAGAACGGCATTCTCGGGGTGGGTGCCTACCCGCTGGCGGGCCAGGAGCATCCAGACCTGATCAACGCCGGCAAGGAGACGGTCACGACCCGGCGGGGTGCCTCGTTCTTCGACTCCGCCATCAGCTTCGGAATGATCCGCGGAGGCAAAGTGGATGCGGCGATCCTGGGCGCGATGCAGGTCTCGGCGGACGGCGACATCGCCAACTGGATGATCCCGGGCAAGATGGTCAAAGGCATGGGTGGAGCCATGGACCTCGTGCACGGGGCCAAGAAGGTCATCGTGCTGATGGAGCACACCGCCAAGGACGGCTCGCCCAAGATCGTGCAGCAGTGCTCGTTGCCGATCACCGGCCTGGGGTGCGTCCAGCGCGTCATCACCGACCTGGCCGTCATCGACGTCACGGCCCAGGGCCTGGTCCTGCGGGAGCTCGCAGCGGGAGTCACCGAGGAGCAGGTGCGTCGGGCCACCCAGCCCGAGCTCATCGTGCTTCTGGATCGCCCACCAGGAAGCCCGCCCCCCAGCTGAGGTGCATCGTCACCAGCGCCGCGGGGATGCGCAGCCGGACCGGAAGGGGGTGCCCCCGACCCACGGCGGCTCCGCCGACCACGACGACCCCGAGGTAGGCCAGCGGAAGCGCCGCCAGCGGGCGGTAGGCCAACCCGCCGAGGGCACCGACGCTCACCGCCACCAGGGTCACCGGCGGCACCAGATAGCGCAGCCCGAGCTCACGCGGGTACTCGCGGACGACACGCCGACGCCAACGGCCCGTCGTGTAGAACTGCCGGGCCAGTGAGCCCAGGGTCGCGCGTGGACGGTAGGTGACCTCGAGCTCTGGGGTGAACCACACCACCCCGCCGGCCCTGCGGATGCGCAGGTTCATCTCCCAGTCCTGTGCACGGGCGTAGCGGGGGTCGAAGCCGCCGACGCGGTCGATCCACTCGCGCCGGAAGACCCCGAGGAACACCGACTCGGCCGCACCCTCAGGGCCGCCGACCCGAAACGGCGCGTCCCCCATCCCCAACCGGGAGCGCTGAGCTGCAGCGATCGCGCACTGGATCGCCGTCGTGCCCTCCGGTCGCATCACTCCCCCGACATTGGCGGCCCCCGTGCGCAGCAGGACGTTCACGGCGGTGCGGACGTAGTGGCCCGGGAGCACGCCATGACCGTCGACGCGCACCACCACGGGTTGCCCCGAGACCTCCAGCGCTGCGTTCAACCCGTCGGGAGTCCGCCCGCTGGGGTTGTCCACGACCCTGACCCGCGGGTCGGCACCCGCCAGGGTGGCGGCCAAGGCCCGGGTGTCGTCGCGGCTGGGGCCGACCGCGAGCACGACCTGCATCACCCCCTCGTAGTCCTGCGCGAGCACGGAACCGACCGCTTCGACCAGATGGTGCTCCTCGTTGCGCACCGGCATGATCACGCAGACTCCGGGGGTGGCCGCGGCATGGTCCGGTGGACATTCATCGGTCGGCACCCCGGAAGGCTAACGCCACAACCACACTCATCTCACCTACCCTGTCGGAATGCCGCATCGCCCGGAGGACGACTGGACCCGACCGATGCCGCGCACCTCGCGCAACCGCGGAGAGCCTGGGCCATCGTGGGAGGACGACTGGACCACCGACCGCCAGCGGCGCGACCAGGAGCGACACGGCACAGCCGGAGCAGGCGGCGGGCAGGGCCGGGCGTGGGAGGACAACGGACGCGATGGCTACGTCGACGACGGTTGGCGGGACGACCGCGGAGCGGGCGAGGGGGGCAGGCGGCCACCTGATCAGAGGTCGCGCTACGGCTCCCGGCGGCGGCGGCCCCACTACGGGCTACGGCGGGTCACCGTGCTGGTCATCCTTCTGGTGGGCGCCTACGTCGCCGCGATGATCTGGGCCGTCGCGGCCAGCTGGCTGGCGATCGAGGAGGTGGATGCCACGCCGACGACCGACGCCCGCCCGGCGTCGGCCTCGGGAAGCAACGTCGTGCTGGTGGGAACCGACTCCCGGTCGCAGCTGACTCGCGAGCAGCGCAACGAGCTCAAGACGGGAAGCACCGAGGGCTCCCGGGCGGACACCATCATGTTGTTGCATCTTCCCTCGGGGGGAGAGCCGACCCTGCTATCCCTGCCCCGCGACTCCTACGTCGAGATTCCCGGTCGCGGCATGAACAAGCTGAACGCGTCCTACGCGATCGGCGGGCCACCCCTGTTGGTCGACACCGTGGAGCAGTCAACCGACCTGCCCGTCGACGGCTACCTGGAGATCGGCTTCGACGGTTTCGTCGAGGTGGTGCAGGCCGTGGGTGGAGTCGAGATGTGCCTACCGGATGCGGTGACCGACGAGAAAAGCGACCTCGACCTTCCGGCGGGCTGCCAGGAGCTGGAGGGCAAGGACGCCCTCGCCTACGTTCGGATGCGGTACGCAGACCCTCGAGGTGACCTGGGACGGGTGGAGCGGCAACGCGAGTTCCTCAGCGCGCTGGTCAAGAAGATGACCAGCCCTTCCACTCTCTTCGTCCCGTGGAGGCTGCACGACGCCGGAACCTCGACCGGGGCCTCGCTTCGGCGTGGTGACGACACGTCGCTGTGGGAGATGGGCAAGGTGGCACTGGCGATGCGCTCGATCTCAGGAGGTTCGGGGCAGTCGATCACGGTGCCTATCGCGGACACCAACTACGTGACCGCAGCGGGAAGCACCGTGTTGTGGGACGAGGCTGAAGCCGAGCAGCTTTTTGAGGCCCTGCGCACCGACGAGCCCCTCACGGTCGAGCCGTAGCCGGGCGCTTCGGCCACGGCAGGTCAGCGCAGGAGCTGTCGGGCCATCACCATGCGCTGGATCTGGTTGGTGCCCTCGTAGATCTGGGTGATCTTGGCGTCGCGCATCATGCGCTCGACGGGGAAGTCGGCCGTGTAGCCCGCTCCTCCGAGGAGCTGCACGGCGTCGGTCGTGATCTCCATGGCCACGTCCGAGCCGTAGCACTTGGCCGCCGCGCCGAAGAACGGCAGGTCGTCATCCCCCCGCTCGGACTTGGACGCCGCGACGTAGACCATCTGCCGGGCCGCCTCGAGCTTCATCGCCATGTCGGCGAGCATGAACTGCACCCCCTGGAACTCGGCGATCGCCTTTCCGAACTGCTGACGCTCCTTGACGTAGGCGACGGCCTCAGCCAGCGCTCCGGCGGCGATCCCCACCGCCTGAGCGCCGATGGTGACTCGCGTGTGGTCCAGGGTGGCCAGCGCGATCTTCAGGCCCTGGCCACGGGCGCCGACAAGCCTGTCTCCCGGAATGGTGCAGCCTGAGAACAGCAGCTCACGGGTCGGCGACCCCTTGATGCCCAGCTTGCGCTCCGGGGCACCCAGCTCGAACCCGTCGTCGTCGGCATGCACCACGAACGCACTGATGTTGCTCCCGCGTGGCCCTTCGGGGTCGGTGACCGCCATGACCGTGTAGTAGAAGGACTCCCCCGCGTTGGTGATCCACGACTTCTGGCCGTTCAGGGTGAACGAGCCGTCATCGTTCTCGGTCGCCCGGCACCTCATCGCGCTCGTATCGCTCCCGGCGGCGGCCTCGGACAGACCGTAGGAGAACATCGCCTCCCCTCGAGCCACCGCCGGCAGGTAGCGCTTCTTGACCTCATCGCCGGCCGCCAGGATCAGCGGCTGGGTGCCGAGCTTGTTGACCGCCGGGATGAGCGAAGAGCTCGCGCAGACCCGGGCGACCTCCTCGATCACGATGCAGGTGGCCAAGGCGTCGGCACCGACGCCGTCGTACTCCTCGGCGATGTGCGGCGCGTGGAAGTCTGTGGCCCGCAGCGCCTCGTAGGCTTCATCAGGGAACCGCGACCGGGCGTCGACGTCGGCCGCATGAGGGGCGACCTTGTCGGCACAGACGTCCCGCACCGCCTCTCGCAGCGCGAGATGGTCTTCGGACAGGCTGAAGAGGTCGAAGCCGCTCACGGGTTCACTGTACGGCCGCGGATGCGCTCACCCTTGGCGTGGGCCTGGTCGCGAAGCTCGGCGGCGAAGCGGCGCAGGGCCTCGGAGATCCTTTCGGCCTCGGCGTCGGAGCCGCTGGCCAGGATGCGGGCCGCGAGCAACCCGGCGTTTCGCGCACCGCCGATCGAGACGGTGGCCACCGGCACACCCGCCGGCATCTGCACGATGGACAGCAGGGAGTCCATGCCGTCCAGGTAGCTCAGGGGAACCGGCACGCCGATGACCGGAACGGTCGTCACCGAGGCGAGCATCCCCGGCAGGTGGGCGGCGCCACCCGCCCCGGCGATGATGACGCGCAGTCCTGCCTCGGCCGCTCGGCTGCCGTAGTCGATCATCTCTACCGGCATGCGATGAGCCGAGACCACGTCGGGTGCGCACGCGATCCCCAGCTCGGCCAGCACGAGCGCCGCCTGTTCCATCACCGGCCAGTCGCTGTCACTGCCCATCACCAGACCGACGGGCGCCGCCACGTCACCCCCGACGCTGGGAACCCGGCCGGGTGTCGCACTCATTCGGTGATCGCCCCCTGCAGGTAGCCGGCGGCGTGCCGCGCCCGACCGCGCAGGTCATCCAGGTCCGCACCGCCCACGGTCACGTGACCGATCTTGCGGCCGGGGCGCACCTGTTTTCCGTACAGATGGATCCGCAGCGCAGGGTCACGGGCCATCAGATGCCGGTAGGTCGAGTAGAGCTCGGGGTCGTCCCCACCGAGCACGTTGGCCATCACGCTGAAGTCGTCGCGAGCATCGGTGGACCCCAGCGGGAGGTCCAACACCGCCCGCAGATGCTGCTCGAACTGGCTGGTCACCGACCCGTCAATGGTCCAGTGCCCGCTGTTGTGGGGCCGCATCGCGAGCTCGTTGACCACGAAGCCCGGCTGCTCGGCGCCGCGGAGCTCGAACATCTCCACCGCCATCACCCCGGTCACCTCGAGCTCTCCGGCGATGCGCAGGGCCGCCTGTATGGCCGCGGTGGCAACCTCGTCCGACAGGCCAGGTGCGGGAGCGAGCACCTCGGTGCAGATGCCGTCGTCCTGCACGGTCTGCACGACGGGCCAGGTGGCGGCTTGACCGCTAGGACTCCGGGCGACGAGCACCGCCAGCTCCCGCACGAAGTCCACCTTCTCCTCCAGCAGCACTCCCGTCGCCGTTTCGTCGGCAGACACGGACGCGCCCGCGCGCTGCAGCCAGGCCTGCGCCTCGTCGGCTGAGAAGATCACCCGCACCCCTTTGCCGTCGTACCCGCCGCGCGCCGCCTTCATCACCACGGGCCAGCCCACCTCCGCCCCGAAGTCGCGCACCTGCGACACGTCCGTGGCCACCGCCCACCGCGGGCACGGCACCTGCAGCTCGCGGAGCCGGCGCCGCATGGCGATCTTGTCCTGGGCGTAGATCAGCGCTCGCGGATCGGGATGCACACTCACCCCCGCCGCCTGCACGGCACGGAGCACCTCGGAGGGCACGTGCTCGTGGTCGAAGGTGAGCACATCGCAGCCACGGGCGAACTCGACCACGGCGTCGAGGTCGTCACACGCTCCGGTCGGGCTGTGGGGGACCACCAGCGCGGCCGCCGCGGTCGTCGACTCGGCGAGCACCGACAGGGACAGGCTCAAGGCGACGGCAGGCGGCTGGCACATCCGGGCCAGCTGCCCGCCCCCCACGATGCCGACCACCGGGAACCCACCGGGGGTGGCTGGGCGTTCCGAGCGGTCGGGGCGCTGCGTGGTGGCCGTCACGGTCGGTAAGCCTAGTCCGACGGCGACGTATGCTGCGGCGGGTGACCGTCCGTTCCTCCCCGGTACTCGGGCGCATCCGAGGGTGGTACGACCTGTTGGCCCGCGAGGTCGCCAAGTTCGGCGTCGTCGGGCTGTGTGCGTTCGTCGTGGACACCGCGCTGTACAACTACTTCGTCTTCGGCCTGCCCGGGAGCAGCGAGCCCGGCGCCTTCTTCGACATGCCGCTGCGCGGCAAGATCGCTGCCACCGCCTTCTCCACGACCTTCGCCTGGGTGGGCAACCGCTACTGGACCTTCCGCCACCGGCGACGAGCAGCGCGAGCCCACGAGTTCGCGCTCTTCGTGGTGGCCAACATCATCGGCCTGGCGATCGCGGTGGCGTGTCTGGGTCTGTCCCGCTACGGGCTCGGGCTGAGCAGCCAGCTCGCGGACAACGTCAGCGGCAACGGCATCGGGCTGGTGCTTGGGACGCTGTTTCGCTTCTGGGCCTACCGGACCTTCGTCTTCGCCTCGACGACGGCTAGCGCGCGGCCTCCATCGAGATGTACAGGGCGAACACCGCCGGCTGAGCCTGGGCGAGCTCCAGCCGACCCCCGAACGACTCCGCCGTCTCCCGTGCCACCGCCAGGCCCAGGCCGGTCCCGGACCCACTGGTAACGGCGCGGTCGAACACACGCCGAGCCAGGTCCGGGGCCATGCCCACCCCCTCGTCGCGCACCTCCAGCAACGCTGAGGGACCTGACCGCACGGCGGAGACCTCCACCAGCCCGTCGCCGTGCTGCAAGGAGTTCTCCACCAGCGTGTTCAGGATCTGTGAGATCGCCGACGCGCTGGACCGGACGATCATGGCGCGCTCGGCCCGCACGACGATCTGCCGCCCACGCGCATGGAACGAGGGAGTCCACTCCTGCTCCAGTCCCGACAGCACCGTATCCAGCGACACCGAGCGGCCGCCGTCGGCGTGGCCGGCCCGGGTGCGGTGAAGCAGGTCGTCCACCACCGAGGCGAGACGTTCGGTCTGTCCCATCGCGATCTGCGCTTCCTGCTTGGCCACCTCGAGGTCGTCGGTGTGCACGACCTCCTCCAAACGCAGCGACAGGGCCGCCAAGGGCGTACGCAGCTGATGTGAGGCGTCCGCAGCGAACGAACGCTCCGAGGTCAGTGCTCGGGCCAGGGTGCTCTGGGAGCGGTCCATGATGTGGCGGATGGTGTCGATCTCCTCGACCCCGGTGCTGGGGATATCACGCTCGACCCGGTTGCCGTCGAGGTCCCGCTGGGGGTCCTCGGTGAAGGCTCCCGTGCCGAAGTCATCGGCCTGCTGGGCGAGGTCGCGCATCGCCTGGGTCAGACTCAGAACCGTCCGGTTGATCAGCACGAGGGCGGTGGGGACGGTGATCGCGGCCGTGAGCAGGGCGCCGAGGACGAGCGAGACGTAGGGCAGCCAACCGGGTTCGATAACGAACTTGGCCCATGGCACCAGGTTCTCCGCGAGGGCGAAGAAGAGCAGCGTCAGACCGAACGCCACGCCGCCGCCGATTAGGGCGAGGGCGACCGCGATTCGGCGCAATTCATGGCGCACGTCCTCAGGGGGTCATTGGTCAGGTTCGTTTTGAAAGCGGAACCCGACTCCTCGCACCGTCACGATGTAGCGAGGATTGTTTGCGTCATCTCCGAGCTTTCGACGAAGCACGGAGATGTGCATATCCAACGTCTTGGTCGAGCCAAACCAGCTGTCCCAGACCTCGAGCATCAATGTCTCTCGGGGCACGACCCGACCCTCTTCCCGGGCGAGCACCCGAAGGAGGTCGAACTCCTTGGCGGTCAACGCCACCTCCTGGCCGCGGAAGAACGCCTGTCGCGCCTTGATGTCGATCGTGATGGGCCGGTCTCCCCCGTCCCGCTGGTCGTTGCCCCGCCGCAGCAGCGCCCGGACCCTGGCCAACAGCTCGGCCAGCCGAAACGGCTTGGTCACGTAGTCGTCGGCGCCGGCGTCCAGGCCGACCACCGTATCCACCTCGTCCCCCCGGGCGGTCAGGATGAGCACCGGTGAGGTCAACCCCTCCTGCCGTATCCGACGGCAGACCTCGAGCCCGTCGAGATACGGCAGACCGATGTCCAGGATCACCAGATCCGGAGCCTCCCCCTCCGTCGACGTCAGCGCCGCTCTGCCATCCTCGGCCACGTCGACGGTATACCCCTCACGGCGCAGGGCACGGGACAACGGCTCAGAGATAGTCTCGTCGTCTTCCGCCAGCAATACGCGCATCATATTTAGAATACTAGACGCTCCCGAGGTGACCTGGATGCCAGGAGGGGGGACGTTTTTCGTTGAATGCCGCAATACCTTCTGCTCGCTCCGGGCCCAGCACCGTTCTTCGCCAATAGTCGTCCTCGCAATCCAAGGCGCCCTCGAGCCCCAGATGGGCTCCTGCGCGCATCGCGGCCTTGGCGTTGCGCACGCCCGTGGGAGAGTTCTGGCTGATGGTCCACGCGAGCTCCAGGGCACGCTGCCGGACTGTCCCAGGGGCCGCGACCTCGTCCACGACGCCGAGCCGAGCGGCCTCCTCCACACCGACCCGACGGGCCGTGAAGACCATCCCCGCAGCACGCGACCAGCCCACCCTCCGGGTCAGCAGCTGCGTGCCGCCGCCGCCGGGCATCAGGCCCACCCCCACCTCCGGAAGCGCGAAGACGGCGCCTTCGGCCGCGACGATCAGGTCGCACGACAGGGCCAGCTCGAACCCACCCCCCAAGGCGTACCCCGCAACGGCCGCCACAGCCGGCACCGGGAGGTCCAGGACCGCAGCGTAGGCCGACCGGTTGGTCTCACGGGTACCGAGCAGGTCCTTCGCGTCCATGGACCGCCGTTCCTTGAGGTCGGCGCCGACGCAGAACGCTCGCGCGGTGGTGCTGCTCAGCACCACCGCCCGCACGGTCGGCTCAGCGGCGACCTCCCGCAAGGCCGCCTCGAGCTGGCGCGCGAACGCGGTGGAGATCGCGTTCATCGCCTCCGGGCGGTTCAGGGCGACCTCGGCCACAGGCCCGTCTCGACCATGGCGCGTCACCGTGACCCAGCTCGTACTCGATGTCATCAGCGGCTCGTGCCCGAGGTCATCAGCGGCTCGTGCCCGAGGTCATGAGCGCAACCTAGCCTCTGCTGCTCCCGGTCGCAGGTGAACGACGTCACCGGCGTGATAGATCGCCGTGCCGCGGGAGGTCTGCAGCATCAGGGCCCCGTCGTGGCTGACCCCGGTGGCCACCCCCGCCGACCGGCTCCCACCGGGCAGGTGGACCTGCACCTGTCGTCCGATCGTGTCGCACTGCGCGAGGTAGGCCGCCACCACAGCCGGCAGGTCGTCGCGCAGCTGAGCGACGAGCTCACCCAGACACCGCAGGTACGCGGTCAGCCAGGAGTGGCGCACCTCGTACGGCAACGGCGTGCCGCCCAACGCCAACCGCCACGAGGTGGCCTCGGGCACAGGGAGCTGGTCCGCGCGTTGGTCGATGTTGAGCCCGGCCCCGAGCACGATGACCTCTGCGCTGGCCTGCGCCAGGATGCCGCACACCTTTCCCCCCCGGGCAGCGCTCGCGGCGGGCCGGGCGGCCGGGGCCCGCACGTCTGCCTCGGGCACGAGCACGTCGTTGGGCCACTTCAGCACCGTGGGTAGCGCGAACTGGTGGTCGGCCAAGGCCCGGCCCACCGCCAGACCGGCCACCAGGGGTAGCCACCCGGCCCGGTCGGGGCTCGGCGAGCGCAGCGCGACACTGACCGCCAGCGACGTCCCAGCGGGGGCGAGCCACTGCCGTCCGCGACGACCGGACCCCGCACTCTGGTGCTCAGCCACGACGACGGCTCCGGGCGTGGGATCAGCCAGCAGGCGCGTGTTCGTCGAGTCGATCGTGGCGTGCCACTCCGGGCGCGTCCAAGGCTGACTCACCATCGCAGCAAGGCTAGGTTATCCGGATGGACGACTCCACCCTGGACGTGAACACCGACATGCGCACCACGGCGGGTCGGTTGGCGGACTTTCACCGGCGCATCGAGGAGGCCGCCCACGCAGGGTCCGAGCGGGCCGTGGAGAAGCAGCACGCCCGGGGCAAGCAGACGGCCCGGGAACGGATCGATGAGCTGCTCGACGACGGCTCCTTCACCGAGCTCGACGAGCTGGCGCGGCACCGCTCGACCGACTTCGGGCAGGAGAGCTTCCGGCCCTACGGTGACGGAGTGGTGACCGGCTATGGGACGGTCGACGGCCGACCGGTCGCGGTGTTCGCCCAGGACTTCACCGTCTTCGGCGGCTCGCTCGGCGAGGTGTTCGGGGAGAAGATCGTCAAGGTGATGGACCTCGCCCTGAAGGTGGGGTGCCCGGTCATCGGGATCAACGACTCCGGTGGTGCCCGGATCCAGGAAGGGGTGGCCGCCCTCGGCCTCTACGCCGAGATCTTCCGCCGCAACGTCCATGCGTCGGGCGTGATCCCACAGATCTCCCTGGTGCTGGGGCCCTGCGCCGGGGGCGCGGTCTACTCCCCGGCGATCACCGACTTCATCGTGATGGTCGAGAAGACCTCGCACATGTTCATCACCGGGCCCGACGTCATCAAGACGGTGACGGGTGAGGACGTGAGCTTCGAGGAGCTCGGCGGGGCCCATGCGCACAACTCGCGTTCGGGTGTCGCCCACTACGCGGCGTCCGACGAGGCGGAGGCGATCGCCTACGTCCAGGACCTCCTGTCGTTCCTGCCGCAGAACAACCTGGAGGACCCGCCCGTCTTCGACGCCGACGTCGAGATGTCTGTGACCGAACAGGACGAAGAGCTCGACACGCTGGTCCCCGACTCGGCCAACACGCCCTACGACATGGTCGACGTCATCGAACACGTGCTCGACGACGGGGGTTTCCTCCAGGTACAGGAACGCTTCGCGCCCAACATCGTCGTCGGCTTCGGCCGGGTGGAGGGACGGTCGGTGGGGATCGTGGCCAACCAGCCGCAACAGCTCGCCGGGACGCTGGACATCGACGCCTCGGAGAAGGCGGCGCGATTCGTGCGCACGTGCGATGCCTTCAACCTGCCGATCCTCACCTTCGTCGACGTCCCGGGCTTCCTTCCGGGCACCGACCAGGAGTGGGGTGGAATCATCCGTCGAGGCGCCAAGCTGCTCTACGCCTACGCCGAGGCCACCGTGCCGCTGGTCACCGTGATCACGCGCAAGGCCTACGGCGGCGCCTACGACGTGATGGGCTCCAAGCACCTCGGCGCCGACATCAACCTGGCCTGGCCCTCGGCTCAGATCGCGGTCATGGGGGCACAGGGGGCGGCCAACATCCTGTACCGCAAGCAGCTGGCACAGGTGGAGCAGGAGGGCGGTGACGTCGCCGCGGAACGGGCTCGACGGATCCAGGAGTACGAGGACACGTTGGCCAACCCCTATGTGGCGGCCGAGCGCGGGTTCGTGGACGCCGTCATCGCACCGTCGCAGACGCGCGTGCAGATCATCAAGGCCCTACGGACCTTGCGGAGCAAACGCGCCGACCGAGCACCCAAGAAGCACAGGAACATCCCGCTGTGAGCGCTGACCAGACCCGCGGCGGCGACCACCTCGAGAACATCGACGACGCCGAAGACCCCGGCTCGCCGCAGGGTGCCGGCCCGGAGGTCATCGTCACCGGGCACCCGTCACCGGAGCAGACCGCCGCCCTCGTGCTGGTCCTGGCCACGGTGAGCCAGGCACAGGCATCGGCACCGGGTGCGACAACGAGGCAACACTCACTGTGGAACTCCCGCTCCCGGGCCGCTCGACCCCCGCTGCGACCGGGGCCCGGCGCCTGGCGAGCCTCGCGCCTCCCCCGGTAGCCAGCCGCGGACGTCGGACGTCGGACGTCGGCGCCGGTCAAGGTCGGACTCGCGCCGAGGCATTTTCACGCCGAGCGACCCGTTCGGCCAAGAACGCGTGCTCCTCGGGAGGCAGGCACCGGGCGTCGAGCACCTGGTGCGCCGCCGAGAGGTCGCCGCTGTGGGCAGCGAAGACCGTACGGACCGTGACACCGTGGTCGGGAACGGACTCCGCCCACACGCCGTCCCCGGCTCGTACGCGCCCCGGCCGCCGCACCGAGCAGTAGGTTCCGGGATGCCCGTGTTCGGTGAACCGCCTCACCCATCCGGGCTCGCCGAGGTGCGCCGCGAAGGTCGCGCACGGCGTCCGAGGGCCACACACCTCGAGCTCGGCCTCCTCGCCGACTCGCCAGGTCGTACCCACGACGGCACCGTCCACATCGATCCCCTGCGTCGTGAGGTTCTCGCCAAAGGTTCCGCTGTCGAGGTCTCGGCCGAGCTCTCGCTGCCAGTGCTCCAGCTGCTCCCGAGCCACGACGTACACGGCCTGACGCGATCCGCCGTGGTGCGCTCGGTCCCAGATCTCGTCCCCCTCGACGCCGCTCCCCACCCCGGTGAGCAGGTCGCCTGGGTCCCGAACCTCGATGGCCGCGACCGGGCGCTTGTCGATGGCGCTGACCTGTGCCGTGCGCCCGGCCCCGACAGTGCGGGCCCGGCCCACGTTCACCGAGACCACACGAGGTGAGGGCTGTTGCTGGGAGGTCATCCTCCCAAGGTAGTACCGTGCGTCGGTGAGCATGGGACCCTCGGCCTCTCCCGACACCGAGCACCCACGTCGGCCCAGCATGCTGGACGACCTCGCCGAGGGCTATCTCGACGCCTGCGTGGAGCTGAGCCCGATCCTGGCGACCGCGCTCGGCATTCCCGGAGGCGAGGACCGCCTGGATGACACGGGGGTCGATGGTCTGCGGGCCACTCTGGCCCTGGCCCAGCAGACGCTGGCGAGGCTGGACGCGGTCATCGCCGGCGGCCCGGGCCCGCTCGACGCCGTGGACGCGGTCACCCAAGCCGCGTTGCGCGAGGAGCTCACCCTGACCTGTACGAGCGTGCAGCGGGTGCTCGACGGATCCGACCCCGTGGCGCTGAACGTGCTGGACTGCGCAGTCCAGTGGGTCCGTGACGTCTTCGACCTGATGGCGACCGAGACAACCGAGCACTGGACCTGGGTGTTGGCGCGGCTGCGCGCTGTGCCCCGTGCCCTGGACCAGTACGCCGACGCTCTGACCCACAGCGCCGGGCTGGGCGCAGTGGTACCGCGACGGCAGGTCCTCAGCACCGCCCAGCAGTGCCTGGACCAGGCCGACCCCGGGTCGAGCACCTACACCGACCTTCTGGCGCGCGCCAGGGCCCAGGGCGTCGACACCGGGCTACAGGAAGACCTGGACGCCGCAGTGACGTCGGCCAACGCTGCCTACGGCCGCCTCGGACGCTGGCTGACCACTGAGCTGCTGTCACAGGCACCGGTCAAAGACGCCGTCGGGCTCGAGCGGTACGCGTTGCGCGTTCGCGCCTTCCTCGGAGCCGAGATCGACCTGGCCGAGACCTATGCGTGGGGCCAGCACGAGCTGGCCAGGATCACGGCGCTGATGGAGCAGACGGCGGAGCAGATCCGCCCCGGGGCGACCGTCAAGGAAGCGGTGACGGTGCTGGATGCCGACGAGCGCTACCAGCTGCACGGCTCACAGGAGCTCCGCTCGTGGATGCAGTCGACAGCGGACGAGGCCATCGAGTCGCTGGGGGGCACCCACTTCGACATCCCTGAACAGGTCCGCACCATCGAGTGCAGGATCGCCCCCAGCCAGACGGGACTCATCTATTACACGCGACCCAGCGAGGACTTCGTCCGGCCGGGACGGATGTGGTGGTCTGTACCCAAAGGCGAGACGACGTTCTCCACGTGGCGCGAGCTCACGACCGTCTACCACGAGGGGGTGCCCGGTCACCACCTGCAGCTCGGCCAGACCACGGTCCGCTCAGGGTCGCTGAACCGGTGGCGCCGGCGGGCGTCGTGGACCTCCGGTCACGGAGAGGGGTGGGCGCTGTACGCGGAGTGGCTGATGGCCGACCTGGGGTATCTCGACGACCCGGGGATGCGCATGGGCCTGCTGGACGCACAGTCGCTGCGGGCCGCCCGGGTCGTGCTCGACATCGGGGTGCACTGCGAGTTCGAGGCACCGCCGGAGGTCGGAGGCGGGTCGTGGACCTACGACAAGGCATGGGAGTTCCTCAACGCGCACGTGAACATGGCCGAGGGTTTCGTCCGCTTCGAGCTCGACCGCTACCTCGGCTACCCCGGCCAGGCGCCGTCCTACAAGGTCGGCGAGCGTCTCTGGCTCGAGCTGCGTGAGGAGGTGCGGCGGCGCGAAGGCGACTCCTTCGACATCGCGGCCTTCCACCGAAGAGCCTTGGACATCGGTGGAGTGGGGCTCGACGTCCTGCGGACGGCGGTGCTGGAGCAGTCATGACGGTGGCCATGACGCTCGTCCTGGTGGCCGGCACCGCCGTGTTGGTGGCCGGCACGGCAGAGCGGCGTGGATGGAACGGCCCGGTCGTGCTGCTGGTCGTAGGGGTGATCGGCTCCTATCTGCCGTTCATCCCGTCGGTGCGCCTGACCTCCGACATCGTGCTCTTCGGGTTGCTGCCTCCCCTGCTGTACGCCGCCGCGATCCGGACCTCGTTGGTGGACTTCTCTCGGCACCGCGCGGCGATCCTGTCCCTGTCGGTGGGGCTGGTGCTCTTCACTGCCCTGGGCGTGGCGGTCGTCGCGCACGCGCTGCTGCCCATCTCCTACGGGCTGGCCTTCGCGTTGGGGGCCATCGTGGCCCCCCCGGACGCCGTGGCGGCCACGACCGTAGCCCGCAAGGTGGGAATGCCGCGGCGCATCGTGACCATCCTGGAGGGCGAGTCGCTGCTCAACGACGCGACCGCCCTCGTGGCGCTGCGCACCGGGTTGGCCGTGGCCGGTCTGGGTGCTGAGCACGGACTCGTCGCCTCGGCCACCGACGAGGTCAGCAGCTGGACGGTGGCCCTGAGCTTCGTCTGGGCGGTGCTCGGCGGCCTCAGCATCGGCTCCGCGGTGGCCTTCGGCGCCTCCGTGCTGCGGCGCCGACGGCTGGGCCCGGAGCTGGACACGGCACTGTCGTTCACGATCCCGTTCCTGGCCTTCCTGCCGGCCGAGGCTCTGGGAGCCTCCGGAGTGCTCGCCGTCGTGACCGCCGGGCTGGTCCTCGGCCACCGGGCGCTGCAGCTGCAGGACGCCCGCTCCCGCCTCTCGGAGCGGATGAACTGGGCCAGCGTGCAGTTCATCGGGGAGAGCGCGGTGTTCTTGATGATCGGCCTGCAGATGCGCGACATCGTGACCACCACCCAGAACGACAGCATGTCCCTGACCCGCGTGATGGTGGCGGCGGGCGTGATCCTCGTCGTGGTGGTGCTGCTGCGCCCCCTGTGGGTCTTTCCCAGCCGGTGGCTGCTCTCGCGCCGCTCCCGCGGCTCCGGCCTCCCGCCCAAGGAGCTGGCGCTGATCTCCTGGGCAGGAATGCGCGGAGTGGTCACGCTGGCGGCGGCGTTCCTCGTCCCCGCGAGCGCACCCGAACAGCAGGCGATCATCTTCATCGCCATGGTCGTGGCGATCGGCACCCTCATCCTGCAGGGGCTCACCCTGCCGTGGCTGGCCCGCGTGCTGAAGGTCCAGGGCCCCGATGCCCGTGAGGACGCCCTCCAACAGGCGGTGCTCACCGAGCACGCGGTCGGCGCCGGCCTGGCCGAGCTGGACCGCCACCGCCACGAGTCGCAGGAGCTGTTGCGTCAGCTACGTGAGGAGGCCCAGCGTCGGACCAACCAGTCCTGGGAGCGTGTGGGGCCGCGCGGCGTGGACATCGAGGAGACTCCGAGCGATGCCTACCGCAGGGTCCGGATGGCGATGATCGCTGCGGAGCGCGACGAGCTGGTTCGGTTGCGCGACGACGGCTCGGCCGAGCACGACCTCATGGCCGAGGTCCTGCAGCAGCTGGACGTCGAAGAAGCCGTGCTCGAAGGCTTCGACGCCGACAGGGTGGACGGTGAACGGCATACCGACGTCCGGCCCCCCGTGGGCCTGGAAGGCGGATGCAGCCATCTGTCACAGGCACCGGAGCACACCAAGGCCGTCGCCCCCGAGTGCGTGGGCTGCCGCGAGATCGGAAGTGTGCCGGTCCACCTGCGCAAGTGTCTGACGTGCGGGTACGTCGGTTGCTGCGACTCCTCCGCCCAGGTGCACGCGACGAAGCACTACCGGCAGACCGGGCACCCGGTGATGGAGAGCTTCGAGGAGGGCGAGGCGTGGCGGTGGTGCTACGTCGACAACCTCACCGGATGACCAGAGCTGCCCACCAGACCCGCTACTTCGTGGAGGGCGGCGGCTGTTGGCGCTGCCGGGCGAACTCCCCACCCGCGCGGCCACCATAGGGCCTGCCGTGGTCGGCGTACTCCTCGCGGGTGTAGGTCATCGTCCATTCCCCCAGCTGCATCCGCGAGCCGGTGCGCAGCACCCGTTCATCCCCCGGCGCCAGCGGTGATCCGTTGAACTTCGTCGGTGTCTGCTCCCCCATCGCGACCAGCACGTACTCGTCGTTCGGGTCGCGGCGCACCCGGGCCTGCAGGGGGTCCACGCCATCGAGGCGAAGGTCGCTGTCCTCGGCACTGCCGATGCGTGCCCCGCGGGGCACCAGGGAGAAGACACGCCGTGCCTGGCCATCCTGAGCATGTTCCCCCATCGCCATCACCAGACGGGGGTGCCCACCGCCATCCGGGTCGTGGGTGGTGGTCAGCGGACGTCGAGACCACCGGAAGGTCGGGGCGGGGGGCCACGGCGTGCCCGGCGGTAACCCGGAGCCGCGGGAGGAACCGCCACCGCCGGACCCTCCGCGCAGGGCAGCCGCCTGGCGCCAGTCGTCGATGCGGATGTGCTTCGAGCGTGTCAACAGCCGGGCGAAACGGTTCCCCTCGACGTCTCCCACGGTGACCACGGGGCCTTCGGGGCCGACCACGCTCACGGTCAGCCCCCAGCGGGCCAGCTCCGCGGCCATCGCCCGCGCCTGTCCCAGAGAAGCCCCGGAGGACATCGCCCCAACACCGTCGCTGCGCACCTCGATATGGCGCCCACGCCCGACGACCGTACCGGACACGTGCTCACCGTCCTGGCCATCGGAGCCCGGCGTGGAGATCGAGAACTCCAGGTCAGCGTCGATGTTGAAGCGATGAACCACTGGTGGTCAGTCCCTCAGCGGGTCGGACCCGGCGCTCTCTTCGTCACTGGTGGTGATCCTTAAGGTGCCGTTCAGCTTCCACGTGGCCCGAGGAGCCTCCGGCCCGGTGTCGCGGGGGACCTCCACCGCCATGTCGACGAAGCTGTAGTTGATCGCCGCGCCCCGGCCGGTCAGATAGGCCCACAGGTCCTGTCCGAGGTCGGTCCAGCTCTTGTCTTCGTTGGTGCCCTGCTCGTCCTGCATCGTCATGCCGATCTCCTTCGGTGCGGTGCCTGGATGCGACGACGGACCCTGGTGACCAGGTCCTGTCGCGCTGGTGTCCATCCAGAGTAAGAGGGGGCACTCGGCCGCAGGTCGGCGGGTCAGGGGTAGGTTGAGCCGGTGAGCGCCCTGGTCCTCGCCTCGGCGTCCCCCGCCCGGCTCGACACTCTGCACCGGGCGGGCATCCGCCCCCGCGTCGTCGTCTCCGGGGTCGACGAGGATGCCGCCCTCGCCCGAGCCCGGGCCCAGCGCGGTCCGCTGGCGGCGCGAGATGTCGCGTTGCTGCTGGCGCGGGCCAAGGC
>JBAUJO010000174.1:0-11723 GCA_049683875.1 Ornithinimicrobium sp.
TCCTTCCTCCCCAACCCCCGCCACCGTCCCCGCGAACGACCCTAGACTCCGATGGCCGCAACGACCAGACATGTGTAAGGGCGACGATGATGGCCTACGACTACGACGACCGGCTGATCGATGCCACCGCGGTGCGCCGTGAGAGGCTGACGGCCGCTTTGCTCTACGGCCCGCAGCGGTCGCATCGTCGGAGGTCGGACGGGCTGCGGACGCTGCTGGCCAGTGCCTTCCTGACCGCGGCGATCTGCGCCGGATGCGTCGCGTTCTCTTTCGTCATGGGCGTCCTCGCCACTGGCTGGCCGCTCTCCTGAAGCACCTGGAACGAGCAGCCCTGTGGTGCAGCACGTCCGAACCCGGCCGACCGTAGGCCCGAAAGTGACGCAGAATCTTCGTCGTGCTGCCGCTATCCTGACGACCATGGCGAAGAATGTCCCCAAGTCCGACCTCCCTGCGTTGGACGAGACCGATCGTGCTCTGGTGCGGCTGCTCGAAGCCGACGGGCGCGCCTCGAACGCCATGCTGGCGCGCGAGGCGGGCATCGCAGAGTCGACCTGCCTGGTGCGGGTGCGCTCGCTGCGCGAACGCGGTGTCATCCGGGGGATCCACGCCGACATCGATCCGCACGCGGTGGGGCGGCCGGTCGAGGCCATGATCGCCGTGCGGTTCGGCGGGCACCGGCGCAGCCACTTCGAACAGTTCCGCGACGAGGTGCCGTTGCTCCCGGGAGTGCGCGCGGCGTACCACGTGGCCGGGGCCAACGACTACCTCGTCCTGGTCGCGGCCGAGTCCGCCGACGCGCTGCGTGACTTCGTCCTGGACCACCTGACCAGCCGACCGGGCGTGCTGCACGCCGAGAGCGCCCTGATCTTCGAGTCATTGCGTGGACAGGGGACGCTGACCTGATGGGCTATCGGGTGTTTGGGAAGAGATGTTGACGAAGATGGAGAAGCTGCGCACCGAGGTGAACTCGCTGCCGGCTTGACCCTCACGCGAGGTGAGTGTTCATCGTGGGGCGCATGATCGCAACGCAGGAACACCGACAGAGGCGAGGCGGACAGATGCTCACCGTGGGTCAGGTGGCCTCCGAGTTCGGAGTGACGGTGCGCACTTTGCACCACTACGACGAGATCGGCCTGCTCCTACCCTCGGAGCGCAGCCTGTCCGGCTACCGGCTCTACACCGGTTCCGACCTGCGACGACTGCGCCAGATCGTCGCCTACCGGCGGCTCGGGTTCAGCTTGGAGCAGGTGGCCTCGGCCCTAGAGTCCGACGCGGACTCGTTGAGCCATCTGCGACGTCAGCGCGAGGCGGTCAGTCAGCGGATCAGCGAGCTCGGCTCTCTGGCCGACGCACTGGATCGAGCCATGGAGGCAGAAGTGAACGGACATCAGATCACCAAGGAAGAGCAGCGCGAGATCTTCGGGGACTCGTTCAGCGACGAGTACGCCGCCGAGGCCGAGCAGCGCTGGGGAGACACCGACGCGTGGGCCCAGTCGCGCGAGCGCACCAAGCACTACACGAAGGAGCAGTGGCAGCAGGTCAAGACCGAGACCGACGAGATCAACGACGCCTACGCGGCATTGCTGAGCGCGGGGGAGCCCGCGACCGGCGAGCAGGCCGTTGCCGTTGCCGAACGCGCTCGTCAGCACATCACCCGATGGTTCTACGACTGCCCACCGCAGATGCACGCGAGCATCGCACAGATGTACGTCGATGACCCGCGGTTCTCGGCCACCTACGAGGAGCACACCGAGGGGCTGGCGCGTTTCGTCCGCGACGCCGTGCAGGCCAACGCCCACCGACAGGAGGGCTGACAGGCTCGTCCCCTAGGCTGCGTACCCATGCCCCTGGTGCCGCCATCGTCGCCTACCGGGCATGGGTATGCGGGGACCTTCCTGGTCTTCGAAGGTGGCGACGGTGCGGGCAAGTCCACCCAGCTGCGGCTGCTGGGCGAGCGGCTGACGGCGACCGGACACGAGGTGCTCACCACGCTGGAGCCGGGCGGCACCCACGTGGGCGAGGCCATCCGAGGAGTCCTGCTGGACGGCGACGACGTCGAACCGCGTGCCGAGGCGCTGCTCTTCGCCGCCGACCGTGCTCAGCACGTGGCGACCGTGGTGCGGCCGGCGCTGCAACGAGGAGCCGTCGTGCTCTGCGACCGGTACGTCGACTCCTCCATCGCCTACCAAGGGGTGGCCCGCGATCTGGACGCCACCGACATCCGCTCTCTGTCGATGTGGGCCACCGACGCGCTGTGGCCCGATCTGACCGTCCTGCTGGACATCGAGCCGGCGCGCGGGCGCGCGCGCCGGTCGGGCAAGCCCGACCGGGTGGAGGCAGAGGCGGACGCCTTCCATGAGCGCGTGCGACAGGGTTTCATCGAGCTCGCGAGCCTTCACCCACAGCGCTATCTCCGCCTCGACGCCGACCAGAGCGTGGAGTCGGTGCACGAGGCGGTGACCACGCGCGTGGCCGACCTGCTGGCGTTGGCCCAAGCGGAGCCCTCGTGAGTGTCTTCGACCAGCTGGTCGGTCAGGACCGGGTGCGCCAGGTGCTGACGGCCGCCTCACGGCGCCCGGAGGCGATGACGCACTCGTGGCTGTTCACCGGGCCTCCGGGTTCGGGTCGCTCGATCGCTGCCCGCGCCTTCGCGGCTGCCCTGCAGTGCCAGGACGTCGCCCATCCCGGGTGTGGGGTGTGTTCGGGGTGTCACACGACCATGCTGGGCAGCCACCCGGACGTGACCGTGGTGGCGACCTCGGAGACCTTCATCCGGGTGGAGCGTGCGCGAGAGCTGGCGCTGGCCGCCGCGTCGCGTCCGGTGTTGGGACGGTGGCGGATCCTCGTGGTCGAGGACGCCGACCGGCTCAACGAACAGGCGGCCGACGCCCTGCTGCGGACGCTCGAAGAGCCGCCCCCGCGGACGGTGTGGCTGCTGTGCGCGCCAACGCTGGACGACCTGATCGTGACTGTGCGCAGCCGGTGTCGGCACTTGCGGCTGGGGACCCCCGCCGTCGACGCCGTGGCCGACCTGCTGGTGCGTCGTGACGGCATCGAACCGTCGATGGCCCACTACGCAGCACGGGCTGCGCAAAGCCATGTGGGCGTGGCGAAGCGGCTGGCCACGGACGAGACCGCTCGCTCGCGGCGTCGGTGGGTGACTGGGATCCCGATGACCTTGACCGGCGTGGGCCAGGCGCTGGCTGCTGCCGCTTCGGTGGTGCAGGAGGCTGCCGCCGCAGCCGAGCAGGTCACCGGCGACGACGCTGCCAACGCGCGGGCCGAGGTACTACGGCAGCTGGGGGCTGACCCCGCCGCGCGCAGCCAGCCAACGGCGGTGCGCGCTCATCTGAAACAGCTCGAGGATGAGCAGAAGCGCGTGGCGCGACGCCGGCAACATGACAGCATTGACGCTGCGCTGACCGATCTGGCCTCGGTCTATCGGGACGCGCTCGTGCTCGGCACCGGCGCCGCTGTCGAAGCGGTCAACGCCAGCGAGCTCGACATGGTGCGCGAGGTGGCCCGGAGCAGAAGCCCCGAGGAGCTGCTGGTCGCCTTGGAGGCCATCTCGCTGGCCAGGGCCCGGCTGGTCGCCAACGGCGCGCCGTTGTTGGTGATCGAGGCGATGATGGTCGCTCTGGTCCTGCCGCGCTCGCCCGTAGGTGCCCGGACGTGACCCGAGGGAAGGACGGTGTGGTGCAGACATCCATGACACCAGGTGGGCTGGGCCGGGCCCGAGCTCGGTTCGCAGCGCTGGCTGCCCTCGCCACCCTGCTGGGGGTGCTCGGGCTGTCCGCCTGTGACAACGCACCGTCGGACGACAGCTCGTCGGGCAGCGAAGGCTCGCAGTCCGGCACTGACGACTCGGGCGAGTCGGGCGCCACCGCATCCCAGCAGGACGTCCCCGAGGGGCTGGGAGAGTTCTACTCCCAGCAGCTCTCCTGGAGTGACTGTGAAGGTGGCCAGTGTGCCCGGCTCACCGTGCCCATCGACTACGAGAACCCCCGGGACGGCTCGATCGAGCTGGCCGTGATCCGGGTCCCCGCCGAGGACGCCGACGCTCGGCAGGGCAGCCTGCTGGTCAACCCCGGAGGCCCCGGTGCCTCGGGTGTGGAGTATGCCCGTCTGGGGTCATTGGTGGTCTCGCCGGAGGTCGCTCAGGCGTACGACATCGTCGGTTTCGACCCGCGAGGCGTCGCGGAGTCAGCGCCCATCGTCTGCTTCGACGACGATCAGATGGATGAGTTCCTCGGCGCTGACCCCAGCCCCGACGATGCCGCCGAGGAAGAGGCCAGCGACCAGCTCGTGGAGGACTTCGTCAACGCGTGCGAAGAAGCGGCTCCCGACCTGCTCGGTCACGTCTCGACCGTGGAGGCAGCCAAGGACATGGACGTGCTGCGCGCCGTCTTGGGGGAAGGCGAGCTGGACTACCTGGGTGCCTCCTACGGCACCTTCCTCGGCGCGACCTACGCCGAGCTGTTCCCCGACAAGGTAGGCAGGCTGGTGCTGGACGGGGCGATCGCCCCCGAGCTGAGTGAACCGGAGTTGAACCTGGGCCAGGCGGAGGGCTTCGAGCAGGCGGCGCGCAGCTACGTCAAGGACTGCATCGATGGCGGGGGCTGCCCCCTCGGTGACAGCGTCGATGCCGGCATGGAGCGGATGACCGAGTTCCTGAACGACGTCGACGCCAACCCGCTTCCGGTCAGCGGAGATGCGAACACCGAGCTCACCGAGGGTTGGGCGTTGCTCGGGATCATCGTGGCGATGTACGACGAGAACGCGTGGAGCGTGCTCACCGAGGCCCTTGAAAGTGCCTTCGAGGGCGACGGGACGACCCTGCAGTTCCTGGCGAACCTCTACGCCAACCGTGACGCCGAGGGCAACTACGAAGGAAACGGTCAGCAGGCGATCTACGCCGTGAACTGTCTGGACCGTCCCGCGCAGGAGGACGGGCAGACCGAGGAGGAGATGAGGGCGGAGTTCGAGGAGGTCGCGCCGACGTTCGGCCGCTACCTGGGGGGTGAGGGTGCGTGCGCCGACTGGCCGGAGGAGGCCACGCAGACCCTGGACAGCTACGACGCTGCTGGGGCGGCTCCGATCCTGGTGATCGGCACCACCGGCGACCCCGCCACGCCGTACGAGTGGGCCGAGATCCTCGCCGACACCCTGGACTCCGGGGTCCTGTTGTCATATGACGGCGAGGGTCACACGGCGTACGGGCGCTCTAATAGCTGTATTGACGACACGGTGGACGCTTATCTGTTGGACGGAGATGTGCCGCAGGACGGAAAAGACTGCTGATGCGGGCGGGTGGGGTTCGTGTTATCGCGCGCGGGCACCCCGACGGTCGAGATACTTCGACGAACCGCTCGTGGCAGCGTGATTCTGAGCACGGAACTGGTTGGGCCCGTTGCCAAACGACGTCAGGTCTATAACAGGTCAAGCAGGTCATCTTTTGTTAAAGATCATTTCTTCTTCGATCGGAAAAGGTTAGTTTTGCATCTGATCCGAGTCGCAGCGCTAATGGAGCGCGCTCGGTTCCTCGAAAGGACTCCCATGAAGAAGACATTGGCTGCCGCCAGCGTTCTGGCCCTGCCGTTGATTTTCCCAGCGGCTGCTTTGGCACAGTCCGACTCAGAAACCTACGTCGCGGACCTCGGTGAGCTCAACAGCTCGGGGGCGACCGGAACCGCGACGGTCACCTTGGAGGGCGATCAGCTCACTGTCAAGATCGACGCGCAGGGGCTGGTCGCCGACCAGCCGCACGCTCAGCACTTCCACTACCCGGAGGGCGAGTCCGCGGTCTGCCCGGACTCCAGCGCCGATGCCAATGGCAACGGCCTGATCAGCACTCCGGAGGGAGTTCCGTTCTACGGCTCCATCGTCGCCTCGCTGACGACCGAGGGCGACGCCGGGCCGGACAGCGGCCTGGCTGTGGACCGCTTCCCCACCGCACCCGGTGGCACGGAGGTTTACAACCGGACGTTCAGCGTGCCTGACGGCTATGACGCTGCAGAAGACCTCGGTGACACCGCCGTGGTGGTGCATGGCATCGATGCCAACGGCAACGGCGAGTACGACCTGGATGCAGCCGGACCGAGCGAGCTCGACCCCAACCTGCCGGCCGAGGCGACCCACCCCGCGCTGTGCGGGACGTTGAGCCTGGCGGGTGACGGTGGCGTGTCCAGCGGTCTGGGCGGGACCAACGGGCCCGAGAACTCCGCGCTGATCGTCGCCGGTCTCGGCAGTCTCGTGGCTGCCGGTGGCGTGCTGGCCTACTCGCGCCGCAGGGGTCAACAGGCGTGACGCAACGCGCCGTCCGCGGTCGCCGCTCCCGTTGGGGGGTGGCGGCCGCGGCCGTGCTCGCGGTGATCGGGGCCGTATGTCTCGGCCTGGCTGCGGCAGCTCAACAGTCCCCACCGCCGCAGGTCCCGCAGGTGGCCAGCGCGCAGGATGCGGCTGCGCAGGGCAGAAGTCCGAGCCAGCGAGTGGAGGAAGCTCCGGCCGGCACCTCCTCCGCGACGGCCTCGGTGCCGCGTGAGGTGCCGACGGGTGCATCGTCCTCCGCCGTGAACAAGGCTGCCGAGCGAGCCGAAGCGGTGCGAGACCGAGCGGAGCGACGGGCTCAACCAGCGCCGGTCAAGGCCGCCCCCCCGGAGCGTCTTCGCGTGCCGTGGCTGGGCATCGACATCGCTGTGGACAGACTGGGGCTGGACTCACGAGGTGCCCTCGAGGTGCCGCCGTCCGCTGACGAGATCGGGTGGTTCGAGGAAGGCACGACCCCTGGTCTGCCCGGCGCGGCGGTGTTCACCGGCCACGTGGACTCCAGGGATGGGCCGGGTGTCTTCTACAACCTGGCGCTGCTCCCCGAGGGTGCTGAGGTCTACGTCGACCGTGCCGATGGCAGCGAGCTGGTCTTCGAGGTGCGGCATGTCGCCGCCTACCCCAAAGCGAAGCTGCCTACCGCGCGCGTGTACTCCAGCACCAGCCCAACCCTTCGGCTCGTGACCTGCGGCGGAGACTGGGACGACGAGGCCCAGAGCTATCGCGACAACGTCGTGGCCTATGCGCGGCTGGTGCAGACCAACTGAGCGTGAGCGATTCGCTCCGTATGCCGTCGGTCGGTTAGCCTTCCGTGGCGCCTGAGGGGCGCACGCCGCCTTAGCTCAGTCGGTAGAGCGATTCACTCGTAATGAATAGGTCACCGGTTCGATTCCGGTAGGCGGCTCCCAGCCTTGCGTCCGGCTCGGGGTCCATCGGCTGCAGCAGATTGCGTCGGTCGGCACTGGCTGAGGCGCTCGGCCGCCGGGATGCTGACGTCAGCTCCACATCAGTGCACCAAGTAGCAGCACTGAGAGCTCAACGCCGATGTTCGTCGCACCGAGGCAGTCCCCGGTGATGCCTCCGAAGCTGCGGCGGAACCACCATCCGGAAAGGCCGACGGCGGCTAGCGCAACCGGCACGACCACAACCCACCACGGCCCGACCAGGGTCAGTGCGATCAGCACCCATGCGGCTGCCACGACAGACGCCCAGCTCGCCTGGAAGGTGCCCACGCCGGCAGCTACGCGCCCGTTGGGCGAGTCCGGGCGGGCGTACGGTTGCCACGCCATCAGGGCCACACTGCTCCAGCGCGCCAGGACGTGGGCCGTCACGACGACCCCGGCCACCACGGGCCAGCCCGCGCCCGCGAAGGCCGACAGCGACGCGAACCGCACCATGAGCACGATCAGCAGAGCCAGGACGCCGTAGGTCCCCACCCGGCTGTCGCGCATGACGGCGAGCTTCTGCTTCACCGTGAAGGCGCCGGCGCTGTCGGCGACATCGGCCAGACCGTCCTCGTGCAGTGCCCCGGTGACCGCCAGACCGGTCACGATGGCAGCCAGGCTGGCCGCCCATACCGGCCCCACGACACCCACGAGCAACAAGGCGGCGCTGACCAACGAGCCGACCATCAGCCCGACCACGGGGAACCACGGCGTAGATCGCGACAAGTGGTCGGGCTCACTCCCCGACCATCGGGCCACCGGGAAGCGGGTCAGGAAGGTCAGCGCCGTCGCGGCCGAGCGTGCCGGCCCGATGCGCCCCGTCATCATGTGGAGGCCTCGGAGATTCCCGCCCCGGCGAAGGTCGCCATCCCCGACAGGATGTCGCACGCCGCGCGCAACAACGGCAGGGCCAGCGCGGAGCCCGACCCTTCACCCAGCGCCAGGCCGAGGTTCAGCAGAGGCTCGGCCTGCAGCGCTTGGAGCGCGACCACGTGACCTGGCTCGGTGGAACGGTGAGCGAAGATCAGCTGGTTGCGCACTTCGGGGTCGACACCGCACGCCACGAGCGCGGCTGCGGTGACGATGAACCCGTCCACGAGCACCGGAACCCGCAGCGGTGGGGCGGCCAGCATCGCCCCGACCAACGCGGCGACCTCGAGCCCACCGGCCTGGCGCAGGCACTCCTGTGGCCCGGCGTCCATCGGTCCGACCCGCTCGACGACGTCGGCAACCACCCGTCGCTTCGCCGTCAGTGCCGAGGACGCCACACCGGTGCCGCGACCGGTCACCTCCTCGGCCGGGCGACCGCACAGCAGCGCAGTCAGGACCGCCGCCGAGGTGGTGTTGCCGATACCCATCTCACCCAGCGCGAGGCACCGCGCTCCTTCTTCGACCGCCTGCTCGGCTGCCTGCCGCCCCACGTCACAGGCTCGCTGAGTCTGCTCGGGTGACATGGCGGGTCCGTACCGCATGTTCGCCGTGCCGTGGGCCACCTTGGCGTGGACCAGCCCGCCGACGCCGCTGACGTCCGCAGCGACGCCGACGTCGACCACGGTCAGCCGTGCTTTCACGCTGGTCGCAAGCACCGAGACCGCGGCCCCGCCGTCGACGAAGTTCGCACACATCTGAGCGGTGACCTCACATGGATAGGCGCTGACTCCGTCAGTGGCCACACCGTGGTCGCCGGCGAAGACGAGGATGCCCGCCGGGTCCACGCATGGGTGCTCGGTGCCCTGCGCCACACCCAGCTCGACCGCAATGTCCTCGATGCGGCCCAGCGACCTCGGTGGCTTGGTCTTGGCCTCGAGCGCTCTGGCGATATGCCGGCTGATCTCGCTCGTCTCGGGGTGCACGCGTCGAAGACTAGGCGAACTGTGAAGCCGGTGCCGCGGGCCGTGAAGCGTCGAACCGGCGACTCAGTGGGGCGGTCCGGGCCACCGCCGGGTGGTGGTGCCCTCGCGCTTGGCGCGCTCCACCGCCTCGCGGTAGCACTCCTCGGCCTCCTCGCGGCCGACCCAGTGTGAGGCTTCCACCGACTTGTCGGGCTCGAGCGCCTTGTACACCTCGAAGAAGTGCTGGATCTCCAGCAGCGTGTGCTCCCCGACGTCCTTGAGGTCCACGATGTCGTCCTTGCGGGGGTCCCCGGCCGGCATACAGATGACCTTGTCGTCGCCACCGGCCTCGTCGCGCATCCGGAACATCCCGATCGGCCGTGCTTGGACCAGGCAGCCCGGCCAAGTGGGCTCGTCCAGCAGGACCAGCGCGTCGAGGGGGTCGCCGTCCTCCCCGAGCGTCTCCTCGATGTAGCCGTAGTCCGCCGGATACCGCGTCGAGGTGAACAGCATCCGGTCCAGCCGAATCCGCCCCGTCTCGTGGTCAACCTCGTACTTGTTGCGGCTGCCTTGAGGGATTTCGATGGTGACGTCGAAGCGCATTCCGAAAGAATGTCACACCCCCGTCCCCCCGGCGAGGGCTCCGTGGACCCCGGCCTACCTCCCCTCGCCTACGCTGCCTAGCAGGTGACGCGCGCCACGGCGAGGAAGGGATACAGCATGGGACGGTATCGGCGACGGCGCCTGCGCGCCCGAGTCGCCGTCGCTCTCGGCGCCACGCTCGTCATCGCTGCCATGTCGACCAGCGCTCCGGCGACGACGGACGCCCCTGCCGCCCCCGAGGGTCGCGACGGTCGCGTGAGCGCCGCCGCAGCGGTGCGCCCCGAGCTGCCCTCGGTGGTGGACTACGCCCTCAGCCCGGCCAGCCAAGGCACAGTGCCGGACGGCTCTGCCGTCCGCGCCCGTGTGCTGGGGCCGTGGAACTCCCGGTCGCTAGGGGCCAAGGCCAAACGCTCGCTGGTGGTGCGGGACGCGCTGACCGGTGAGACGTTGACCGCCTTCCGTGGCGAAACTGCGTTGGAGCCGGCCTCGATCACCAAGGTCGTCACCGGTGCAGCGATCATGGCGGCACTGCCCCCCGACCACACCTTTGCCACCGCAACCGTTCAGGGGGCGGAGTCCGACCGCGTCGTCCTGGTCGCCGGTGGGGACCAGCTGCTGTCGGCCGGCCGCGGCAACCCGAGGGCGGTGGCAGGGAAAGCGGGCTTGGCCGACCTCGCCCGACAGACCGCACGATCGCTTCGGCAGGAGAAGGTCTCCGGACCGGTCACGGTGGCGCTGGACCTGTCCTACGTCGGAGGATCTCGAGCCGCACCCGACTGGACGGCCTTCTGGCTGGACAATGGCTACGCGGGACGGATCTCCATGCTGGCGCTGGAGACCGACCGTGCCCTGCCCGGTGATCCTGCACCCGCCGACCCGGCCATGGCTGCGGCCGAGAGCTTCCGGGCCAGCCTGGTCGAGGAGGGCGTGGAGGTGGCCGATGGCGATATCAAGCGGGGGAAGGCGCCCGAGTCCGCTGCGGTGCTGGGAGAGGTCACCTCGGCGCCGCTGCGCGATGTGCTCACCGTGGCCCTGGCGACGAGCGACAACGCGATGGTCGAACAGCTGGCCAGACAGGCGGCCGTGGCCGACGGCGCCTCCCCCGAACAGGACGCGGTGAACGCCTGGGTGCTGGACACGGTGAACCAGACCTACGACATCGACACCAGCGGTGCGACCCTGGCGGACACCTCTGGGCTCTCCGACGGGACACGCCTGCCGATGCGGTTGGTCGCCGACGTGCTCGTTGCCGGCGCGAGTGGTCGCCACCCCGGGCTGCAGTCGGTGCTGACCGGCCTGCCGATCGCCGGCTACAGCGGCACCTTGGTCGACCGCTTCGGCGCCGATGCCGCACAACGGGCCCGCGGGGTGGTCCGAGCCAAGACCGGGTCGTTGCCGCAGGTGACCTCGCTGGCCGGCACGTTCACCACGCGCGATGGCCGTCTGCTGGTCTTCGCCCTGACCGCAGGCGACATCGGCTCCGGACCGGCCGAGCTCGAGGCGCGAGCGGCGATCGATGCTCTTGTCTCGCGTCTGGTGTCCTGCGGCTGCTGACTTCCCAGGGCTTACGTTGGGGGCATGAGCCGACTGTTCCGAACCGCCCGCGCGACATCACCGCAGCCGCGCACCGCGCCCTCCGGTGATGCGCCCGAGCAGGTCACGGCCTCCACCTCCCGGGGGCACATCGACTGGGACTTCGCCTCGGCCTCCGCTGGTCGGCTCGTCCCGTCGGGGCCCAAGGCCACACGCATCGAGATCAAGGACGCGGTGGCCCAGATCAGGGCCAGTGCCGCCGCGGCCGTCGAGCCGGTCGCCCGCACCAGCCGACTGAACGCTCCGCCCGATGCCGCGACCGCCATGGTGGTCGACCGCCCCGGCTGGATCAGGGCGAACACCGCGTCGCTGGAGTCGCTGGTCGACCCCGTGATCAGCGAGGTCATGGCCCGCCGCTCGGCCGAGGCGCCCGGCGCCCACCGCCCCGCCGAGCCCTCCGAGCGGGGGCAGCGGGTCGGGGGAGTGG
>JBAUJO010000175.1:0-14536 GCA_049683875.1 Ornithinimicrobium sp.
GCGTTGGCCAGGGCCACGAGCGCCAGGCCTACGACGGCGGCGGTGCCCAGCGACAGCAGCGCGGCCGCCTTCACCGAGGAGGGGTCGGCCAGTCCCTGGCCCACCAGTCGGACCGGACCGACCCGGGTCGCGTCGGTGCCGCGCACGCCGTCGGAGTAGTCGTTGGCGTAGTTCACCCCGACCTGGAGGCTCAAGGCCACGACGAGAGCGAGCAGGGCCATCCCGAAGTTGGCTGCGTCCTGCAGGTATGCCGCACCGGTCCCGACGCAGACCGGCGCCACGGCGGCCGAGAAGGTCCGCGGTCGCGCCCCAGCGACCCATTGAGCGACGTCAGCCATCGACTCAGATGCCTCGCAGGAAGTCGGGGTCGTCGTCGGGTCCGCGCGGTCCGCGCTGTTGGCCACCCCCGCGCTCCAGCAGCCCCTTCGGACGGCCGGCGATGAGCCAGGCGATCCCGCCCGCCGGGGTAAACAGAAGCGTCAGGGTCACCCAGGCGAACTTCGGGAGATGCCGGATGCGTTCGCCGTCGGTCCGCAAGACATCAACGACGCAGTACACGGTGAACGCCAAGAGTGCGATAGCGACCAAGAAGCGGAGCACTGGTGACCTCGGGACGACGGAACTGGGATTTCATAGTCTCTCACCTTCCTGGATGAAGGCTGCCCTCACCCCGGCCGTGTCCACCTTGCCGCCGGCCAGCCTCGGCAGGGTGGGGGCCCAGCGCACCTGGGCCGGTATCGCGTAGGGGGGCAGCACCGCATACAACCGGGATCGAACCCAGCCGGTGGGATCCTCGACATCGGTGGAGGAGCCGTCGGTCGCGGGCACCAGGAGGGCCACCACGCGCTCACCCCAGTGCGCGTCGGGCACCCCCACCACGGCCGCGTCGTCGACCCCCGGCAGGTCGGACAGTGCCGAGACCACGTCGTCGGGGTGCACCTTGTGCCCACCGGTGTTGACGACATCATCGGCTCGCCCCAGAACCTGCCAACGCTGGCGGATCGGGTCGTAGCGCCCCAGATCGCCGGTGCGAAACCAGCGGCGGCCCGCCTCGGTCAGGAAGGCCTCCTCGGTCAGCTGCGGCTCCTGGTGGTAGCCGCGGGCCAGCATCGGCCCGCTGAGCTGGATTCGCCCCACCTCGGCCTGCGACTCCAGGCGCACCTGCACCCCGGGCAGCGGGGTCCCGTCGTAGAGGCACCCTCCCGCGGTCTCGGTCATCCCGTAGGTCTGCGTCCACCGGACCCCTGCGGCGCCGAGCCCCGTCACGGCCGCCGCCGGCAGCGGGGCTCCGCCGATGAGCACCCGGTCGAAGCTCGCCAGCGCTTCGCGCCCGGCCGGCTCGGCCAGCAACCGGTACACCTGGGTGGGCACCAGCGCGACATACCGGCGGCCATCGGAGCGCAGGGCCGCGACCGCGGCGACGAAGGAGCACACACCGAAGCTGGTGTCGCCGGCCACCGCAACCGCTGGGATCCCAGACAGGGCGGAGCGGACGTAGACCTGGAGCCCACCGATGCGCTCCGGGCTCAGCGCGGCCACCCACTGGCCACCACCCCCGAGCGCGGTCATCGTGGCCTGGGCCGAGGCGGTCAGGGCGGCCATCGAGAGCAGCACTCGCTTGGGTCGTCCGGAGTAGCCCGAGGTGGGGACGAGCACACTGCGGTCGGTGGCCACCGCGTCATCGACCGTGGCGCTCACCTGCGACCCGGGTAGCCCCGCGACATCGAGCGCAGCGATCGCTGTGCCGGGGATGCTCACCTCGTCAGGGTGTGGCAGGGCAGTGAGGACAATGGACGGGGGCTCAGCCGGTGGTGCCCTGGAAGCTGTTGTCCAGGTCGACGTACCACTCGTTCTTGACCTTCTTCAGCTTGATCTCCTGGTCGCCGAAGCCTTGGGCGAACACGTCGGCGAAGTTGTCACTGTCCACCGTCGCGGTGTCGCCCTTCACGTCGGCTCCGTTCACCTCGATCACGTCGATGACGTCGGCCTCCTCCGGGCTGACAACGCCTTCGAGGGTCGAGGGCAGCACCTCCTTGCAGACCTTGAGGTCCTGCGGGGAATCCTTCATCGGCTCCCCGCCCTCAAAGTTCATGATCAGCTGACAGATGTTCGGGTCGGCGTTGACCAGGGCCACCATGAACTCCTTGGTCCGGGCGGCAGCGGCTTTCCCGGCCGCGCCGCCCTCGGGCTTACCGGCGGTGGACTCGGCGGCGTCGGAGGGCTCCTCGGTGCTCTGCTGCGCGTCGGTCGGCTCCTGCGTGGCTTGCGCGGACTCAGTCGGCCCCTCGCTCGTCTGCTGCGACTCGCCTTCCTGCTGGCTGGAGGACTCCTCGGCACTCTGCTCGTCGTCGGATCCGCACGCGGACAACAACAGAGCTGGCACGGCCAGCATGGTCACGAGTGCACGTCGCATGAGTGTGGAGCCTTCCGCAGCTGTCGGTTCTGGATCTGCGCTGCTAACGGTACGCCCCGGGCCCTGCTGCGACGACAACCCGGAGACGACGGTCCGGGCGCCGAGGGGAGCCCAGCAGGGATCTAGAAGTACCAGGGAAAGGACGTCCAGTCGGGGGAGCGCTTGCCCAGGAACGCGTCCCGTCCTTCCACCGCTTCGTCCGTCATGTAGGCCAGGCGTGTGCTCTCGCCGGCGAAGACCTGTTGCCCCGCCAGGCCGTCGTCGGCCAGGTTGAACGCGAACTTGAGCATCCGCTGGGCGGTCGGCGACTTCCCCAGGATCTCCGCGGCGACGCGCAGCGCCTCCGCCTCCAGCTCGGCGTGGTCCACGACGAGGTTGACCGCCCCCATCCGGTGCATGTCCCCGGCGTCGTAGGTGCGACCGAGGAAGAAGATCTCTCGGGCAAACTTCTGACCGACCATCCGAGCGAGGTACGCCGACCCGTAGCCGGCGTCGAAGCTGCCGACATCCGCGTCGGTCTGCTTGAAGCGGGCGTGCTGTCGTGAGGCGACCGTGAGGTCACAGACCACGTGCAGCGAGTGGCCCCCGCCGGCGGCCCAGCCGTTGACCACGGCCACCACCACCTTGGGCATGGTGCGGATGAGCCGCTGCACCTCCAGGATGTGCAGGCGTCCCCCGGCGGCCTTGACCCGCGCCGCATCGACCGTCTCGGCGGACTCCCCGTCCGCGTACTGGTAGCCCGAGCGTCCGCGGATGCGCTGATCGCCACCGGAACAGAAGGCATGGCCACCGTCGCGCGGGCTCGGGCCGTTGCCGGTCAGCAGCACCGCACCGACGGCCGGCGACATACGCGCGTGGTCCAGCGCTCGGTAGAGCTCGTCGACGGTGTGCGGGCGGAAGGCGTTGCGCACCTCGGGGCGGTCGAAGGCGACACGGACGCACCCCAGGTCGCGCGCCCGGTGGTAGGTGATGTCGGTGAAGTCGAACCCCTCGACCTGCTGCCACAGGCTGGGGTCGAACACATCGGCCGCGCTCTCCTGGTCGCCGAGGTCCTCGCGTTCGTCCGGTTCCTTGCTCACGAAGTCGACAATAGGGCCATGATGCCCACCCCGGCCGAGCTTCTCGAGGTTGCCCACGTCGTGGACCTACCGCTGCGCGTTCCGTTTCGCGGGCTGACGCGTCGAGAGGCGGTGCTGCTTCGCGGGCCTCGCGGATGGGGTGAGTTCGCGCCGTTCGTGGAGTATCCGGACACCGAGGCGGCGTCCTGGCTGAGGTCGGCCGTCGAAGCCGGCTGGGGCGACTGGCCGACACCGGTGCGCGATCGGATCCTGGTCAACGCCACGGTGCCCGCCGTTCCGGCCGACCAGGTCGCCTCGGTGCTGCGGGCCTTCCCCGGCTCCGGCACGGCGAAGGTCAAGGTCGCTGGGCGGGGCCACGACCTCGCGGGTGACCTGGCCCGCGTGGCGGCGGTGCGCGACGTCCTCGGGCCCGCGGCCGCCATCCGAGTCGACGCCAACGGCGGGTGGGACCTGCAGCAGGCGCGGCACGCGCTGCGAGCGTTGTCGGCCTACGGCTTGGAGTACGCCGAACAGCCGGTGGCCGAGGTGGACGATCTGGCCAGGCTGCGGGTCGCGCTCGCCCGCGACGGGGTCGAGGTCAGGGTGGCCGCCGACGAGTCGATCCGTCGGGCCGCCGACCCGCTGCGTGTCGCGCAGGCCGAGGCCGCCGACCTGGTGGTGGTCAAGGTCGCCCCGCTCGGGGGCATTGCGCGCGCCCTGCGCATCGTGAGCGAGTGTGGACTGCCGGCGGTGGTGTCCTCGGCGCTGGACACCTCGGTGGGCATCGCCGCGGGGGTGGCGCTGGCCTCGTCCTTGCCCGCGCTGGACCACGCCTGCGGGCTGGGCACCATCGCCTTCTTCGACGGTGACGTAAGCACGCCCTCACTACTCCCGGTACAGGGGGTGCTGACCCTCGAACAGGCTCTGCGCGCGACGGACGAGGTGGACCCGACACTGCTGGATAGTCACCGGGCGAACCCCGAGCGGACACGATGGTGGCGTGAAAGGCTCGCCCGCTGCGCAGAAGTTTACGCAACCGAAACATCGAGAACCTTCTCGTAACGTCGCCGGTCCCGACTGGTAACACCGGCTGTTCAGACTGAGGTCACCGGCGTGCGCCGCGTGGAGCCGCGCCCTTGACGTTGTGATGGAGACACTCATGGAACTGACCTCGGGCGACGTATGGGTCATGGTGTCGTCGGCACTCGTGCTGCTGATGACACCTGGTCTGGCCTTCTTCTACGGAGGGCTCACCCGCGCCAAAGCCTCGCTGAACATGATGATGATGAGCTTCGTCTCCATCGGCATGGTCGGCGTCATCTGGGTGTTGTGGGGTTACTCGATGAGCGGAGGTGACTCGGTCATCGGTGGCTTGTTCGGTAACCCCTTGGCGTCCTTCGGGCTGTCGAACCTCGTCGGCACCAGCGACCTGATCGGGGCCGGCTTCGGCGCCACCTTCGCCATCATCACGGTGGCGCTGATCAGCGGTGCCGTCGCGGACCGTACCAAGTTCGGCGCCTGGACGGTCTTCGTGCCGATCTGGGTGACCTTGGTCTACTGCCCGCTGGCCTACATGGTCTGGGGTGGCGGCCTGCTCAGCGACGACGGCTGGGTGGGTCAGACCTTCGGGGTGGCGATCGACTACGCCGGCGGCACCGTGGTGCACATCAACGCCGGGCTCGCGGCGCTGGTGCTCGTCTACATCATCGGTCAGCGCGCCGGCTTCGGGAAGATGGGTTTCCACCGCCCGCACAACGTCCCACTGGTCATGCTCGGTGCGGCCCTGCTGTGGTTCGGATGGTTCGGCTTCAACGGCGGCGCCTCGAGCACCAGCGAGGAGGCTGGCCTGATCTGGGTCAACACCCTGGTGGCCCCCGCGGCGGCGATGCTGGGCTGGATGCTGGTCGAGCGCGTCCGCGACGGCCACCCGACTTCGGTGGGCGCGGCCTCCGGCGTGGTGGCCGGGCTGGTGGCGATCACCCCGGCGTGCGCCAACCTCAGCCCGGTGGGATCGATCGTCCTCGGGCTCGTGGCCGGTGCCGTCTCCGCCCTGGCGATCGGCCTGAAGTACAAGTTCGGCTACGACGACGCGCTTGACGTGGTGGGTGTGCACCTGGTGGCCGGTCTGGTCGGCACCATCGGCATCGGCTTCCTCATGCTTCCGGTCGAAGGTGCGGGCGGTGGCCTGCTCTACGGCGGCGGCGTGGACCAGCTGGTGGCCCAGGTCGTGGCTGCACTGTTCACCATGGCCTTCACCGGGGTGCTGACCCTGGTCATCGGGTTGGCGATCGCCAAGACCATCGGCTTCCGGATCTCCTCGGAGGACGAGGAGCGGGGTGTCGACATCGCCGCCCACGGCGAGACGGCCTACGAGTTCGACTCGGCGGTGGCCGTCCGCACCAGCGACGGGGACCAGACGAAGGTCTCGGTCTAAGCCCAGCCAGCTCGGCTCGTGCCGTTTCCCGTGCGGCGGGCAGCCCCGACCAAGGGGCCACCCGCCGCACTGGCGCGTGCTCACCGGCGCCGGATTACGGCTACCCTGGGTGCGGACGTTCCGCCCCCGGGAACGATCTGTCCGGTCCACCCCCATGCGCCGGACAGCCCCATCGACCACGTAGAGGTGTCACAGTGCCCACGGGCAAGGTCAGGTTCTTCAACGAGGACAAGGGATTCGGCTTCCTCGCCAGCGATGAGGGTCAGGACGTCTACGTTCACGCCAGCGCGTTGCCCGCCGGCACGGAGGCGCTGCAGAGAGGGGCTCGTGTCGAGTTCGACATCGCGCGCGGGCGTCGAGGCGACCAGGCGCTCAGCGTCCGACTGCTCGAGCCCGCGCCGTCGGTGAGCAAGAGTATGGCAATCCGCGACCGCAAGCCGGCCGACGAGATGGCGGTGGTGGTGGAAGACCTCATCGCCGTACTTGACCGAGCCGGCGGCTCGCTTCGACGCGGGCACTACCCGGACGCCAAGACGGCGGCTGCGCTGTCCAAGACGTTGCGTGCCGTGGCCGAGCAGTTCGAGGCAGGAGCCTGAGCGTGCCGCGCGGCAAGACCGACCCGACGCTCGCCGCTGCGGTCGACATCGCGCGCGATGCCGCGCAGGAAGTCGCCGACACCCCGGTGGGTGAGCACCTCGGGGCGGAGGTGGTGGCCGAGCGCGTGCTCACGCATCGCTTCGTGTGCACCTCCGCGGGTTATCCCGGGTGGGAGTGGTCCGTCACGGTGGCGCGGCCTCCACGCGGACGTCGCCCGACCGTCTCCGAAGTTCATCTGTCTCCCGGCCCCGACGCGCTCGTCTCCCCCGAGTGGCTGCCGTACGTGGACCGTCTCGCGCCCGGTGACATCGGAGCGGGAGACCGCACCCCGTTCGTCGACGAGGACCCGATGCTGGTGGCGGGCTTCGAGGCCACCGGTGATCTGGACGTGGACCAGGTGGCCTTGTTCGAGCTCGGCCTCGGCCGCCCGCGGGTGCTGTCCGGGGAAGGTCGCGACGACGCCGCGCAGCGCTGGTACGACGGGAGCCACGGCCCGTCCGCGGACGTGGCCAAGAGCGCCCCGGCGGCCTGTTCGACCTGCGGCTACTTCGTGCCCATGGCCGGCGCGCTGCGGGCGCTGTTCGGGGTCTGCGCCAACGCATGGTCCCCCAGCGACGGGTCCGTGGTCAGCCTGGACCACGGGTGTGGTGCCCACAGCGAGGTCGACGTGGAGACGCGTCCCGCGCCGTCGACCCTCGACCCGGTGCTGGACGAGCTGGCTGTCGACCTCGTCGAGCGGTGAGCTGCAGGATGTCGTGAGCTAGGACCCGGAGGCATGACCGCGCCCGCGAGTCACATAGACGTGACCGAAGATCCCGACCGCCAGACCCGCCACCGGCACCCAGGGCCACCATGACCGGTCACCGGCGCTGAGGGCCGGGACGGCCCACAGCACCGCCAGGGCCACCAACCAGATCCCCATGGCCACTCGCACGATCAGCAGGGTCGGGATTCTCACCTCTTTCGGAGCCAGACCCGGGCGCTCCTCCGGCCTCTCCCGGCTGGAGGACCACGGCTCGGAACCACCCACTCGCCCACTCTAGACACGATCCGAGGTACTGCTGATGACGTCCAGTGTTGACCACGCGCCGCCCAGCGCCCTCGACCGCTACTTCCAGATCAGCCGGCGTGGATCGACCCTGGCACGCGAGGTGCGCGGCGGGGTCGCCACCTTCTTCACGATGGCCTACATCGTGGTGCTCAACCCGTTGATCATCGGAGGGGTCCCGGACGGCACGGGGGAGCTGCTGGCCGGGGGAGACCTCGGGATGATCGCTGCAGCCACGGCGCTGGTCGCCGGTGTGCTCAGCATCCTGATGGGGGTGGTGGCGAACTACCCGCTGGCACTGGCGACGGGTCTGGGTCTGAACGCCTTCGTGGCCTTCGGGATCGCCAACCTGGACGGTATGACCTGGGCCGACGCGATGGGCCTGGTCGTGCTGGAAGGTCTCATCATCCTTGTACTGGTCCTGACCGGTTTCCGTCAGGCGGTGTTCCACGCCATCCCGGCTCAGCTCAAGATGGCCATCAGCGTGGGCATCGGCCTGTTCATCACCATCATCGGGCTGGTGGACTCCGGCATCGTGCGATCGCCCAGCGGAGGGGGTACGCCGCTGGAGCTCGGTGTCGGTGGGTCGCTGGCCGGCTGGCCGGCCCTGGTCTTCGTCGTCGGGCTGCTGGGCATCGCGGTACTCCGTGCGTTGCGCGTCAGTGGCGCGATCCTCTACGGGATCATCGCCACCACGGTGTTGGCGGTCGTGCTGGAGGCCGCGTTGCAGATCGGCCCGCAGACCGACTCCAGCGGCGAGGTCGTCAACCCCACGGGGTGGAGCCTGACCGTGCCCAGCTGGCCCGGGAGCGTCGTCCGTCCGCCCGACTTCGGCCTTCTCGGCCAGTTCAGCCTGTTCGGCTCCTTCGAGGCGATCGGCGCGATCACGGTGCTGCTGCTGGTCTTCTCCCTGATGCTCGCCGACTTCTTCGACACGATGGGCACGATGGTCGCCGTGGGCGCCGAGGGCGGACTCCTGGACGAGGACGGCAACCCGCCGAGCACCCGCCGCATCCTGGTCGTGGACTCCCTCGCTGCGGCGGCCGGTGGAGCGGCCAGTGTCAGCAGCAACACGGCATACATCGAGTCGGCGGCCGGTGTCGGCGAGGGCGCCCGGACCGGGTTCGCCTCCGTCGTCACCGGGGTGCTGTTCCTCGCCGCCACGTTTCTGACCCCCCTGGTGGAGGTGGTGCCGTACGAGGCCGCCACGCCTGCCCTGGTCGTGGTCGGTGCCTTGATGATGGCCCAGGTCAAGGGGATCGACTGGGACGACCTCGAGATCGCCTTCCCTGCCTTCCTCACGATCGTGCTGATGCCCTTCAGCTACTCCATCACCGCAGGCATCGGGGCGGGCTTCGTCAGCTTCACCGTCCTTCAGGTGGCACGTGGGCACGCCCGCGCCGTGCATCCGTTGATGTGGGTGGTGGCCGGATTGTTCGTCGTGTACTTCGCGATCGACCCCATCCGGGCGCTGCTGACGGGGTAGGGAATAGTTAGCCTGGCTAAGTAGTTTCTCGAGGTGTGACTGGCACTCTTCCGCCCCGAGACCGCCCGCTTGACGAGGTGAGCGACCCCGGCGTCGCGGAGCTGGCCCACGACCTCCGGCTGGCCTGCATGCGTGTCTCTCGTCGGGTGCGGTTCGAGTCCGCCGAGGACACGGCGCCGCACCAGTTCAGCGTGCTGGCGCGGCTGGACACGCAGGCTGCCAGTGTCGGTGACCTCGCCGACCTGGAGCAGGTGCGGGCTCCGAGCATGAGCCGCACCGTGGCCGGGCTGGAGGGTCAAGGCCTGGTGCGACGCGACGGCGACCCGGCCGACGGCCGAGTGGCCCGGATCTCGCTCACCGAGGCCGGCCGCCGGACGCTACAGCGGGAGCGTGCTCGCCGGGACGCCTGGATGGCGGAGCGGCTCGAAGGCCTGGCCGAGGCCGACCGTGACGCACTGCGCGCGGCGACGGTGCTGTTGGACCGGGTCCTCGCGCAGTGAGCGCGATGTTCGCCGCGCTCACGGTGCGCAACTACCGCATCTACGCGGCCGGGGCACTGGTCTCCAACGTCGGCACGTGGATGGGTCGCGTGGCGCAGGACTGGGTCGTGCTCACCGAGCTGACGGACCACTCCGCCCAGGCGCTAGGAATCGTGACGGGGTTGCAGTTCCTGCCGATGCTGCTGCTGGCTCCCCTCGGTGGCGCCCTGTCCGACCGCTTCCCGAAGCGGTGGATGATGCTCTGCACCCAGGCGACCATGGCGCTGACGGCGCTGGCCATGGGGGCACTGGTCCTGTCCGGGCACATGGAGCTCTGGCACATGTACGTGCTGGCTTTCGTCCAAGGTGGCGCCGCGGCCATGGATGCTCCGGCACGACAGGCGTTCGTCTCCGAGATCGTGCCGCCTGAGCGCCTGACCAACGCGGTGGGGCTCAACAGCGCCTCCTTCAACAGCGGGCGGCTGATCGGCCCGGGCGTGGCGGGGCTGCTGATCGCCTGGGTCGGCACGGGTCCCACCTTCCTAGTCAACGCCGCCACCTTCGTGGCGGTGCTGGCTGCTCTGCTGCTGATGAACGGGGCTGCGCTCAGCCCCACGCCGCGCAGCCGCGGTCGCGGCCAGATCCGCGAAGGGGTGGCCTACGTACGGGGACGTCCCGACATCCTGCTCATCATGGGCCTGGTCTTCGTCCACGGAACGTTCGGCATGAACTTCCAGCTCACCAACGCCCTGATGGCCACCGAGGTCTTCGACCGGGGCGTCAAGGAGTTCGGCCTGCTCGGCTCGGTGATGGCAGTCGGCTCCCTCGGCGGGGCGCTGCTGGCCGCACGGCGCGAGCGGCCGCGCTGGCGCATGCTGCTGGGGGCCTTCGGTGGCTTCACGGTGCTGACGCTGCTCCTCGGGCTGGCGCCGACATACACGACATACGCGGTGCTGTTGGTGCCGACCGGACTGTGTGCCCTGACCGTGATGGTGACCGCGAACTCCATGGTCCAGCTGTCCGTGGACCCCCAGGTGCGGGGACGCGTGATGTCGCTGTACATGGCGGTGTTCTTCGGCGGCACGCCGCTGGGTGCACCCATGATCGGATGGATCGGTGACGCGTTCGGAGCGCGCTGGACGATCTGGATCGGCACGCTGATGTGTGGGGTGGCCGTCGTTGCTGCCACCATCTACATCATGCGCACCGATGACCTGCACGTACGCCGGGGCCACTCCTTGACCGAGCCGCTCATCCTGGACCGCGGACACCTGCAAGGTATGCCTGAGCAGGCGCGGTGATGTCTGCGCGAACCCGGAGGATGGTCGTGCTGCTGGCGCTGGCGGTCCTGCTGGGCGTCAGTCTCGTCGTCAGCGTCGCCGGTGGGCTGGGGAGGTAGTCGCGCATGAGCAGCCCTGCCTTCACCACCCGGCCCACGCTGAGTGGGTCCTTCGGCATGGTCTCCAGTACGCACTGGATCGCTTCCACTGCGGCCATGGGCGTCCTGGAACGGGGTGGCAACGCCTTCGACGCCGCAGTGTGCGCAGGGTTCGTCCTGCAGATCGTGGAGCCGCATCTCAACGGGCCCGGTGGCGACCTGCCGGCCATTGTCAGCCACCCCAGCGGCCAGGGGGCACAGGTGCTCTGCGGGCAGGGTCCGGCGCCCTCCGCGGCGACCTCGGAGCACTTCACCGACCACGGCATGGAGCTGGTGCCCGGGGCCGGGCCGCTGGCCACTGCTGTGCCGGGAGCCTTCGACGCCTGGATGCTGCTGCTGCGAGACCGGGGCACCATGAGACCGGCCGAGGTGCTGGCGCCCGCGCTGCACTACGCCCGTCACGGCGTGCTGGTGCTGCCGGCCATGAGCAGGACCATTGGTGCGGTGCACGACCTGTTCACGCAGCACTGGCCGACATCGGCGCAGACCTGGCTCTCGTCGGGCGAGGTGCCCGTACCGGGTGCGACCCTGCGCAACCCGGTCTGGGCCGAGACCCTCGAGCGTCTGCTGGTCGAGAGTGAGTCCCGTGGGCATACCCGAGAGGGCCAGGTCGATGCGATCAGGGCCGCCTGGTCGCACGGGTTCGTCGCCGAGGCGATCGATGCGTTCGCGCGCATCCCGCACCGACACTCCTCGGGCCACGTCCTGCCGGGAGTGATCACCGGTGCTGACTGCGCCGCATACGAGGCGCACTGGGAAGAACCGGTGACCCTTGACTTCCGTGGCCACCGGATCGCCAAGACCGCAGCGTGGGGGCAGGGCCCGGTGCTGCTGCAGGCCCTGCAGATGCTCGGTCCCAACACCCCGCCAAGTCTCGACACCGCCGACGGGGTGCACGCGGTGGTCGAGCGCTTCAAGCTGGCGCTGGCCGACCGTGAGGCTTGGTACGGCGACAGTGGCGAGCACCCACCGCCGCTGCCCGACCTGCTCTCCCCGCACTACGCGCGTTCTCGCGCGGAGCTGGTGAGCCAGAGCGCAAGTCACGAGGTTCGCCCCGGATCGCCGGGGGGACGCCTGCCGCGGATGGCCACCCGGGCCCTGGCCACGGAAGCCGGTGATGGGGCCGGCGATGGGTCCACAGGTGAGCCGACGGTCGGGCGAGAGGGTCAGACGAGGGGGGACACCTGCCACGTGGACGTGGTCGACCGGTGGGGCAACATGATCTCGGCCACACCGAGCGGGGGGTGGTTGCAGTCCTCTCCGGTGATCCCGAGCCTCGGCTTCGCGCTGGGAAGCCGACTCCAGATGATGTGGCTCGAGCCGGGCCTGCCCTCCTCGCTCGTGCCGGGGGCGCGTCCCCGGACCACGCTGGCCCCGACGATGGTGTTGCGTGAAGACCGACCGGTACTGGCGTGCGGGTCACCGGGTGGTGACCAGCAGGACCAGTGGCAGGCGGTGTTCCTGCTGCGGCACCTGGTGGAGGGGCTGAGCCTGCAGGAGGCGATCGACGCGCCCACGTTCCACACGACGAGCTTTCCGGGCTCGTTCGTACCGCGCCTGGTCGAGCCCGGTGTCCTGGTCGCCGAGGACCGCTTGGGCACCGAGGTGCTCACAGAGCTTCAGCGCCGTGGTCACCGTGTCCAACGAGCTGGCGACTGGGCCCTGTCGCGTCTGTGCGCCGTCTCCCGGGACCCCGCCACGGGTGATCTCGCCGCGGCGGCGAACCCCCGGGGCATGCAGGGCTACGCCGTGGGTCGCTGAGCGACTCCGGCCTACCTGCCGGCCGAGGCGCCCCCGGGTGGCTCGGGCGGTGGCTTGTTCGCGGGGCCGATGCCGTCACCTGGCTCCGTCGACGCTCCCGGGTCGGACGCCGAAGGGCGCCGATTGAGGTTGACGTCGGCCTGGGCGTGATGCTGACGACCCGCTCGCCCGGTGCCACCCGAAGTCGACCTGCGCCCACGAGCGCTCTTGCGCAGACGCTGCGCGAGGGCCGGTTCGTCCTCCGGGCGGGTGCGCTTGGACAGGTCGGCGTTCTTCAGCAGCTCGGGGAAGGGTGCGTTCGCACGAGGATGCACGGCGATGGGCTCCTCCCCGGAGAAGACCACCCAGTGCGCCACGTTGCGGTGGAAGATCCGCAAGGTCGAGCCGTCGATCACGGTCTCGGCGTGCTGGACGGCCTTCTTGCGTTGGTTGCCGCGGTCGACCTTGTCCTGTACGTAGCGCTCGGCCGGCTCCTTCTGGGACTTCACCTGCTCCCAGACCCGCGGGCCGTAGCGCCGCGACGTCTCGATGAGGATCGGCCCGTACTTGATCATGGCCCCGACCGCCTTCCCTTTGCTCGCCACACCCGGTCCTCTCCGCGTCGTGCTGGTCTGCGTCCACTCTAGGCCGGGCCACGACGACATCACCTGCTGAGTGGACAATGGACGCTATGACGACGCAGGAGCGGATGGACTACGACGGTCAGGGTCTACGCCGTGAGGACCTCGCGCCGACTCCACTGGAGCAGGTGGAGGTCTGGGTGGAGCAGGCCAGGCTGCGACAGCGTGAGCGAGGGGACGTGCCCGAGCCCACGGCGGTCTCGGTGGCGACGGTGGACCGAAGTGGTCAGCCGGACGTGCGCACAGTGCTGGCCCGCCTCATCGAGCCACGGGGCATCGCGTTCTTCACCGGTCTGGACTCGGCCAAGGGTGAGCACATGCACGACAACCCCCGAGTCGCGGCTAGCTTCACGTGGCCCTCGATGTTCCGGTCGATCCGGCTGCGGGGCCGCGCCGTCCCGGTGGAGCCGGACGAGGTCAGCGCCTACTTCTGCAGCCGCCCCTGGGCCTCGCGCATCAGCGCCTGGGCTTCGGCTCAGTCGCGTCCGGTGGAGTCCCGCGAGGCTCTGGAACGGGCCTACGCCGAGCATGCCGCGCGCTTCCCCGACCGGGGCCGCCCTGACGACGTCCCGGTGCCGGACCGCTGGGGCGGGTACTGGGTGGAGCCGTTTCACGTGGAGTTCTGGGCCGGACGCTCCAACCGCCTGCACGACCGCTGGGTCTGGGATCACGAAGGCGGCCGACCCGGAGACCTGTCCTCCGCCCATGGCTGGAGCCTGCGTCGCCTCGGTCCATGACGCCTTTGCGCCTAGGATCGGCCACCACACTGCGTGCCGAAAGGGGTCTGCGATGAGTGACTTGATCGACACCACCGAGATGTACCTCAAAGCCATCTACGAGCTCGTCGAGGACGGGGTCACGCCGATGCGGGCGCGTATTGCCGAGCGGCTCGAGCACTCGGGGCCCACCGTCAGCCAGACTGTCGCGCGGATGGAGCGAGATGGTCTGGTGCATCTCGAGCGCGACCGGCACCTGACGTTGACCGATCTCGGCCAGCAACGTGCTGTGCGTGTGATGCGCAAGCATCGCCTGGCCGAGCGCCTGCTGGTGGATGTGATCGGGCTGGACCCTGCGTACGTGCACGACGAGGCCTGTCGCTGGGAGCACGTGATGAGCGAACGGGTGGAGGCCCGCATCCTGACCCTTATCGAGAACACCGAGCGGTCGCCCTACGGCAACCCGATCCCGGGGCTGGAGGAGCT
>JBAUJO010000176.1:0-3313 GCA_049683875.1 Ornithinimicrobium sp.
CGGCTACCGGGTGCAGGCACCGCCGTCCGGTTTCGCCAGTTGGGACGAGTCGCTCCGGGCCTGGGGAGCCCCGCCCGAAGTGCGCAACAGCCGCTCGGCCGCGCTGCCGCTCGAAGGCGAAAGGGGACCTCGGCTCTTCTTCCAGCAGGTACCTGAGGGCAAGACCGTCAAGAACCGGGTACACCTCGACGTCCGCGCGGCCCCGGGCTTGGAGGGAGCCGAGCCGATGAAAGCGCTGGACGCCGAGGTGTACCCGCCTGGTCAACCTCGGGGCGACCCAGGTCCGCCGGGTAGCCCCCGACGGCCACCTGGAAACCGGCTTGGTGGTCATGCAAGACCTCGAAGGCAACGAGTTCTGTCTGGACTGACGACCCCGAATCGTGCAGGCGGCACGCCTCTACCCCCGCCATCTACCGGCATCCCACGATCGCCACTGGTGAATGACGGTTGTCTACGCCTCGCCCAGCAAGCAGGATTTTGTACACCCTGTCCAAGCACGACCACGATGAAGTAGGTCGGGTCCACCGGGGACGATCCTCACCGAGCACAGCATCAACGGGGCCGCCAGGGTCAAACGACGCGCTATGGGTCGGTATCGCTGCGGCTGCCTGATCTGTGCCAGTGAACGCCCCTTCACCGGGCTTTACTGCGGGCGGGTCATACGGGGTACCCGATCATTCATACGCATACTGAGCTGCGCCGTTCTCGCAGAGCGTTGCCTATTCGGTGAACGAGAGCACACCGGCGGAAACGCTCAACCTCGGTCGTTGCGCACCTGAAGAACGTTAACCGTCGTCCACTGACCTAGTACCTAGCACCTAGATCTTGTCAGGATTAGTGCGTTGAGGAAGTGGTCGAGCTCGGCGAGTAGGTCGCTGGGGTCTGGGTGAGTCAGCGCGCGGACGCTCAGCACGTCGACGACGGCCAGCAGGAGGCTTGCGATGGCGGCAGTTTGCAGTTCTGTGCGAATCGAGCCCACCTCTTGAGCGCGGGCGATCAGCGTCAGGGCCTCGACGACCTCGGCATCGGCCTTGCGCACGATCGGCTCGAAATGGGTGGCCGTGGTAGCCGCTGCGGTGATCGCCAACTAGACGGTCGCATTGGTACGCCGGGTGGCATCCAGCGGGAACCAGGTGAGTAGATACCGCCGTAACACCTCCGCGGTCGTGCCAAGTGTGTCTACGGTTGCGGTGCGCTGTCGCATTCGGTCATGGATGTGCTCGAAGGTGGGGCGGTAGGAGCGAAGCGCCATCGGGCGAGCCCTGCCTTCCGTTTATGCAACAATCAGGGTACCCCAAGGGGGTATCATGGATGGCAACAGTGAGTCCGAGACGACGAACGCTGACGAGGGTGGAATCTGTCCATGATGATCGCGGTCTACGGCGTCTTGTTGGTGCTGGGTGTCGTTCTGTTGGTGACCGCGGCGGTCAGAGTCTGGCGCGGGGGTATCTCCGGTGGCCGTGCACGAGCGAGCGGTTCCGAGGGCGTGGGCGCTCGGAGCATCGCGGCGGACTATGAGCAACGCTTGAGCGTTCTCGAGGGGGACGGGTCATGAAGGCGATCAGCCGGCGGGCGGCGCTGACGATGGGTGGGGCCGGGTTGGTGGGCGTTGCCGTGGGTGGCACGGGCCTGTGGCACGAGTTGACCCCGTCACGGTTGGAGCCGGTCGTTGGCTCCACCTTTGTAGAGCCCGATGTCTTGCGCAGCGAAGGTGGCGAACTGGAAGTTCGACTCGAGGCTGCGATGGGCACTCATGAGGTAGCTGGCCGGGAGGCCAGAACGATGGGTTTCAACGGTGGTCTTCCAGGACCTACTCTGCAGCTGCGACCGGGCGACACGTTGAAGGTTGAGTTAGTGAACGCCCTGGAGCAGGTAACAAACCTGCACACGCACGGCTTCCACGTCTCACCGGAAGGAAACAGTGACAACGTCTTCCTCGCGGTCGAGCCTGGTTCGTCCCAGCAGTACGAGTATCACCTTTCTGAGAATCATCCTCCAGGCGTGTACTGGTACCACCCCCACCATCACGGCACGGTCGCCGACCAGCTGTTCGGTGGCTTGTACGGTGCGATCATCGTTGAGGGCGACAGCGCCATCCCGGTAGACCGCGAACGAGTGATGGTCATCTCCGATATCACCCTCGACGAGAACGGTTCGCTGGTCTCTCCGTCGCAAATGGATCAGATCAATGGTCGCGAGGGAGAACTCGTTCTGGTAAACGGCCGCACCGAGCCGCACCTGGAGGGCGAAACAGGACAGCGAGAACGTTGGCGAGTAGTGAACGCCTGCGCCTCCCGGTATCTGGCCCTCGGGCTGTCCGGGCAGGACGCCACAGTAATTGGCCGAGATATCGGAAGATTGGCAAGCACCGCCGCACTTGAAGAGGTTGTACTGGCGCCTGGAAACCGGCTCGACCTCATCGTGGACCTGCAGGAGGGAGACGGTGAGCTCACCGCGAAACCGGTTGACCGTGGCGCCACCATGGGCGGAATGATGGGGAGAAGGGCCACAGCGGGTGACGGGAGTGCGCTAACCCTGGCCCGGGTGAAGGTGTCGGAAGGCGACCGTAGGACTGGCCGCGAGATCCGGGCGGCATCTGCCCTTCGCGACCTGCGACAGGCTGACGTCGTAGGGCGCCGTTCGCTGACCTTCCAGGATGGCATGGGCGGCATGATGGGGAGCGGCGAGGGGGCAATGAGTTTCACCTTCGACGGCCGCGAGTTCGACGCTGACCGCATTGACCAAATGGTGGCCGTGGGCACAGTGGAGGAGTGGGTGATCGGGAATGACAGTTGCATGGACCACCCCTTCCACCTTCACGTGTGGCCCATGCAAGTGCTTGAGATTGACGGGCGAGTAGTACGTGAGCCCCTGTGGCTAGACGTTGTCAACGTCCCGTCCCGAAGCCAGGCCACGGTGCGCATCGCGTTCGATGACTTCGGCGGTCGTACGGTCTATCATTGCCACATTTTGGACCACGAAGACCGCGGAATGATGGGCACCGTGCTCGCTGAGTGACACCAGCCAAACCAACGAACCAAAAGCGGGAGCAATCGGAGTCGAAGTGGCGCCACAACCAGCAGAGAAGTTGTCCCAAATCTCCGGGGAGACACGGGCAGCTAGTGCCGGCTAGGTAATTCCTGGACGCAGGGGCGCTAGGGTGTGACTGCCGCGGCGACGAGCCAGGCGGTGAGTAGCACGATGACGAGCATTATTCCGGTTTCGTGGGTCGCGGATCGGCGCAGGAGTTCGCTGGCACTGCTCGTGGGGTTTTCGTGTCGGGCGGGCGCAGCGAGTGCGGGCACTACGCGGA
>JBAUJO010000177.1:0-7177 GCA_049683875.1 Ornithinimicrobium sp.
GCCGACGATGGTGGCCGCGGCCAGCAACAGCAACCCGACGTCGGCGGCGGACGTCACGCCAGCCAGTAGCGCAAGAAGCACGAGCGCCGCCAAGCCGCAGAGCCCGCCCACGATGCGCGCGCGACGGGAGTCATCCCACCGGCGGGTCCGCACCGCGTCGGCAACTCCCAGGCCGAGCAACGCCAGGGCCACCACGCTCATGGGAGCCCCGCGAGGCCTTCGGCCGCCGCCAGCACCATAGGCAGCCCCGCGCTGCGCCGACGCTGCTGGACCGCCTGCCGGCTGATGCCCAGCTCGTCGGCGATGTCGCTCTGCGTGCGGCCCTGCATGATCCCCCTGACGATGCTCCAACTGCGGATATCCCACGAGTCAACCAGCAGGTCCTGACACACCAGGGCCGCGTTCACCGCCTCCTGCAGTGAGTCCTCGCCTTGCGCTGACCGATATGCCGTACGCAACGCCGACCAGCCGGTCTCCTGCTCGGCGGCCTCCACGGCGTCGATCGCCGCACGCGCCGACCACCACGCCGGCCCGTCCTGGGTTCCCGCGGTCGGGTCGAGCACGGTGACGTCCCCCCGGCCCACCCCGAAGCGCACGTCAATGGCCGGTGACAGACGCACGCGAACGGCGAACGCGCTGGCCAAGGCCTCGCCCAGGCTCGCGTAGGTGCCTTGGAACTCATCTCCCGCGGTGACGGCGAGCGGGCCCAGACCGGGCAGCTCGGCAGAGACATCGGACAGCGCCTGGGCGAGGTTGTCGTGCAAGCCTTGACGATCGCGCGATGACCGCGAGCCGACGAGGTCACCCAGCAGAGCCGCAACACGTGCCATAGGCAAGAGTATGGCTTGCTTCTACCGGAAAGCAAGCTCTGAGATTGCTCACATGGAGTGGGCTCATGCTCGGCTCTTGCTTCCCGAGTCGCATCCTGCCTAGAGGGAGACCTGCGGGGATTCGGGCAGGTCCGCGTACTCCTCCCACACCTCGCGAATGATGCCCAGCGCCGCCTGCACCGCCGGTCGGTCGTGGCTGGAGTCGCGATGGACCGCCAGCACCCGCCGCGTCGGCGCCTCCACCAGGGGCATCGCCACGACATTGGAGGGCAGCCTCTCTCGACCGAGCCGGGGAAGCAGGCACAACCCGAAGCCCTGGGCGGTCAGGGAGACCTTGCCGATCGCGGTGTCGACCGTGGCGCCCACGCGGTAGCGCAGGTTGCGGGAGTCCAGCGCACTGAGCAGCCAGTCGCTGAACACCCCCGGGGAGTCGTCGACCCACACCTGACCGTCGAGGTCTTCCAGGTCGACCCCGCCGGCTCGCACCGGTAGATGGTGGTCGTGTGGGGCCACCAGGTCGACGGGGTCGAGCCCGATCGGCCAGACCTGCACCCCATTGCGCAGCGGGACGTGCCGATCGGTCCAGTCGTGCACCACGGCCAGGTCAACCTCTCCGCGTCGCACCGCCGGCACAGACTCCTCGGGCGACATCTCCCGCACGGTCAGCTCCAGCTGCGGATGGCGCTGCTGCAGCCGTGCGGCCAACGGCGCGAGCAGGCCGTACAGCGCGGTCGGGAAGCCCGAGACGACCAAGGTGCCGCTGACGTCCTCGCGCAGCCTTTCCAGCTCGGCCCGGGCCGACTCGTCGAGGTCGCGCATCTGTTGCGCCATGCGCACCAGCACGGCGGCCGCGTCGGTGGGCTCCAAGGTGCGCCCTCGGCGGGCCATGACGGTCTGCCCGGTGTCGCGCTGCAGCCGGCTCAGCTGCTGGCTCACCGCGGACGCCGTGATGCCCAGCCGGTCGGCCGCCGCCAGCACGGTGCCCTCCTCGACGACGGCCTGCAAGGTGGTGAGGTGCTCGGGGTTAAACATGTAGCAAAACTTACACTAAAACCGAAGAGTTTGTGAGTTGTGCTTATCTGTCAGAAGAGTCATAGTTGTTCTCAGATGCACACCGCATCCTCTCGATTTTCAAGGAGGTTCAGCCCATGCTCACCCTGATCGCCATGATCACCCTGTCCGTCGCCGCCCTGTTCGTCATCGGCCAGACCACCCCCGCCCGCAGCGCCCCGAGCGCCCGCCGCGCCAACAGCATCGTGCTGGGCTACCGCAGCCTGCTCAACATCGGCGGCTCGATGCGGCCGGTCGAGCACCTGCGCAGCTGAACACCGCCTCCGGCCGGATGCTCCGGCCGCAGCCACACCAGCCCACTCTCGCAGGGTCGGTGCCCCACCGGGCACCGACCCTTCGTCGTGCCCTCACGAGCCCGCACTAGGCTGCCGGGTGTGCGCACCGTCGTGGGGGTGGTCGGCTGGATGTGGTGGCTGGCGGCCGCGGGCCTGTTCGCGCTCCGGTGGGTCGACGGCGGGGTCCTGGTGGTGGCGCTGCAGTGCGGCATCCCGTTGGTCGGTGCGAGCCTCGGTCTGCTCCTGATGATCACCTCGACCGCTCGCCTCTGGTTGCTCAGCGCGCTGACGGCGGCCCTGCTGGTGCCCTTGACCGTCCTGACCTGGCCTTGGTTCCTTCAGCCCGACCTGCACGAACCCGGTGACGACGACACCGTCGTGATGAGCAGCAACCTGCTCTTCGGTCTGGGCGACATCGACGCGATCAACAAGGCGGTGATCCGGCGCGACGTCGACGCCCTGGTCCTGCTGGAGATCACCCCGGAGGCCCTGGCCCAGGTCGAGGCCAGCGACATTCCACGGCTGCTGCCGCACCGGTCCGGCGAGCCTCGGATCGACGCGGGCGGGACGATGGTCTTCACCCGCCAGTCGCACGCCCTGGTGCCCGGTGCGCCGTCCCTCATCTACGACCAGGTCGTGGTGCGCGTCCAGCCCGAGAGCCCGCAGGGTCGCTCATGGCTGCTCTTCGGTGCCCACCCGGTGCCGCCGACGCAGGCGACGTGGTCCGAGGAGCTGGGGGCGCTGCGTGACTGGCAGCGCGCTCGGCCGGAGCAGACACCGTTGGTGATGGCCGGCGACTTCAACGCCTCGACGGCTCATCCGCCCTACCGCGGGCTGCAGGAGGGTTTGACCGACACGCGCCGCCGGACCGCGCCCGGCTGGGTCCGCACCTGGCCGCGCGAGTACTCCGTTCCGGCGTTCGTCCAGCTCGACCACGTGCTCGTGCGCGGATGGGACGTGGTGGACGCGGGCCAGGTCAGGGTCCCCGGTTCGGACCACGACGCGGTGTGGGCGAGGGTGGCGACCGCGGGGGGATAGCGGGCTCTGTGGTGCGTGTGACGCGTGATACGCAGGTGATTCTCGCGTACCGTGCAACCGTGGCCACTTCTGCGACGACGACAACCCGAACCCGCTCCGGTGGGAGCAGTGCGTCGTCGCGCAAGAAGACCCGTGGATCCGGCCAGCAACGCCGGGGCAGCGCCGGCTCGGCCAAAGGCGCCGAGTCCTTCCACCCCGACGGTCCGTGGCTGTGGCGCGTCGTCAAGGGGACCTGGATGGCTCTGGCCGGAGTGGCAGGAGGAACCGTGCGAAGCGTCTCCGGAACCGCCCACGACCTCGAGCCCGAGCACCGACGCGACGGGCTGGGCCTGACGCTCATCGCGCTGGCCTTTCTCGTGGCGCTGCGTGAGTGGTGGGGTCTCAATGGCCGGGTGGGGGATGCGATCCACGCGGTGGTGGCGGGGACGCTGGGCATGGTCGCCCTCGTGCTACCGCTGGCCCTGCTGATGTTCGGCCTGCGGATGCTGCGTGCCCCCCGAGAGGATGTCGCCCACCACCGGATGGCGGTAGGCAGCCTCGCGCTGACCTTCGCCGTCTGCGGGCTGACCCACGTGGCCTCCGGGTCGCCGGACTACGCCGAGGGCTACGGCGCACTGCGCGGTGCCGGCGGCATGCTGGGCTTCATCGTGGCCGCGCCCCTCGCGGCCGGCATCACCGTCGTCGGGGCGGTGATCATCCTGGTGCTGCTGGCCGTCTTCGGTCTCCTCGTCCTCACCGCCACCCCGGTCCACCGCATCCCGCAACGCCTGGCCGAGGCCGAGGAGCACCTGTTCAACTCCAGCCGCTTCCGCACCGAGGCACGCGAGGGACAGCAGTCCGGGTCGCGTCGCCCGCGCATGCGCGCCGCCCCCGCGGGCGGAGATCGCGCCTTCGACCAGGCCGCCCAGGTCGAGAAGGGCAAGGGTCGCTCGCTGCGCACTCGCGGGACAAAGCCGGACCAGGGCGGCGACCACGCCGACAAGCCCACATCGGCTCGTGCCGCCACGGGGTCCACCAACCCCGACCGCGACAATACCGAGCCGATCGTGGCGGCGAGCAAGGGCAAGGAAGACGTCACCGTCGACCTCGAAGCGCCTCCGACGACCCCGCTGCCCCAGCGCGTGGAACAGCTGGTGCTGGCCGGTGAGGTGACCTACACCCTGCCGGAGAACACCGTGCTCCAGCCGGGCAGCCCGCACAAGACCCGCTCGCAGGCCAACGACCAGGTGGTGGACGCGCTGACCGGAGTCCTGGAGGACTTCGGCATCGACGCACACGTCACCGGCTTCATGCGCGGGCCGACGGTCACCCGCTACGAGGTCGAGCTCGGCCCGGGGGTCAAGGTCGAGCGGATCACGGCGCTGAGCAAGAACATCGCCTACTCCGTGGCCTCGGCCGACGTGCGCATCCTCTCGCCCATCCCCGGCAAGAAGGCGGTCGGGGTGGAGATCCCCAACACCGACCGCGAGAACGTCAGCCTGGGTGACGTGCTGCGTAGCCAGGCCGCCCGCAACAACGCCCATCCCATGGTGATGGGTGTCGGCAAGGACGTCGAGGGTGGCTACGTCATCGCCAACCTCGCCAAGATGCCTCACCTGCTGGTCGCCGGGGCCACCGGGTCGGGCAAGTCGAGCTTCATCAACTCGATGATCACCTCGGTGCTCATGCGGGCCACCCCGGATGAGGTCCGGATGATCCTGGTCGACCCCAAGCGGGTCGAGCTGACGGCATACGAGGGCATCCCGCACCTGATCACCCCGATCATCACCAGCCCCAAGAAGGCCGCTGAGGCTCTGGCCTGGGTCGTGAAGGAGATGGACCAGCGCTACGACGACCTGTCGGCGTTCGGCTTCAAGCACGTCGACGACTTCAACAAGGCGGTACGGGCCGGCAACATCTCCGCGCCCCCGGGTTCGGAGCGTGTGCTGGCGCCCTACCCCTACCTTCTCGTCGTGGTTGACGAGCTGGCCGACCTGATGATGGTCGCGCCGCGCGACGTCGAGGACTCCGTGGTGCGGATCACCCAGCTGGCCCGCGCCGCCGGGATCCACCTGGTGCTCGCGACCCAGCGTCCCTCGGTCGACGTGGTCACCGGGCTGATCAAGGCGAACGTGCCCAGCCGGATGGCGTTCTCCACCAGCTCGGTCACCGACTCCCGTGTCGTGCTGGACCAGCCCGGAGCCGAGAAGCTCATCGGCCAAGGTGACGGGCTGTTCCTGCCGATGGGCGCCGCCAAGACCATGCGAGTCCAGGGCGCGTGGGTGACCGAGTCGGAGATCACCGCGGTCGTCAACCACGTCACCGGACAGCTCAAGCCCATCTACCGCGAGGACGTGACGGCGGTCCAGGCCAAGAAGGCTGTGGATGAGGACATCGGCGACGACCTCGACCTGTTGTTGCAGGCCGCCGAGCAGGTCATCACTACCCAGTTCGGCTCGACCTCGATGCTGCAGCGCAAGCTGCGGGTCGGCTTCGCCAAGGCGGGGCGGCTGATGGACCTGATGGAGTCCCGCGAGATCGTCGGGCCCTCGGAAGGCAGCAAGGCCCGGGACGTGCTGGTCAAGCCCGAGGACCTGGACGCCACCCTGGCCGGCCTGCGCGGTGACGACGCCGGCGTGAACGACCCCCAGCAGGCCGCCGTGGCGGTCGACCCGGTCGAGGCCCAGTTCGACGAGCCCAGCGACGACGATGAGGACGCCGACACCGATGCGTGGGCGCTGACCGACCACCGCTGACTATCGTCGTCCCATGTTCACCTACGCAGGCGCGGCCGGTCGCAACCGGATTCAGCGGGCCTGGGACGCGATTCGCGAGCACCCGTCCGGGGTGCTGCTAGCAGCCCAGATCCTGGGGATCCTCGTCTTCCCGTTCACCGACGAGGGCGGCACCGGACGCACGGTCATCTCGATCTTCGGGTTGTTCGTGCTCGCCGTCGCGGTGATGGCCGTCAACCGCACCCCGTCGACGCGGGTGCTCGCCTACACGCTCGGGGCCCCGGTCGTCATCCTCACCCTCGCCGAGGCCGTCTGGCCCGACGTCCCGTGGATCGCTTTCGTCTCCAACATCGCCCACGCGATCTTCTACTTCTACACCGCCATCTCGCTGCTGCGCTACATGTTCGCCGACGCCTGGGTCAGCCGGGACGAGCTCTTGGCCACCGGCGCCACGTTTACCGTGCTGGTGTGGGCGTTCGCCTACACCTACGGCGCCGTGCAGATCGTGCTCCCCAACTCCTTCACGGTCGGAGGTGAGGTCCGGCCGCTGTCCTGGTTCGAGCTGCTGTTCCTGTCGACCACCACGCTGACCGGCACGGGTCTGTCGGACATCGCTCCCAACACCACCAGCGTGGGTGAGCAGTCCGCCGGCGCCAACTTCGCGCGCTCGATCGTCATGCTGCAGATGCTGACCGGGATGAACTACGTCGCCCTGGTCATCGCCCGACTGCTCGGGCTGACACTGATCAAGTTCCGCCGATGACCTCTAGGCTGCCGGGTATGCCCAGCCAACCCAGCGTCGCCCTGGTGACCCTGGGGTGCACCCGTAACGAGGTCGACTCCGAAGAGCTGGCCGGCCGCCTGCGCGAGCAGGGCTGGAGGTTGGTCGCCGATGCGGAGGATGCCGACGTGGCGGTGGTCAACACGTGCGGCTTCGTCGAGCAGGCCAAGAAGGACTCCATCGACGCCCTGCTGGAGGCCAGCGACCTCAAGGAGACCGGCCGCACCCAGGCTGTGGTCGCCGTTGGGTGCCTGGCCGAGCGCTACGGGGCCGACCTGGCCTCAGAGCTGCCCGAAGCGGACGCCGTGCTCGGTTTCGACTCCTACGCCGACATGTCCACCCACCTTCGCTCCATCCTGGACGGCGGCTCCGTCGCCTCGCACGTCCCGCGGGACCGACGCGCCCTGCTCCCGCTTGCTCCTGCGGCGCGCCGGGACGCAGGCGGGGTCGCGCTGCCCGGGCACGGGG
>JBAUJO010000178.1:0-9207 GCA_049683875.1 Ornithinimicrobium sp.
CATCTCGCAAATCTAATCGGCAAACCATCTAAGAAAGCGAAAAAATCATTATGAGTACTCGTAGAGCCCCCAACATCAACAACTATTTTTCGTCTGCCCAAAAAGAATTGCAGTTATCAGAAGCTGAGACAGAAATTCAGCAACTCAAAGCTGAGATTGAAGAACTGCGTGCCAAAGGTTCAACTGAATTAGAAGCTTCACTCACAACATTACGAGATCAATTGCAATCTCAATCAAGTATTCAATCCATTCCACTTGCTCAAATTGAACCAAACCCAGAACAACCCCGGCAGACTTTTTTGACTGAAAGTATCGACTCTATGTGCCGCTCTCTCAAAAGTGATGGACAACTAGAGCCGATTATTTTAATTCAACGGGAAGACTTAGTGATATTTGATGGGGAGCGGCGTTGGCGTAGTGCCAAAGCTTTAGGCTGGGAGAGCCTACAAGCTGTGGTTATTCCTGAACCCATTGCTCTGCACCGCAAAGCTCTAATAACCTCGCTGCATCGGGAAGACCTCAATCCTCTCGATAAAGCTGAGGCAATAGTCCGAGAATTGTCTGACCAAGCAGGTCTAGATGCTGTTTCTATCCCCCGAATTCTCTCAACAGTAGTGCGGAGGTTGAACAAACAAGGACGCATGAACCAAGTTGTTGAATTGATGACGGCGACGGAGCTGGAAGAGCAAGAAAGCTTAACAGCGATGGGGTTGGATGAGAAAGAACAAGCTGTATTAGCGTTACTACTGGATTTACAGCTCAATCCTGCCTCGATTGATGCCAATATTTTTCCCATGTTATCTTTGGCTGCTGACCTTAAAACGGCTATCCGGACTAGTGGACTTCAAGGCGTTCATGCGATGTGCTTGCAGACACTCTCTGCCAAAAATCTGGGGAAGACGGAAAAGACAGCCCAGTCAATTCGGGTAAAAACGACGCAGAAAGTCATTGCTGAAAAATTATCTGTTACAGAAACCCGAAAGTTAGTCAGCGAAGTAATGTCTTCGTTTAGCACTCCGTCTCCTAAACTAAATCTTCAAAAAAAACAGGTGGACGGCATAATTCAGCGTATGCAGTCGATATCTGTAGAGAAGGTAGAGCCAGAGCAATTGACTCAACTTAAGGAAGCACTACAACAGAAGCTCAAAGAAATTGAATCAGCTTTGTTGGAATGATACATCAAAAGTTGAGTATGAATGAAGCGATCGACATCCAGATAATCTCAATGCTTTTTTTGGAGTACCTAGGTAAGTAAATCACTTTCTTCAACTCAACCTACTTCGATAATTTGTTCAGTTAGATGGATTTGCAAGAGAATTCGCTATTTGATCTGCTAGTCTTCTTGCTCCTACTACATCAATCTCCTGTAACTGTCCCAACAAAGTTCTTAGATCACTAAGTCGAGATTGGCTATTTATGAGCCAGGTGTAATCTGAATCCCATAGTTCAACAAGGACTTGAACTAAAAGTTCGCTTTCGTCATTCCTTCCAGTGGGCAAGAGTTCCTGATGCTGAACGAGTTCTGTGAAGAGTATGCGCCGGAACTTTCTATATTTCGTTGATTTGCCAACTCTGTACAGTTTTCTTCTCAGCCACCAATCAGGAAGTAATGCATTTTGAAAACGTTTGAGGAATTGCACAAGCCATTGGTCTGTTTGAGTACCGCCCTCAACATTTTTATTTTCTTGAGATTCCCAAAACAGCAGGTCAATCAATTTTTCCCAAACATCACTGATACTACCAAGAACTCGTAAATCAGACTCTTTTTTATTTTTTAGATCGAAAAGGTATTGTCCAATTATCAATGCTGTGTGATTCCTAAATAAGTTATCAATTACATTTGAAGAAATACTCTCAAAAGTGTAATTACTCAGAGTATTTATAACATGGACTAAGATAATACAATCTACCAGTTCCATAGTTTTTAGAACATCGAGAAGTATGTTAATTCGTGCAGTAACCTCTGTTGTACTAGATTTCATTATTGTATTTAAGAGTTGAGTCTGAGGTTGATAAATCGGGGTTTTTACATAACTATATCTGTCCTCTTCCTGAGCAGTTTTGTAATTTGTATAGACATTTGCCCTTTCATGAATCAAAGCAGAAAAAACTTGTTCGCGTAGGGAAATTACTAAATTTTGAGTGCTTTCACAGGTTGGTTCTGTCTCCAATACAGGAATCAACGCTGCTGCGATAAAATCCCAATTCAATCTGCTTTTTTGCAACAAAATAGGTAATTCTTGAGTAGCTTCAATAGATGGAATTAATATTTCTGGAATCCATTTACAAACATCAATAATAGATTTTTTGTCAATTGCTCCTTCAACAAAATCATTTTCTAATATGAGCCAAGCTTCCTCAAGCTGAGTATTTTCTTGATCATTTATTGCTTGACCAACATCTTCAGGGTATGGAAGTATATAACTTCCATCTGGACTCATATTTTGTTGAATTACATCATACTCTGAGATTGTATAAGTTAGAGAAATGAAGCGAGCTATTTGAGGTGTAACATTGATGAGTTCTTGCGTAAGTGAATCAGCAAGCCCGTATTCTCTTATCCACGAGCGCATAAAAGCAGATGTATTGCAGTTGTGGATACTAATAAGGCAACGAAGAACAGATGCTCTACGTGAGCTTTCTGATTGGCATCTTTGCAGCAATTTGGGAGCTGCCTGAACGATAAAAGCTTCGGTATCTCTATTATAATTATGACAACGACTGAAAACATCTAAACTTATCGGGAAATTAGAAAAATCGCTAACAAAATAGGTGATGTAGTTCTCCAAATCTTGATTTAGCTCATTAGTCGGAGACTCTAAAACAACCGCAATCATTGCCCAAATTGTAGCTATAAAAGATTGAGGTTCAAGATGTTCTTTTAAAGAAGTAAGCTGTTCCTCGTTTGTCAAAAGAGTAACTAACTGCCTATGTAGTTCTATTGTCTTTGGCATCTCTCTATCTAAAATTTGTCGGCACATTATTACAATTTGATGATGCTGAAGATTCCAAAGGGCAGATTCAGCTTTAGCATCAACTTCTGGATCTTCAGGTAGAGTGCCAACGAAGCGAAAGCTTTGATTTCCATGCTCATCCTTTTCTAACAGCCAGTTGTTGCCCTCAAACCAAGCTTTAATTTTTAATGCCCGATGGCGATTAATCTCTGGAATTAGCGTAAGTTGGTAGTTATCCCAATCTTCCAGAATTTGAGATTGTGTTCTTGAGGGAATGAGTCCATTGATCCACAGATGGAGAATTATTCTCTGAAGGTTATTTGTACGATACGATAGCTGGTTGAATTCCAGAAGCTCTTGACGCTCTTCTCTGGGTAAGCTGCTCCATGCACTGGTACTGTCAAATCCAAAGTTTTGACCATAATCAGTCTGTTCAAATTCCAACCAGACAAGCAATTGTAGCGATGAAAGGAGAGGCAATAGTGAGCTACTTAAAAGACTAGGATCGCATTTAGCAAGCGACACAAGTACGCCAAGCATCGCAACAGAGCTAGTACGATTGAAGATGAGAGATATCGAGTGTTCTAATTTAACTCTATCAGGACGGGTATAGAGCCATCCTTCTATAGTCATCAAGAAGCAAGCGACGATTTTAGGAGCTATTGAATAATTCCGATGCCAGTAGAGAGCACAGCGTTCACCTTGGAATTGTTTCTTAGTATCATCAATGATTAGTGTTAATTCATGAGTATCAGTCTCACTAAATTGGAGTAACTCGCTTACTTCGGAATTTCCTTCTGACTGATGCCTTCTTAGGTTGAGATTTGTGAGAACCTCATATCTGTGATTTGTAGCTATTCTACAAAGAGTTTCCACTACATCAATCGCAAGTTTTTCATTGATTTCCAAGAGTGAAAGAAGTGGTAGAAATTTAAACGTACAAACATCAATGTCATGTGATCCAACTGTTCCATAATCTTCCTCTAATAAGTCATGCTCTCTTGACTGATAGCGATAGTGAGGTGCTTCAATCGTCAAAGCAAGAAGTAGTTCAGCTCCAAGTTGAGGGTTAGCAAAAACAACAGCTCTCAAGTAAAGCCCACTTCGGCTGAGCATGAATTTGCGGAACTGATGATTAACTTGTCCTGAAGGACCTTTCGGGTGTGCAGGCTGAAGCACACCAGTTCCACGAAGGGCTTGCAATAAGACATCGGTTGGATTAGTTTCAGTTATCTCAAGTTTTGGTTCCAATCTATTAGCTGGAATAATCTTTCGTCCGGCTAAAACTCTTAAAAACCAGACTGAACGTTCTGGAATGAGCCTAAGTGCAAAAACTATGCAGGCAAAAGTATTTGATGAGAAATCACCTAAGTAATAACTTTTTTGATAAGCAGGCTGAGGTGAAAATTCTCTTGGTTTGATTAGTTCAGCAAGCTCACTTCCATTAACAACTCGTGATTGTGGTACAGGGTCAGGTAATAATATTTTCTGTGCTAAATCAAGGATAAATTCTGCCACCTCAACTCGAAGTGGAAATCTTTCCGCGTATATTCCCCAATTTAGCCAAGCCTCAGCCGCTCTAAAAACTAAACAAGATTCCTCAATTACAGCCTCTCGATTCTGAGATAAGAGCCAATACCAAACAGGTTCCCACAAATGTGCTTTGGGAATTCCTGTTATCTGGTCCTGTAGAGTAAGCCTTGCTCCAGCAGATATAGACGGGGAAATTTCTGCAAGGACTGGATTCGGCAACGTTGCGATCGCCAAAAGACGAGAAATGATACGCTCAATGAAAAATGGCAGGTGTTCACCAGAACTACTCTGAAGGACGTAGCTTCCCTTTGCACTCAAAATTGCACCATCAAGAAGTAAGTCAATGAGTTGTAAATGATTACCTTCAAATGATTTTTGAAGAAATTCTTGCCATATTTCAGTCTCTTCTAACTCCATCGCAAGATACAAAGCAAACCAGCGCACTGGCTGAGACCAAAGAGGATTTCTCAGCTTCGTTGCAAGCTCACTGACATCTAGTTCGCGACGTTTCCCCAGAAGGTAGCGAAACCTTGCACAGTCTCCTACAAAACGGTGTGTGACAGCTACTTTTTCCTCTGCAACTCGAAGACAGTCTCGCCGCACCAAGGTATCTATAATTTCGGAATTAATCCCAGAGTCATAGATAGACAGATCGGGAGTAAATTTATTGGCTAATGAAATGGCTGTGCTAATTAGCGCACGACCTTCTTGAGTGTCATCGCGTCCATTTCCTACATGAGAGCGCCAGAACCAAGCAAGCAGGTCTAGGTCATTTTTGAAGGCTGAAGTATTGATACCATCCTGCTGAACGCTACTAATCAGCCAGTCAAGAAGCTTAAGGTTCAAGGCAGGTCCAAACTCATCAGCACGTTGAACAAGACTAGCAACTTCGCCTGGTAAAGTATTAGATGACTGAAGATCGTTTATGGGTAGTTGTGGAAGCTTAACAACATCAATAGAAAGTTCTGCGCCAAGTCGAGCAGCAATTTTGTCACGAACTCGGCGTTCAGTGTCTAAATGCGCCACGAGAACAAAGCGCACATCAGATGTTTCCCTAGCCAAAGCATTTTGAAGAAGGTTAAGTACACAATCAAAGCTTTGATCCTCAACATCACTCAGGTCATCTATGATGATGATGGGTTTCTCAATTATCTGAGCCGTTAGCAGTTCATCAATACGTCTTGTATCTCGGCTAGATGTAGAGTCTGGGGTTTCTGTGAAGGAAATAATGTCAGATGGATGGAGAAACAAGCGCGTATAATTTTGAAAGCTTGTTTGCATAGCCAGCTTACAAAGTGCTGATTTTCCAGATCCCGATGACCCGATGAGAAGGGTTATCCGCTTCGTGAGTACAGATGCTTGTAGCAGTGAGAGTAAATCTGTCCTGGGTAGAGACAGACTGCCACCGAGTGTATGTCGAATAGCATGAAGTCGATACCGCGATCGGCTGAATAATCTTGCCTGTGTTGCTCGGAACGCTTCCAAGCTTTTATCATTTATGAGTTCCCGCCATATAAGAGCGCTTATACGCTCAGGAGATAAGCCTGAACCAAGTTGAAGAAGATAGCCTAACCATCGTCCTATAGTTGTTTCTGTATCCTCATCCCGTGAAAGATTTTCTAACTCTGTCATTAAGTCGGTTCTTGGGTCAGCAACAAACTCATAGCTGACATGAGCTTTGAAGGCAGTGAGTTCTTGTGCTTGGTCTTGCTTTGCTCTAACACCCCATCCTTGAATAACCTCGTTGGGATTCCTATCACCTTCAAACTGTCCAGAGATTTTGAACCGTAAGTGTTCTACCAAACTAGGTGTACGCTCAGAGGCAAGGTTGAAAATTTCCCAAAATTCTTCAAGCGCTTTACTAACCGCGCTGCTTGAAAGAGTTCGTTTGACTTGTGTGAGAGTAACAACTGTACCTAACTCAGTAATGTCTGAAATCGCTTCAGTGAGAACTTTATGGGCTGTATTCGGTTCTTGACGCTCAGCTTCAGACGATTTTTTCCATTGACGAACAATTTTCAGCAGCATCAAAAGAAATTGGTGATCAAAACCACTCAAGGCAAGTAAACCCCCCTCGGCTCGCTGAGGTTGGTATTCTTCCCAAGCACTTCTTAGCTCATCTAAATGAGAGAGCAAAGCGAGTTCGGAGGCTGTTAGAGTTGGGCTTGTTCTGTCGTTATCCACCATTGATTCATGTTATCTCGCAATAAGCGGTTTACACTTACGGAACCGTTTCTAACAAAGCCCATTAAGCTTTAGTTTCCATTGCCCAACTTTTCCCGATCAGCGTCGCTAGGGAGCGGATTTACCTCAGTTACACTCTAATTTTGCAATTAGAGTGTAACTCTGTGAAAATAAAATCCACACAAAAAAAAGATGAAAGTTCTCACTATCTTTTCGTAGAAAATAGTAAACTCCAGTGGGGAATAGTGATACAAATTAGGTCAATTCTTGATCAGGACAATCAGCGCCCTGAAAGCCATAAACGTGCATTCCACAAACCAGGTAATTTTCCCCATAGAATCGCCCGTGGAAGTATTTGCAGCCAGGACAGCTTATCAGACAGTAGTCAGAGGAAAGTTCAGCCTGCAACTTTTGCAGGTTCTCAGTTTGGCGTTTTCGATACACATAAGCCCTCGCTCGCTCTATTAAGTCAAGCAGTGAACCAAACGTTTCACCGTACATGGCATGATGGCAATTGACGGTGTTGAGAAAAACTTTACCGACTAAATCCCGTGTTCGTGTTACTTGGAAGTATTCACGAAGGTAGGGCAATTCCGACTCTTCAACCAACTTAGCGTCATTGATAGTACGCTTTTGTTCACAAGAGTAGAAATAGAGTTTGCTATTACCTGTTGGCACTTTGACCATGAAAAAGCCGTAAGCTTTCTCTATTGAAATTTTAACTGGGAGAGTTTTATCTGAAAAAAGGTTATCCCAGTCATCGCTATCAGTTTCAGTAACATCATTCTCTACACCCTCTGCAAGCTGTTTACGCTTGGCAATAGTATAAAAAAGACACCCAACAAGAAAAGAGCTAACTCCAATCCCCAAGGCATTTCTGCCAAAAGACTTAGTTGGTTTATGAGTTTCAAATTCCGAAATTTGCTCGTAAGCTTCAAAGCAAAAAAATTGCTCACTCAACGCTCCAATTGAGCCGACTATTGACAGACTGAAACAGAAGGTTCCAGCAATGGCGAAAGTTCTAGAAGAACGAAAAATAGCTTGAATCAGATTTCTTGTTTGGTTCATGTCACTTACTCATGATTGGTGATTACGTGAGAGTCGTATCACTATTCCCATCAGGAGCCTCAACTTGCCGCATCACCGATTTAGAAGTTGTTCACCTACAAATAAAGTGATGGGTTGGTTAAGCTTTAGAAATTTATACCCGCAGGGCAGCAGGTAGGGTGTCGATTAAACAGCAGCTTTTAAAGTCAGCACTTTAGCCTTGACAAGCTGGAGTACTGTGACGTTTTTGCTTTGCAGGAATTGAGCTTTAGCCGTTGGATTAGCATCTCTGAGTTTTGTACCGCCAGCAATGCTGAGGGCTTTGCAGATACTGCTCCAAGTCATTCGAGCTTTCCTTCCTTTTTTCGGCAACGACTCTAGTTGTTGAGTTAATGCCTGGATATCGTCTACTTCAGTTACTTGAGAAGTCTCCTGCATCACTTCCTGTGCCGCTAGCGTAGCGGGATCGTAGCTATGAGCGCCTAGCATTGGCTCAGAGAGCGACAAGTTCACTACTCCTTCTACAGCCTCCGTCGCTACAATGGCTGGGGATACCTCCGAAGTATTCAGAGGCATAGCATCCCAGGGATCAGCGACGACGGTTCCTATTTGTGCTTCTGTCACTTCATCTCCAGCTAAAGCAGAAGGTAATGGCTCTGGTTCAGGGAAATAATTAATTGCAGCTTTTGACGCACCTTGATATGACTTAGCAACATGGGACGCTGCTGAGATGGCTTGAGATTTGATCTCTTGCTGGTTTGTCAATCCCCACTTGAGAGCGCTAAGAGCGGCAGCACTCAAGCTGAAATAGCCAGCGACTTCAGTGAAATGTGACATAGCTACAATTAACATCGAAATGACAAAAGAAATGGTCAGGATTTGGCTGTAGGACTTCATAGTGGGATTCTCCTTTTAGTTGCAAGTGGAAGAAGAGTTTTCCCTACCCAAAGTGCCCTACGGGTTTCGGCTTGCCAGTCAGCGAATTTGGGTCACAATATTACTTACTGGGGGAGCCAAACTTTGTACTTAAGTCTTTCTCAAATCAAGTTGGGTTAAACCGCTATCAATATTGGGGATAACGAGAAACGCTTATTTTTGAGTAATCATCCGAACTTGATATCAAAAGCCAAAAGCAAATACGAAAAATTTATTCTTCCAAATCAGAAGATTGATCTGCGTCGATTGAATCAGCAACGTCATCTTGAGTGGATGATATGTCTAAAATATCGCGAATCTTCTGTGCCCAAAACTGATATTTATTGCTGTGTCGTGGAATGCAATACACCAACAAAGTGATGTGTTGAACCCTCATCCCATGAGTACGAAGCTCTTTGATCCAGTCAGCACCATACTCCTTGATCGCGCTAACATACCTTAAATTTCCTTCTCCATATTTACGGGCATGATAGCCCCAATGCTTGCCGATAATATCTGACTTAGTAACTCCCAGTTCCCTCAGTTCTTTAAGTTCCAAAAAGTCTTGCAGTTG
>JBAUJO010000179.1:0-14122 GCA_049683875.1 Ornithinimicrobium sp.
GGCGCCGGCGCTCGCGAGCATGACGACAGCGGTGCTCAGGCAGACCCGGGCCGCTCCCACCAGGTCAGGGTCGGCGAAGGCGTCGCCCTGGCGTGCAGACGCATCGGCGATGGCGGCGCACACCGATATCGCGCCGCCCATCACGAGGTACAGCGGCGTCGCGTAGAGCCACGAGTACGGAGCGAAGTGCACGGCCAGGAGGATGACCATCGCGAGCGGGGCCCGGGTGAACTGCCCCCGCGCCACCAGGTAGATGACGATCGGCAGCCCCAAGAGCTGTCCCATCGACAGCAGCACCGACAGCCCCTGCATGCCCTCCATCTCGGGCCGCGCGGGCCCTGGAGTCAACGCCGTGAGCAGCAAGCCCAGCGGCAACGCCACCATCCCTTGGAACAGCGTGCAGTACGCCCCTGCCCGTGCACCCCAGCGACGCCAGCACCAAGAACACACCAGCCACGTCAGGCCGTATGCCGCGAGGAACCCCCACCCGTGACCCGTCGCCGCCGCGAGCGCCTGTCGGTACTCCTCGATGGTCATCATCCAAGGGTGTCAGGTGTTGATGGCCGCGCCACGAGGCCTCCTCCTTGCGCGCTCCCTGCACTAAGTTGAGTGGAATAGACTCAACTTTGGCTTGGTTGACTCTATGGAGTCTGAGACCGGTTCGAACGCGACCAGGAAGGGGAGCGCCACACCATGGACCTTCAGCTGACCACCAAGGCTCAAGAGGCCCTGTCCGCTGCCGTTCGCCAGGCTGCCGCCGGCAACCACCAACACGTCGAGCCGGCTCACCTTCTCAAGGCGTTGGTCGAGCAGTCCGACACCACGACCGGCCCGTTGCTCCAGTCGGTCGGCTCCTCGACCGACCAGGTCGGTGCGACGGCTCAGCAGGTGCTCGCCCGGGTGCCGACCGTCACCGGGTCGAACGTCGCCCAGCCGCAGCTGTCCAGGGCGTCGCTGGCGGCGCTCACCCAGGCCCAGCAGGCGATGAAGACCCTCGGCGACTCCTTCATCTCCACCGATCATCTGCTGGCCGCGCTGGCCCAGGACGGCGCCTTCGGCCTGGATGCAGACGCGGTGATGCAGCAGATCCCCACCATCCGCGGTGGGGCGAAGGTCGACAGCGCCGACCCCGAGGCCGGCTACGACGCGCTGGCCAAGTACGGCACCGACCTGACCGCGATGGCTCGAGAAGGCAAGCTCGACCCCGTGATCGGCCGGGACACCGAGATCCGGCGCGTGGTGCAGGTGCTCTCGCGCCGCACCAAGAACAACCCGGTGCTGATCGGTGAGCCGGGCGTCGGCAAGACGGCGGTGGTGGAAGGTCTGGCCCAGCGCATGGTCGCCGGAGACGTGCCGGAGTCGTTGCGCGGCAAGACCCTGATCTCCCTCGACCTCGGGGCGATGGTGGCCGGCGCCAAGTACCGGGGGGAGTTCGAGGAGCGGCTCAAGGCCGTGCTCGCCGAGATCAAGGCCAGCGATGGCCGCGTGGTGACCTTCATCGACGAGCTACATACCGTCGTCGGGGCTGGCGCCACCGGGGAGGGGGCGATGGATGCGGGCAACATGCTCAAGCCACTGCTGGCGCGCGGAGAGCTGCGTATGGTCGGGGCCACCACGCTGAACGAGTACCGCGAGCGGATCGAGAAGGATGCGGCCCTCGAGCGGCGCTTCCAGCTGGTCTTCGTCGGTGAGCCGAGCGTCACCGACAGCATTGCGATCCTGCGGGGGCTCAAGGAGCGTTACGAGGCCCACCACAAGGTGGCCATCGCGGACTCCGCTCTGGTGGCGGCGGCCTCGCTGTCCGACCGCTACATCACCGGCCGCCAGCTGCCTGACAAAGCGATCGACCTCGTCGACGAGGCGGCCTCGCGGCTGCGGATGGAGATCGACTCCTCACCGGTGGAGATCGACGAGCTGCGCCGCATCGTCGACCGGCTGCGGATGGAAGAGCTGCACCTGGCCTCGGAGAGCGACGACGCCTCCAAGGACCGCCTGGCCACGCTGCGGGCTGACCTCGCCGACAAGCAGGAGCAGCTGGCCGCGCTCGACGCCCGGTGGCAGCAGGAGCGCTCGGGCCTGAACAGGGTGGGTGAGCTCAAACAGCATCTGGACGAGCTGCGCACCACGGCCGAGCGCCTGCAGCGCGAGGGCGACTACGCCGGTGCCTCACAGGTGCTCTACGGCGAGATCCCCGCCACCACCGCCGAGCTGCAGGCCGCGCAGGAGGCCGAGTCGAGCTCGGTGAAGACCGAGCAGGAGCCGATGGTCAAGGACGAGGTCGGCAGCGACGACGTCGCCGATGTGGTCAGCTCATGGACCGGCATCCCGGCGGGTCGGTTGCTGGAGGGCGAGACCGCCAAGCTGCTGCGGATGGAAGAGGTCCTCGGCGAGCGTCTGATCGGTCAGCGCAGCGCGGTGCAGGCCGTCAGCGATGCCGTACGCCGGTCTCGCGCCGGCATCTCCGACCCCGACCGGCCGACCGGTTCGTTCCTGTTCCTCGGCCCGACCGGTGTCGGCAAGACCGAGCTGGCCAAGGCGCTCGCCGACTTCCTCTTCGATGACGAACGAGCCATGGTCCGCATCGACATGAGTGAGTACGCCGAGCGGCATGCGGTCGCGCGCCTGGTCGGCGCCCCCCCGGGGTACGTCGGCTACGACGAGGGCGGCCAGCTCACCGAAGCCGTGCGTCGCCGGCCCTACTCGGTGGTGCTGCTGGACGAGGTGGAGAAGGCTCACCCCGAGACCTTCGACGTGCTGCTGCAGGTGCTGGACGACGGGCGGCTGACTGATGGCCAGGGCCGCACGGTCGACTTCCGCAACGTGTTGTTGGTCATGACCTCCAACCTGGGTAGCCAGTTCCTGGTCGACCCGACGACCGACGAGGCGACCAAGCGGGACCAGGTCATGGCGACGGTGCGCACCGCGTTCAAACCCGAGTTCCTCAACCGGCTGGACGAGGTTGTGGTCTTCGACGCGTTGAGCCGTGACGAGCTGGCCACGATTGTGGGCCTGCAAGTCCAGCTCTTGGGGGACCGGCTGGCGGACCGACGGATCACGCTGGAGGTGAGCGATGCCGCCGCCGCCTGGCTGGCCGAGCGTGGATACGACCCGGCCTACGGTGCGCGCCCGTTGCGCCGTCTGATCCAGACCGAGATCGGTGACCGGCTGGCCCGCGGCGTGCTCGACGGAACGGTGCGGGACGGCTCCGCGGTGCGAGTGGGCGTGACCGGGGGTGGCGACGCACTGACCCTCGGCTGAGGCGTGCGGTGCGCCCCTCGGACACTGGCCTGACACAGCTGTGACAGGCCAGTGTCAGGTCAGGGCGGAAGCGTGGTCCCCGTTGACCACCGACCGTAGGAAGCCCGATGAGTACCTCCGCCCTCGAGACCACCGCCACCCTCGAAGCCATCGATGACCCCCAGCACAACGAGGAGCACCTATCCACCGGCTGGGAGCCGGACGTGCCCGCCGAGACACGTTGGTACGGCGACATCTGTGGCACTGGGCGGCCTACTGCGATAGGTATGCGCGTGCCGGCGGTGGCGTGACCCACCGGACCGATGCCTTCGCCGCGGCGGACCTTCGCCGCCGGCGGCCGCGGCGAGCGGCTGTTGTGGAGCCCGTGGTTGCTGCCGAAAGCCGACCTCTCCGCACGGGCCACTGGGAGCAGGTCGCCGTCGAGGGTTATCCGATGCCCGAGCTCGCGGGCTCGGGGCCCGGCGCCGTGGCCGACCCCAGCCTGCTGGATGACCCGCGCTTCGGGTTCTGGGTCGGCTACGAGAACGACCACGCGGTGAGCCTGGGCGCCTCGTTCGTCGACCATGGGATCGGCAGCTTCGCGCTCGGCGTCACCCGGCCCGAGGCGCGGCGCCGCGGGCACTGGCTCGGGCACACGGTCGCTCGCCTGGAGCACTCCCCGGACGTCTGGATGACCGGGGTGTTCAGCGACTTCAGCCGTCCTGGTGCCGAGAAGGTCGGCTTCGTCCCGCTGGTGCGCCTGTCACTGTGGGCGCTGCCGCGGTCGTGAACCGCTTCCGGGTGGCGTCGTACGCGGGCTCGGCCGTGCTGGCTCGTCCGGCACGATGGCTCCGTGACTGGTTCGCGACCCCCTCTGGCCGACGCCCTGGACCTGCAGCCTCACCCCGAGGGAGGCTGGTTCCGCCAGACCTGGGCGGCGCAGGACGTCGTTCTGCTGCCGGACGGGCGCCGCAGGCCCACCGCTACGTTGATCTACTTCTACCTTCCGGCCGGAGAGTCCTCGGCCTGGCACCGGGTCCGGTCCGAGGAGACCTGGCTGGCCCACGAGGGCACCGTCGAGCTCGAGCTCGGCGGTACGGGACTTCAGCCGGGCACGGAGGGCCTCGAACAGGTGCGGGTGGGGCTTGCTCGGACGGCCGGCGAGGTCGGGCAGGCGTTGGTCCCGGCCGGGACGTGGCAGCGCACCGTGCCGACCGGGCACGACGCCCTGGTGAGCTGCCTCGTCTCGCCCGGCTTCCACTTCGACGACTTCGAGCTCGCTGACTGAGGTCGGCCCGGTGCTCGCTGGTCAGCGGTTCTGCTCGGGAGGGGCTGAGACGTCGAGGACCCAGGTGATGCCGAACGGGTCGGTGAGCATGCCGTACAGCGGCGACCACGCCGACGGGGCGAGTGGGACGAGCACGGTGGCCCCGTCGCTGAGCCGGTCCCAGTAGCCGGTGACCTCCTCGGGGTCATCGCCCCGGACTGAGACGAAGAAGGGGTCCTCGCCCCGGCTCCACGGCCGGTCGGCCGGCACGTCATAGGCCATCACCTGAAAGCCTTGGTCGGTCGCGATCTGGCCGAACACGACCTCCTCGGCCCCGGGCGAGTCAGCCGGGGCCCCCATGTCGGCGTAGGTCGCGGCGACCAGATGTCCGCCGAACACGGACTGGTAGTGCTCCAGGGCCTGTCGGGCGGTGCCGCGGAAGTTCAGATGGGGGGTGGTGTGAACGGTCATGGTGTCTCCTGGTGACTCGGGTTGGCATCCTCGGCCGGTGTTCTGGCCCGGTGATGACCATCTTGCCGACAGAAGCGGCCAGGCGCTGACCTGTTCTAGCGGGCATGATGAGGCCATGCCCGGCCCCTCCGCCCGCTTGCTCGCCCTGCTGTCGCTCCTGCAGTCCCGTCGCGACTGGCCCGGGTCTGTCCTGGCCGACCGGCTCGAGGTCAGTGAGCGCACGGTGCGCCGCGACGTCGAGCGGCTGCGCGGGCTGGGCTATCCCGTGGGGGCCGCGAAAGGGCCCGACGGTGGGTACCGGCTCGCGGCCGGAGCCCACCTGCCGCCGCTGCTGTTCGACGACGACCAGGCGGTGGCCATCGCGGTCGCGCTGCGCCTGGTCACTGCCTCGGGTGTCGGCATCGAGGAGGCGGCAGTCCGGGCACTGGCCACCGTGCGCCAGGTCATGCCCGCGCGCCTGCGTCACCGCGTGGACGCCCTGCAGGTGACCGCTCTGGGCCGCGCCACGGACCCCTCCGCTGACGTCGTGGACGTCGAACAGCTCATCGCCCTCACGGCAGCCACGCGTGATGGTGAGACGGTGCGTTTCGACTACGAGCCCTCGTTCCGCTCGGCGCAGGAGCCGCCCGCTCTCGCGCCGCCCCGGCGGGCCGAGCCCCATCACGTCGTCTCCAGGTACGGCCGCTGGTACCTGGTCGCGTGGGATGTGGACCGTGCCGACTGGCGGACCTACCGGCTTGACCGCATGCGGCTGAGGGTGCCCAACGGGCCCCGCTTCCGGCCCCGGGATCTGCCCAGTGGTATGAGCCTCGACTCCTTCGTCGCCGCCAGGTTCAAGGGTGCCGAGAAGCCCGGCGACTGGCCGTGCCGCGGCCACGCGGTGCTGCACCGAGCGGCGGAGCAGGTCGCTCCCTTCACCCAGGGCGGCACCCTGGAACGCCTGGACCACGAAAGGTGCCGGATCAGCGTGGGCTCGTGGTCCTGGGCCGGAGTGGCAGCCGTCCTCGTCCGCTTCGACGCCGAGCTGGATATGGTCGGACCGGCGGAGCTCCGGGACGCCCTCGCCGTCGTCGGCGAACGTCTGGCGCGGGCGTCCGCAGCGGTCGGCTCGATGCCGGGCTGACCCACCTGCAGGATCGTGCCACCCCTACCCGCAGTGAGCGGGTCGTGGCCTCGATACGTATCACCCGCGGTGGGCGCAGCCAGGGACGGCATACTGGGAGCATCGTGCCCGCCCACCGGACAGGTCAGACATGAGCCGCCTCTTGCGTCGCCATCGATCGACCAGTGGTCTGCTCGCTGCTGTGGTGGTGCTCGCGCTGAGCGCCGCCGGATGTAGTGACTCCTCGGAGCCGGATGCGCCCGAGCAGACGCAGAACGAGCCGACGGCTCAGGATCGCCTCGACCAGGCCTATACGGTGCTGAGCGACGCGGGGTCGGTCTCGTTGCTTCTGGAAGGCACCGGGCTGCCCGAGGAGGAGAGCGCCTACGTCATCACCGCCGACGGTGCCGGCACGACCGAACCGCCGGCTTTCGAAGGCACGATCACCGCCAAGCTGTCCGGGGTGCAGGCTGACGTGCCCACCATCGCCGTGGACGACACGCTCTACGTGAAGCTGCCCTTCAGCCCCGGTTTCATCTCCACCGACCCGGCGGAGCTCGGTGTGCCCGACCCGGCCAGGCTCTTCGACAGCGAGGTGGGAGTGGCCTCGCTGCTGCAGGAGACCGGCTCCGCGGAGTTCGGCGAGCAGCGACGGGCCGGCGAGGAGGTCGTCCAAGAGGTGAACGGCACCCTGGCCGGCGAGCTCATCGTCGACCTGCTCAACGTGGGCGAGCGCGACAGCGAGTTCGACGTCGTCTACGGGCTCATCGAGGACGACTGGCAGGTGCGGACGGTCACCCTGACCGGGCCCTTCTACCCGCCGGCCACGTCCACCTACACCCTGACCTTGGACGACTACGGCGAGCCGGTGACGGTTACCGCTCCGTGAGCCGGTGAACCCGCGCTCCGCGTCCACCGAGGCGGGTCTTGGCCGTGGCCGCTCCCGCGCGCTGCTGGGCGTGGCCGCGTTGGCGGTGATGCTGGCCGCCGCCGACACCTACGTGGTGGTGCTGGCCCTGCCGGACATGATGGCCGGGGCAGGGCTGGGCATCGAGTCGCTGCAGCGTGGCACCCCGATCATCTCCGGCTTCCTGCTCGGATACATCGCGGTGCTGCCCTTGATCGGCCGCTTGGCCGACCTACTCCCGCGGCAGCGCATCCTCATCGGCTGTCTCGTCGTCTTCGCTCTCGGCTCGGCCATCACCGCCGTGGCGGTCGAGCTGCCCGTCATGGTGGCCGGCCGCTTCCTGCAGGGGTTGGGAGGAGGGGGCCTGGTGCCCGCCACCCTGGCCCTGGTCGCCGACCTCTGGCCGCCGGGTCGGCGCGGCCTGCCTCTCGGGATCATCGGAGGGGTGCAGGAGTTCGGTGCCGTCCTTGGGCCGTTGCTTGGCGCGGCGGTGCTGCTGGTCAGTGACTGGCGCGGCATCTTCTGGCTCAACTTCGCGCTGGGCGTGGCCTTCTGCGTGGCGGTGGGTCTGACGGGTTCGGGGGTCAACACCTCTGGCCAGCGCCCGGCTCCCACCGTGCGCGCACGCGCACTGACCACGGCCACCGCAGTGCTGGCCGCCGTGGTCGCGGCTCTCGGCGCGCTGACGCTGGTGCCGCCGGAGTCGCTGACCACCTCGGTGGCGTACGGCGCTCCGTTCGTGCCGCTGGTCGAGAACTCCACCTCGCGGGTGCTGACGCCGGTCGGCCTGGTCACAATGGGTGCTGTACTGCTCCTGCTCATCCTGGTCAGCGTGCGATGGATGCCTGTGCTGATTCGCGCAGACCTCGCAGGCGCGACACTGGTCGCGGTGGCGTTGGGCAGCGTGGTGCTGACGTTCTCCACCGCCGACCCGGAGGTCGAGGTGCTCGGGCCGTGGGGTCTGTGGCTACTGCCGGTGGGAGCCGCCGCACTGGTCGGCTTCGTGCTCCGTCAACGAACGGCTGCGGCGCCCCTGATCGGTCGCAACGTCGTGCGAGCCCGGGTCTGGCCCGCGCTCGGCGTCAGCGTCCTCGTCGGCGCCGCGATCGTGGCCATCGTGGTCGACGTTCCGCTCCTGGCCCGGCTCGACGGCGAATCCACCCAGACCCAAGCAGCCCTGGTCCTGGTGAGGTTCCTGGTGGCGGTGCCGGTGGGCGCACTGCTGGGCGGCGTCTTGCTGCGCTGGGTTGCACCCGGCCTTGTCGCCGCCCCCGGGCTCGCGGCGACGGCGGTGGCGCTAGCGGTCATGGCCACCTGGACGGTGAACTCGCTGGGCCACGGCGCCGTCACCACGGCAACCCTGGCCGCGGCGGGCCTGGGGGTGGGGATGGCGCTGGCTCCGGTGAACGACGCCGCACTGGCCGACGCACCTTCATCTGCGCACGGCACGGTCAGCTCGCTGGTGGTGGTCGCGCGCATGGTCGGCATGGTCGTCGGTCTGGCCCTGCTCACGGCCGTGGGTCTGCGCCGCTTCTACGAGGCGGTGGCCCGGCTGCCGGAGCCGGTGGACGCCCAAGCGTTGCTCGACACCGGCGTGGTGCAGGTCCAGACCGTGTTCGCCGGCGCGGCCCTGGCCGCGGGAGCGGCGGCGGTGCTGGCCTTGCGCCTCGGCATCCGTCGTTCGCCCTCGACGGAGGAAGCAACCACGACCTAGGTGTCGCCGCCTTCCGCGGGGTGGCTCTCGGCGGAACCGCGCAGGAGGCAGAACTCGTTGCCCTCGGGGTCGGCCAGCACCACCCAGCCGGTGCGGGGGCCGTGCCGGTCGCGCAGGTCGGCAATCTGGGTGGCGCCGATGTCCAGCAGGCGACCGAGCTCGGCGTCCCGGGTGTCCTCGACCGGCATCAGGTCCATATGCACCCGGTTCTTGCCCGACTTGGCCTCCGGCACCTCGATGAACAGCAACCGGTGGGCGCCGTCGTCGCTCACGATCATGCACTCGGCATCTCCCTCCTCGTTGGGGTCACCCTCGACGTCGCTGTACCCCAGGACCCCCTTCCACCACTGGGAGAGCGCGAAGGCGTCGGTGCTGTCGATCGAGGTGTGCGATACGTATGAGGTCATGTCTGCATCGTGCTCCTCGTCGACCGATGCCGCACTGCGATTTCGTGTCACACTTCCGGCATGAGCACGTCCCTGCACCTGGTCGGCGACCCGGAAGCCGACCGACTGTTGAGCGGCAATCCCTTTGCCCTGTTGGTCGGCATGATGCTCGACCAGCAGATCCCGATGGAGGTCGCCTTCGCCGGCCCCCGCAAGCTGGCCGAGCGCCTAGGCGGCGTCGAACCGGCGATGATCGCGATGATGGACCCCGAGGAGTTCGTCGCCGTATGCGCCACGCCACCGGCTGTGCACCGCTTTCCGGCGTCGATGGGCCGACGGGTGCATGAGCTGGCGACCGCAGTGATGAAGGACTACCAAGGTGACACCGCCGGAATCTGGACTTGTGGGGAACCGGACGGGCGCACCGTCCTCAAGCGGCTGAAGGCCCTTCCCGGTTTCGGAGACCAGAAGGCCCGGATCTTCCTCGCCCTACTCGGCAAGCAGTGCGACCTACAGGTCGCCGGCTGGCGCGAGGCCGCGGGTGACTACGCGCAGGACGGGTCGCACATGTCGATCGCCGACGTGGTGGACGAGGACTCGTTGACGCAGGTCCGGCTGTACAAGAAGGAGAAGAAGGCAGCCGCGAAGGCCGCCAAGTCTCCCGCGTGAGCAGCATCTGGGCCGCGCGGGGTATGCCCGCGCTGGTCGCGGTGACGCTCACCGGCTTCGCCGGCTACGGCGTCTTGCTGCCCACCGCCCCGCTCTGGGCGGTCGAAGGTGGGGCCAGCGCTGCCGGGGCAGGGCTGGTCAACGGCGTGCTCCTGCTGTTCACGGTGCTCACCCAGCTGTTAGTCCCGGGGATGCTGCGCCGCTTCGGATGGGCCCAGGTGATGGGCGCGGGCATGCTGTTCATGGGCCTCCCCGCCCTGGGTTACCTCGCGAGTGACCAGCTCGGGCCGATCCTCGTGCTCTCAGCCGTACGCGGCGTCGGTTTCGGCATCCTCACGGTCACCGGCAGCGCTGCGGTGGCCGAGCTCGTGGAACCGGCCCGCCGGGGTGCGGCGATCGGCGCCTACGGGCTGGCGGTGGCGCTGCCGAACCTGGTTCTGCTGCCTCTGGGCCCTTGGATCGCCCAGACCTGGGGCTTCGGGTGGGTCTTCGCGCTCGCGGCACTGCCCGTGATCGGGATACCCGCGGTGGTCAGGCTCGCACACCACCTCCCCCAGCCGCCGGTCAAGGGCCGGCCGATGCTGGATGCGACGGGTGCTGCCTCCGACGAAGCAGACGACATGGGGCCGGGAAAGGCGGGTGTGCTCCTGCTGCGGCCCACCGTCCTGTTGCTCGGCGTCACCTTGTGCGGTGGCGCACTCACGACGTTCGCGCCACAGATGACCGACAACACGGTCGCCTCCACCCTGGCGCTGTTCGCAATAGGCGCCACCGCTGCGCTGGCCCGGTGGGGCGCGGGCGGCCTCGCCGATCGCTTCGGCACCCACCGCTTCATGTGGCCGCTGACCCTGCTGACAGTGGTCGGGATGCTGCTCTGTGCATGGGCGGTGAGCGGCGAGGGGTCGTCGGGCTGGGTAGCCGCCGGGTTCGTGGTGGCGGCGGCGCTGGTGGGGGTGAGCTACGGCGCGCTGCAGAACCTCACCCTCGTGCTCGCGTTCTCGGTGGTGACCCGGCGGCACATGCAGCTGGCTAGCGCAGTGTGGAACGTCGGTTTCGACGCCGGCACCGGTCTGGGCTCAGTGCTGGTGGGGCTTCTCGCGGCGGGGTACGGCTTCCCCACGGCGCTGACCGTGGCCGCGGCAGTGAGTGCGTGCACCATCCCGTTGGCCCTGGTCCGGAGCGCTCGCCCGCGTCAGACGGTGTAGTCGCGCGGGGTTGCGCTCCGGTGCTCGCTGCGCTGCGCTCCGATGCTCACCCCGCTGTCAGGTCGATGACGACGGGGGCGTGGTCGCTGGCTCCCTTGCCCTTGCGTTCCTCACGGTCGATGAACGCGCCCTTGACCCGGCCCGCCAGGGCGGCCGAGGCCAGGCAGAAGTCGATGCGCATCCCGCGCTTCTTGGGGAACGCCAGCTGCGTGTAGTCCCAGTACGTGTACGTCCGCGGCCCCGGGGTGTAGGGACGCACCACATCGGCATACCCGGCGTCGAGCACAGCCTGGAAGGCCGCCCGCTCGCGCTCGCTCACGTGTGACTTGTCGAGGTAGTAGTCCATCGACCACACGTCCTCGTCCTGCGGGGCGATGTTCCAGTCGCCCATCAGCGCGACCTGCGCCTCCGGCTCCGCCGCCCACCGCCCGGCCTGGGCGGCCAGCTCTTCGAGCCACGCCAGCTTGTAGACCATGTGCGGGTCGTCCAGACCCCGACCGTTGGGGACGTACAGCGACCAGATGCGTACGCCCGCGCACAGCGCTGACATCGCCCGAGCCTCCGCCACCTCGCTGTCGCCCCACAACGGCATCCCGTCGAAGCCGGGTCGCACGTCGGTCAGACCAACGCGGGAGGCGATGGCGACGCCGTTCCACTGGTTGAACCCGAGGTGGGCCACCTCATACCCCGCCGCCTCGAACGCCAGCAGCGGCAGCTGGTCGTCGCGGCACTTCGTCTCCTGGATGGCGAGGACGTCCACCTCGTGTCGCTCCAGGAACCCGACCACCCGGTCAACCCTGGCTCGGATGCTGTTCACGTTCCACGAAGCGATGCGCACGGCCCCCACTGTAGGTGGGCCGAACCGCGGGCTGTGGCCACCTACAGTGAGGCCATGGGATGTGCTTTGGTCACCGGAGCCTCAGCCGGTCTGGGTCGGGCGTTCGCGGTCGAGCTTGCGGCGCGCGGCCACGATGTCGTGCTGGTCGCCCGCGACGAGAGCCGGCTGCGGCAGCTCGCCGAGGAGCTGACTCGGCGCCACGGTGTGCACGCCGAGGCGCTGGCCGCAGACCTCGCGGACCGAGCGCAGCTGCAGCAGGTGGCCGACCGGGTCAGCGACCCGCAGCGCCCGGTCGACCTGCTAGTCAACAACGCCGGCTTCGGGATCAACCACGACTTCGCGACCGGTGACCTCGCCGCCGAGGAGCGTGCTGTCGACGTCATGGTCCGAGCCGTGATGGTGCTCAGCCACGCCGCCGCCGAGCCGATGCGCACCCGGGGCCACGGGGCCATCCTCAACGTCTCCTCCGTGGCCTCCTTCGTGACGATGGGCACCTACTCGGCCATCAAGGCGTGGGCCACCGTCTTCTCCGAAGGGCTGGCCGCCGAGCTGTCGGGCACCGGGGTCACCGTCACAGCGCTGTGTCCCGGCTTCATCCGCACCGAGTTCCACGACCGAGCCCAGATGAAGATGCCGCACCTGCCCGAGCGGCTCTGGCTGAACGCCCACCGGGTGGCTCAGGACGCCCTGGACGACGTCGCGGCCGGGCGCGTTGTGTCGGTGCCCTCGGTGGAGTACCGGGTGCTCGCCTCAACGGCCCGTCTGGCTCCGCGGCCGCTGGTGCGGCGTCTGTCGCGTCGGCTGAGCTTTCGCCGCCGCTGACCATAGGGTGTGGATATGGATGAGCTCAGGTGGGGCATCGTCGGCCCCGGTGGTATTGCCCGCGCCGTCGTCCCGGACTTCGAGCACGTTGAGGGCGCTCGGGTCACAGCGGTCGCCTCGCGCTCGCTGGACCGCGCCCAGGCCTTCGCCCAGGAGTTCGGCATCGAGCGCTCCCACGGCAGCTACCGCGCCCTGATTGACGACCCGGACGTCGACGTCCTCTATATCGCCACCCCGCACCCTCAGCACATGGCCGTCGCCGTGGCTGCCCTCGAGGCCGGCAAGGCCGTCCTCGTCGAGAAAAGCCTGACGGCCACCGTCGAAGGTGCGCAGACCCTGATCCAGGCGGCTCAGGAGCAACAGGTCTTCGCCATGGAGGCGATGTGGACCCGCTTCCAGCCCGCAGTGGTCGCGACCCGGAAACTCATCGCCGACGGGGCGATCGGCGACGTGCGCACGGTGCAGGCCGACCTCGGGGTGCAGCGGGACTTCGACCCCGGCGACCGGCTGTTCAGCAAAGAGCTCGGCGGCGGGGCCCTGCTCGATCTCGGCGTGTATGTCGTGTCTTTCGCCCAACACTTCCTCGGCGCCCCCGACCGGCTGGAGGTGACCGGATCGCTCGCCTCCACCGGGGTCGACCTCGACGCGGCGATGCTGCTGGCCTACGACGACGGCCGGGCCGGACTGGTGAGCTGCTCCCTGCGGGGACCCACGCCCGGCACGGCGCGGATCATCGGCACCGACGGGTGGATCGACGTCGCCTCACGCTTCCACCACCCGCACACGCTCACCCTGACCCGGCCCGACGAGGAGCCGCACGTCATCGAGAACCCGCCGCTCGGGTCGGGCTACAGCCATGAGCTGATCGAGGTCGGTGACTGCCTGCGAGCCGGGGCCACAGAGTCTGCAGTCATGCCGCTGCGGGACTCGCTCGTGGTGCAACGTCTGTTGAACGAGGCCTGTGAGCGCCTCGGGGTGTACCACCAGGACGACACCAACTTCGATCTCGGCTGAGCGCTCCGTCCCTGCGCTCGACGGGCTAGGGTCGGGGACCGTGAGCACCGCCCGGGACGAGCTGCTGAGGATCATCCGAGACCAGGCCGTGGTGCACGGCGCGGTCACCCTGTCCTCCGGGGCGCAGGCCGACTACTACGTCGACCTGCGCCGTGTCACCCTCGACGGCCACGCGGCTCCGCTGGTGGGCCAGGTGATGAACGATCTCGTCGGCGACCTGGACTTCGATGCCGTGGGTGGGCTCACCATGGGCGCCGACCCGGTGGCCACGGCGATGCTGCACGCCGCGGCAGCAAGCGGCCGGCGTCATGACGCGTTCGTGGTGCGCAAGGCGGGCAAGGCCCACGGCATGCAGCAGCAGATAGAGGGGCCCAGCATCGCCGGGCGCAGAGTGCTCGTCGTCGAGGACACGTCCACGACCGGTGGTTCCCCGCTGACCGCGGTGGCCGCCTGCCGCGACGCAGGGGCAGAGGTCGTGGCGGTCGCGGTC
>JBAUJO010000180.1:0-14437 GCA_049683875.1 Ornithinimicrobium sp.
GTCCTCGCTCTCCCATGCGGCCAGCGTGGCCAGCACGGTGGAGGCGAAGGCCTCGTGGATCTCGTACTCCTGGAAATCCTGCAGGGCCAGGCCCTGTCTCTTCAGGAGCCGGGAGACCGCGTAGGCGGGGGCCATCAGCAGGCCCTCCTGCGCGCCGACGTAGTCGACGGCCGCGACCTCGGCGTCGACCAGACGGGCCAAGACCGGCAGGCCACGCCCGCGGGCCCACTGCTCGTCGGCCAGCAGCACCAGGGCCGCGCCGTCGGACAGCGGGGTCGAGTTGCCCGCGGTCATGGTGGCACCCTCCCCCCGGCCGAACACCGGCTTGAGCGCACCGAGCTTGTCCAGCGAGGTGTCGGGGCGCACGCCTTCGTCGCGGGTCACCCGCAGGAACGGCGTGGCCAGGTCGTCGAAGAACCCGGCTTCCCACGCCTGGGCGAGGTGGTGATGACTGGCGACGGCGAGCTCGTCCTGCGCCCGGCGGCTGATCCCCCACGCGGCAGCCGTGAGGGCCTGGTGCTCACCCATCGACAGGCCGGTGCGGGGCTCGGCGTTGCGTGGTGTCTGGGGCACGAGGTCGCGCGGGCGAACCCCAGCGAGGGCAGCAGCCCGTTGCCGCACGGTTCTGGCTCGTGAGGCCGCGAGCAGCGCCGAGCGCAGGCCGTCGCTGACGGCGATCGGTGCGTCGCTCGCGCTGTCGACCCCACCGGCGATACCGACCTCGATCTGGCCCACGGAGATCTTGTTGGCTACCTGCACGACGGTTTCCAGGCCGGTTCCACAGGCCTGCTGCAGGTCGTAGGCGGGGGTGGTGGGGTCCAGGGTGGAACCGAGTACCGCCTCGCGCGTGAGGTTGAAGTCCTTCGCGTGCTTGAGCACCGCACCGGCCGCGACCTCCCCCAGGCGCTCCCCGGACAGGGCGAACCTCGCCACCAGTCCGTCCAGGGCCGAGGTGAGCATGTCCTGGTTGGACGCGGCGGCGTACCCCCCTCCAGCCTTGCCGAAGGGGATCCGGTTCCCACCCACGACCACCGGCACACCGGGGCTCCTGCGAGGACTGTCGTCAGGGTCAGCGGGATCGACGTGAGGGGATGAGGGCATCGACGGCTCCTGGCAGGTGAGCGGGGGGAGTTTGCGGTACCGACCGTAGCAGGTACGGAAAGTACTAGGTACTATCGAGCCCATGACCACTCAGACCCGTGTCGACGCGAGCTCTCGGGACGGCCGCGACGCCCGCTGGGCCGAGCACCGCGCGACCCGCCGCCGCGAGCTCGTCGAGCACACGCTGCGGGCCATCCGCGAGCACGGCCCCGGTGTCGGGATGGACGACATCGCGGCTCAGGCCGGCACCAGCAAACCGGTGCTGTACCGCCATTTCGGAGACCGCAACGGGGTATACCTCGGGGTGGTGGAGGCGGTCGACACACGGGTCCTCACCGAGCTCGCCGCGGTGGCCGACCGGTCCGGCTACGGTCCCGACGGGGCCCCCGCCGACGTGACCGAGCTCATCACGGCGATGGTGACGGCCTACCTGGAGCTGGTGCAGCGTGACCCTGAGATCTACCGCTTCGTCGTCACCCGACCGCTGCTGCAACCCACCTCCCCGACCTCGGCGGGTGTCGACGCCGCCGGCACGCTGACCGGACGCATCGGCGACCGGCTGGCCGAGATTCTCGCGGCACACCTACAGCGCTGTGGGCGTGACCCGGCGCCCGCGATGACCTGGGGTCACGGCATTGCCGGCTTCGTCCGAGCGGCCACCGACCAGTGGGTCTCGCATCGTCCCCCGGGCACGAGCGCTGAGTCGGTGACCGCAGAGGTCATCGAGATGCTGCGACCCGCCCTCCAGACCCCCCAGCCCGAGGCCTCGACCGTCGACGACGTGGTGGCCATGAAGGAGAGACGATGACCACAGTCCACGACCCCATGGCCGGCCGCGAGCTCGGCGACGAGCTGCCCGCCGGACCCGCTGACAGGGTCAGCCCTCTCGGGCAGGCACTGCGCGAAGCGACCGGTGGTCGCTGGGGCCACGTCCGTGAGCTGGCCCGGCGCACCCTGCCTGTTGAGCTGATGCAGCGCGACCCCGGCTTGACGATGCCCCAGGCCCGGGACTGGACACGCGCCACGCTGGCCACCCTGACCGAGCGCGGCTTCACCACCAGCGGGTACCCACAGGCCTACGGGGGCCTGGACGACGTCGGTCGATCGGCGGTCGACTTCGAGATGTGTGCCCACGGCGACCTGTCCGTGACGATCAAGTCGGGGGTCCAGTTCGGGCTGTTCGGCGGCGCGGTGGCCAGCCTGGGCACGCAGTGGCACCACGACACCTATCTGCGCGACATCGTGACCCTGAAGCTGCCCGGCTGCTACGCGATGACCGAGATCGGACACGGCAGTGACGTCTCCTCGCTGGAGACGACACTGACCTACGACGCCGCGGCGGACGAGATCGTCGTTCACTCCCCTACCGCGTCGTCGATGAAGGCCTACATCGGTGGGGCCGCGGTCGACGCCCGGATGGCCGTGGTCTACGGCCAGCTCATCGTCGGCGGGCAGTCTCACGGGGTGCACGCGACGATGGTGCCCATCCGCGACGACTCGGGTCAGTCGATGCCGGGCGTCGCCCTGGGCGACCATGGAGCCAAGGGCGGGCTGGCGGGGGTGGACAACGGCACGCTGATGTTCGACCAGGTCCGCGTCCCACGGCGCATGTTGTTGGACCGCTACGGCGGGGTCGACAGCCACGGTGAGTACGTCAGCGGGATCGAGAACCCGAACCGGCGCTTCTTCACCATGCTCGGCACGCTGGTGCGCGGGCGCATCTGCATCGCCGGCGCCGGAGCGGTCGCCGGGCGACGGGCCCTGTCCATCGCCACGCGCTACGCCACCAAGCGTCGCCAGTTCAGCGCACCGGGACACGAGGGAGACGTGCTGCTCATCGACTACCTGTCACAGCAACGCAAGCTCATGCCGCGCATCGCCGAGGCCTACGCCCTCATGTTCGCCCAGAACCAGCTCGTCGAGCGCATGCAGGAGCTGCACGAGGAGGGCAACACCGACCAGGAGGCCCAGCGGGAGCTGGAGACCCGCGCGGCCGGCCTCAAGGCGGTGAGCACCCGCTTCGGCAACGACACCGTCCAGGTGTGCCGCGAGGCCTGCGGGGGCGCCGGGTACCTGGCGCAGAACGGGTTGACCCTCATCCGCCGCGACGCCGACGTCTTCGCCACCTTCGAGGGCGACAACACCGTACTGCTCCAGCTGGTGGCCAAGGGTCTGCTGTCCAACTACAAGGAGATGTTCGGCGACCTGGACATGTTCGGCATGCTGCAGTTCGCCGCCCGGTCCTTCGGCGGCGTGGTCATCGAGCGGACCGCCGCCCGACCAGTGATCGAGCGGCTGGTCGAGGCCACCCGCAGGGGCTCCGGAGGTGACCCGCTGCACGACCGCGGCTGGCACGTCGAGATGTTCGAGGACCGCGAGCGCCATGTGTTGGAGACGCTCGCGACTCGGCTACGCCGCGCCGCCAAGACCTCCGACGACTCCTTCGAGGCGTTCAACTCTGCTCAGGACCACGTCCTGCTGGCCGCGCGAGCGCACATGGACCGCGTGGTGCTGGAGGCGTTCGTCCAAGGCATCGAGGACTGCGCCGACCCGGTCGCCGAAGACCGGTTGTCCCGGCTCGCCGACCTCTACGCCTTGAGCACCATCGAGGCGGACTCGGCCTGGTTCCAGCAGCACAACCGGCTCTCGGCCACGAGGTCGAAGGCTGTGACCGCAGCCGTCAACGAGCTGTGCCGCTCGTTGCGCCCGGACGCGCTGGTCTTGGTCGAGGGCATGGGAGTGCCCGAGGAGTGGCTGAACTCCTCCATGCTCATCGAGCCGCACTGGACGCCATAGCGGGCCAGGACCCCTACCATGAGGGCGTGAACCAGCTGGCGGCGCTCCCGCTGCCGGCGTCGAGGTGGCTGGTCCGTGGCTCGATCTTCGGACTTCTGGGCGGCGTGCTCAACGGGCTCGTCGTGGCCGCGGTGTTCGGCCCCTCCATCGCCCGTCGGGGTCCCGTGTTCGACGACACCGTCGACGTCATGCTCGTCACGGCGCGGGCCGGAGCCCAGGTCGGGCTCTTCTACGGTGTGGTCTTCGGAGCGCTGGCGTGGTGGCTGATCGGCACCCGACACCTGCCACGTCGCACCGTGGTGCTGGCGCTCGGCGTCCAGGCACCTCTCAACATCCTGTTCGCGCTCGGCCTGGCATCCTGGTGGACCTTCGTCGGCTTGGTGGTGCTGCCGCCGCTGCTGACCGTGGGCGGCGTCTGGGCCCTGCTCAGAGTCGACGAGCGCCGTGCTACCGGCGCCGCCACCGGTTGACCGGATCAGCTCAGCGGATCGGTTCAGCTCAGCAGGCCCCGCGCCAGCGCCGTGGGTGCCGTGGGTGCCAGCGGCAGTCGGCCGAGCAGCACGGCATGCACACTGTGGTACAGGTCAGGCCGACCCGGCCAGACCGTGCCGGCCGGCTGGTTGGCGGGGTCGAGCTCGTGCTGCCAGGAGCCGTCGTCACCGATGAGGTGCGTCTGCGTGTAGTCCCACCACTGCCGGTACCAGTGCTCGTAGTGCTCGCTTCCGGTGGCCGACGAGAGTGCGGCCGCCGCCGAGATCGCCTCGGCGGCCACCCAGTGCATCCGCTGGCGCACGACGGGCTCCCCGGACCAGTCGGTGGTGTAGACGAACCCCTCGGCGCCGTCGGCGTCCCAGCCGTCCTTCCTCCCCCGGTCGAACAATGCCTGGGCACCGGTGAGCAGGTTCTCGTCGGCGTCCTCACCCTGTGCGGCGTACAGGTGCAGGGCGAGACGCGCCCACTCGAACGCGTGGCCCACCGTGGCACCGTAGGGCTCGAACGGGTGGTCCGGCTGGTCGCGGTGATGCTCCAGCATCGGCTGCCAGTGCGGGTCGAAGTGCTCGGGGATCCGCCAGTCCTGCTCCCGCGCCCAGCCGAGGACATTGGTGGTGATCCGCGCCGCACGCTCACGCCAGCGCAGGTCTCCGGTGGTGTCGGCGGCCGACAGCAGCGCCTCGGTGGCGTGCATGTTGGCGTTGACCCCCCGGTAGGACGTGCGCTCGGAGAAGTCACGGTTGCTGGAGTCGGCGTGCATGCCGTGCTCGTCCTCCCAGAAGCGCTCGTCCAGGGTTTGCAACGCCTCGCCCAGGAGGTCGGCTGCACCCGGAACGCCGGCAACGCTGGCGCTGGATGAGGCGAAGACGACGAACGCGTGCGCGTAGCCGAGCTTGTCGTCGTCGACGGCGTCGCCAGGACCCACCGAGGCGAACCACCCACCGTGCTCCTCGTCGCGCAACCGGCCCCGCAGACCGTCGATCGCCCGGGTCGCCAGCGGAAGACATCCGGGCAGCCCGGCGAGATGGCCGAGGCTGTAGGCGTGCGCCATCCGCGCGGTGGCGAAGGTGAAGACCGGCTTGTCCGGGTCCGCACGTCCGGCGGAGTCCAGGTAGGCCGCACCACCGGAGGGGTGCGGGAAGTACCTGGCGAAACGAAGCTGTCGGCGCAGCTGCTGGGCAAGCCAGGCTCGGTGGTCGGGCAGATCCAACCACCTGACCAGGGCGGCCTGCGGCTCAGCCACGTCCCTCAGCCCCGATCACGCGCCTCGGCGATGACCTCAGCCAAGGTGTCGGTGATGATCTTCAGCTCATCGGCGGTGATCACCAGCGGCGGTGCCAGGCGGATCGTCGACCCGTGCGTGTCCTTGGCCAGCACGCCCTTCATGGCCAGCGCCTTGCAGACGGCCTTGCCAGTCATCAGCTCGGGGTCGATGTCCACCCCGGCCCACAGCCCTCGGACCCGTACCGCGACGACGCCGCGGCCCATGAGGGCCTCCAGCTGCTCACGGAAGACCGGCTCCAGCTCTGCCGCGTGCGCCTGGTACTCACCGGTCTGCAGCATCTTGACCACAGCGTGGCCCACGGCCGCCGCCAGCGGGTTGCCTCCGAACGTGGACCCGTGCGTACCGGGGGTGATCACGTCCATGACCGAACGGTCCGCAGCAACCGCCGAGACCGGCACGATGCCACCGCCGAGAGCCTTGCCCAACGTGTAGAGGTCGGCCTCCACCTCCTCGTAGGCGCACGCCAGTGTCGTGCCGGTGCGTCCCAGACCGGACTGGATCTCGTCGGCGATCATCAGCACCTTGCGCTCGGTACACAGCTCGCGCAGCCCGGGCAGGAAGCCCTCCTTGGGGATCTGGACGCCCTGCTCCCCCTGGATCGGCTCGACCAGCACCGCGACGGTGTCGTCGTCGATGGCCGCTTCGACCGCCGCCAGGTCACCGTAGGGAACCGTCTCGAAGCCTGGGGTGTAGGGGCCGTAGTAGTCGCGGGCCTCGTCGTCGTCGGAGAAGCTGACGATGGTGGTGGTCCGACCGTGGAAGTTGCCGGCCATCACGATGATCTTGGCCTGACCGGCAGCGACCCCCTTGACCAGGTAACCCCACTTGCGTGCGATCTTCAGCGCGGTCTCCACCGCCTCTGCGCCGGTGTTCATCGGCAGGATGGTCTCCTTGCCGACGAGCGCGGCCAGGTCGCGACAGAACGGCCCCAGCTGGTCGTTGTGGAAGGCGCGGCTGGTCAGCGTGGACCGGTCCAGCTGCGCCTTGGCCGCCGCGACCAGGTCTGGGTGACGGTGGCCGAAGTTCAGTGCCGAGTAGCCGGACAGGGCGTCCAGGTAGCGGTTCCCTTCGACGTCGATGACCCAGATGCCCTCGGCCTCACCCACCACGACGGGCAGGGGGCTGTAGTTGTGGGCTGCGACCTCGTCCTCGAGGTCGATGAAAGTCTGGTTGGTGGGCGTCTCGGACGCCGTCGTGGCCGTAGCAGTCATCCCCTCAGGGTAAAGGACGTCCGGGGTCGGCTGTGTGGTCGTCATGCACGGTCCTTCGTCAGGGAGTTCGCGGCTCGCCGCGATGACTGGGTGAATATATACAGCATAGCGCAATACTATGCGCAGCCCGACGTCGAGGGCAGGTACGACGTCGGGGGCAGGTACCTTAACCACAATGAGCGAACAGGGGGAACAGCAATCGGGTCCTGCTGCCGCGCCCCGGGCCCAGTTGCGCGAGATGTGGCCCTACCTTCGAGAGCACCGCGCCGCCCTGGCACTGGTGGCCGCGACGTCGTTGTGCGCCACCTTCTTCGCTGTGGTGCAGCCCCTCATGCTGCAGCGCCTGGTCAACTCGGTCGGTGCCGGCGAGCCGGTCGGAGGCTTCCTCGCCCTCCTGGTGGGCGTGACCCTGGCGCAAGCCCTGTTCAGCGGGCTGCAGACCTACTTCCTGCAGTCGACCGCCGAACGGGTGGTGCTCGGGGTCCGGCGCAGTCTGGTCGGCAGCCTGCTCTCGCTCCCGGTCAAGGTCTTCGACTCCCGCCGAGTGGGTGACCTGATGTCCCGCGTGGGCTCGGACACCACCCTGCTGCGTACCGTCGTGACCTCGGGACTGTTCGACGTCATCTCCTCGACGCTGATGTTCGTGGCGGCGGTCGTGCTCATGGTGCTGATCGATCCCCTGCTCTTCTCGCTCACCCTGGGCACGGTGCTCATCGGGGTGGTCGCCGCCTTCGTGCTCGGCCGGCGGGTGAGGGTGGCGAGCCAGGACGCGCAGGCGGCGGTGGGTGCCATGTCCTCCTCCGTGGAGCGCGCGCTGTCGGGAATCCGCACGATCAAGGCCGCCGTGGCGGAGGAGCGCGAGGCGGCACTGATCGACGCCGACGCCTCCGCGGCATACCGTGCGGGCCTGCGGTTGGCGACGATGTCGGCGATCATCCAGCCGTTGATGTCCATCTGCCTGCAGGCCGCCTTCCTCGTCGTCCTCGCCGTCGGCGGGGTGCGCGTGGCGAACGGCTCGATGCAGCTCGGTGACCTGATGGCGTTCATCCTTTACCTGTTCCTGCTGATCATGCCCATCGGCTCGGCCATCGGCGCCTTCGTGCAGATCCAGACGGGCCTGGCGGCCCTGGACCGGATTCAGGAGGTCGTCCGGATGGACGCCGAGGCGGCCGACGAGCTGCGCCACGAGGCCGCCGGAGTGTCGTCCCGGTCGGGGCCGGCCATCGAGTTCGACGCTGTTTCGTTCCGCTACCCGGCTCCGCAGGACGCGCCGGAACAGCCGAGCCCCCAGGCGCCCCCCACCGTGCTGCACGAGGTCTCGTTCAGCATCCCCCGCGGTGCCCGGTTCGCCATCGTCGGGCCTTCGGGGTCGGGAAAGTCGACCACACTGGCCCTGGTCGAACGGTTCTACGAGCCGACCTCGGGAAGGATCTGCGTGGATGGCGTGCCCCTGCCGCACCTGCCCCGCAGCGATCTGCGCGCCCGGCTCGGACTGATCGAGCAAGACGCCCCCGTGCTGAGCGGCACGTTGGCCGACAACCTACGCCTGGCAGCACCGAAGGCGGACGAGGGGCAGCTCCTGCAGGCGCTGCGGTCTGTCGGTCTGGCCGAGCTCGTCGACCGGGAGTCCGGCGGCCTCGACCTGGACCTGGGCGAGCACGGCACCAAGCTGTCCGGCGGCCAGCGACAGCGCCTGGCGTGGGCGCGGACGATGCTGGCCGACCGCGACATCCTGCTGATGGACGAGCCGACCTCGTCGGTGGACTCCCGCACCGAGCACCAGCTGCAGGCGACCCTGGCCGAGCTGGCGGAGCAGCGCACCGTGGTGGTGGTGGCACATCGGCTGTCCACGGTGCGCGACTTCGACCGCATCCTGGTGCTGGACCAGGGCCGGCTGGTCGCCGCCGGCACCCATGACGAGCTCATCGACCAGGCGGGTGTCTACCGCGAGATGGCCTTCCGGCAGGGGCTGGCACCCCGAGCCGCGACCAACCTCTCGTCGTAGGAGGTGAAGAGGCGGCCGATGAGCCATGAGAGGTTCTCATCAGCTGGTGGCAGGTGCAGGATTCGAACCTGCGTAGGCATACGCCGGCGGATTTACAGTCCGCTTCCATTGGCCACTCGGACAACCTGCCGCGGATGGACGGATGAAAGGATAACAGCCGACAAGGGGCGCCTGGCGCCCTCGCCGAGACCCCACACCCGAGGACACACCATGGCCGACTCATCGTTCGACATCGTCAGCAAGGTCGACAGACAGGAACTCGCCAACGCCGTCAACCAGGCAGCCAAAGAGGTCGGGCAGCGCTACGACTTCCGCAACGTGGGCGCCGAGGTGGAGCTGTCCGGCGACGAGGTGCACATGAAGGCGAGCACCGCCGAGCGCTGCCTGGCCGTGCTCGACGTGCTCCAGACCAAGATGGTCAAGCGCGGTGTCTCGTTGAAGGCCCTGGACCTCACCCACGACGGCGAGCCGCGAGCCTCGGGCAAGGAGTACCGGCTCGACGCCGGACTGAAGGACGGGATCAGCTCGGAGCAGGCGAAGAAGGTCACCAAGCTCATCCGGGACGAAGGCCCCAAGTCGGCCAAGACCCAGATCCAGGGGGACGAGGTACGGGTCACCTCCAAGTCCCGCGACGACCTCCAAGCCGTGCAGCACCTCGTACGCGAGGCCGACCTCGACTTCGCTGTGCAGTTCACCAACCGCCGGTAGCCCCAGCCCACCGGTCTCGACGAAGGAGCACCTCATGCCAGCAGGCCTCACGATGGCCGTCGTCATCGCCTCCAGCCGTCCGCAACGCGTCGGCCCTACGGTCGCCCAGTGGGTCCACCAAGCCACGGCGGACCGCGAGCATGCCACCTACGAGCTCGTCGACCTGGCCGAGCAGAACCTGCCCAACTACGACGAGCCGAAACCCGCCGCCTCCGGTCACTACACCCAGGAGCACACCCGTGCCTGGTCGGAGAAGATCTCCTCCTTCGACGGGTTCGTCTTCGTGACGCCGGAGTACAACCGGGGCATTCCGGGCCAGCTCAAGAACGCGCTGGACTTCCTGTACGCCGAGTGGAACGACAAGGCCGCCGGGATCGTGGCCTACGGCAGCTCCGGTGGCCTGCGTGCCGTCGAGCAGCTCAAGTCGATCCTCGGCGAGCTGCAGGTCGCGACGGTCCGCGCCCAGGTGTCGCTGTCGATCTTCGACGACATGCGCGACTTCTCGGTGATGACTCCGCGCGACTTCCAGGCGGGCAACGTGCAGACCATGCTGCAGCAGACCGAGCGCTGGGCCGGGGCGCTGAAGGGTCTACGGCAGGAGTCAGGCTGAAGCGCGGATGACCTCGACGAGGTGAGTCTTCTCGATCGCCGCGGCCGTGCGGGCGCTCATCTGCGCGTCGGTGACCAGCACGTCGATGTCGGTCAGGGTGGCGAAGGCGTACACCGACTCCCGCTCGAACTTGCTGTGGTCGGCGAGCAGGACTCGGCGACGCGCAGTGCGGATGAACGCCGTCTTCACGGCCGCCTCGGCCCGGTCCGGCGTGGCCAGGCCCTGGTCCAGCGAGGCCGCGTTGGCCCCGATGAAGGCCATGTCCACCCGTATGTCCGACAGATGGGATAGCGCCCACTCATCCGCCGTCGCCTGAGTCTCGGGTCGCACCCGACCCCCCAACGTGGTCACCGAGCCCACCTTCGGCAGCAGGGTGAGAGCCACCGGCAGTGAGTTCGTGACGACCAGCAGCGCGCTGGCCGGTCTCATCTGCTGGGCCAGCGCGGCCGTCGTCGAGCCGGAGTCGATGAGGATGGCGCCCGAGGTCGGCACGAGCTCGGCGGCCGCCGTGGCGATCGCGCGCTTCTGCGCGGTGTAGCTCGTCCGGTCGCCGATCCAGGGCTCGTGAGCCACCGACTGCGGGCTCACCGCGCCGGCGTGCACCCGCCGCAGCAGACCCCGCTCCTGCAGGTAGATGAGGTCCTTGCGCACGGTCTCGTGGGTCACCCCGAGACGGCTGGCCACCTGCTGGGTGTTGACCTGGCCGTGCTCGGCCAGGGTCTCCAGGATCGCCTGGTGCCGAAGCGGGGGCAGCTCCGGCTCCCCCGCCGGCCCGGTTGTACCACTCATGGTCGCAGCACCACCTTGAGGTGTTCGCCGGAGTCCAGCGCCGCGAACGCCACCTGCACATCCCTCAGCGCGAAGTGCCCGGTGACGACATCGTCCGCCCGGACAGCACCGGCGCGCAGCATCTCGATCGCGGTGTCGTAGTCCTCGGCGGTGTAGGTCGCCGAACCTTGCACCCGCACCTGGCTGTCCTGCACGGTGATAGTGGGGATCATCACGTCGGCCGCGGGAACGCCGACGATGGTGACGGTGCCACCCTTGCTGGCCAGACCGATGCCCAGGCGGACGGTGGCTTCGACGGCCACACAGTCGAAGACCACGTCGGCGCTCTCACCGAGTGCCTTCGTGATCTGCTCGGCCACGTCGGGCGCCCGCGCGTCGAGTGCCGCATCCGCCCCGTGCGCCAGCGCGGTCTCTCGCTTGAGCGGCAGCGGATCCGTGACCACGATGCGGCTCGCCCCGTGGTAGCGGGCCACCGCCACCATGAGCTGGCCGATCGTCCCGGCTCCGAGCACGACGACGGCCCGGTCTTTCAGGGGTCCCGAGATCCGCCCGGCGTGTACCGGGGTCGCCAGTGGTTCGATCAGGGCGGACGCGGTGTCGTCCAGGTCGTCCGGAATCGTATGGAGCCGGTCGGCGCGCAGGACGAACTCGTCCGCCATGCCGCCCTGGCGGTAGCCGCAGCCGAAGAACTCCAGGTGCTCACACAGGTTCACCAGCCCGGAGCGGCACTGCTTGCACCGTCCACACGGCAAGGTCGGCTCCACCACGACCCGCTCGCCCACGGCCGGTGAGCTCACCTGTGACCCGAGCTCGGTGACGACCCCGGTCGCCTCGTGCCCCGGGTAGTACGGGATGGGGATCAGCGGGTGACGACCGTGCAGTGCGTGGGTGTCGGACCCGCAGAGCCCGACGGTCACGGTGCGCACGCGAACCTCGTCGGCGCCCAGCTCGGCGGGGGTCTCGGTGTCGGTCTCGATGGTGTCCAGCCCGGTGATCCGGACGCGGCGGACCTCGGTCATGGGGTCGTCCTCTCCAAGGAGGACGGGCTTACGGCGCTCACCGTGATCCCGTCCGTGGCGTGTCGGCCGGGGGTTCGGTCGACGGTCAGGGGTGACAGGCAGGCCGAGCGGCCGAAGGCCATCGCTCGGCTCATGCGGCTGATGGGCTCGCCCGGATGCGCCAACCAGCCGGACAGGAAAGCGTCTCCGGCCCCTGCGGTGTTCACCGGTGTCAACACCGGGCCGTTTCCATGCACCATGAGCGTGCCGTCGGTATGCAGCGCACCGCCGGAGCCGAGGCTGACCAGCAAGGTCGTGTGATGGCTCCGGGCCAGCTCGTGCGCGGCCTGCGCGAGCGCCCCAGGCTCACGTAGGTCAACCTCCCCGGGGACCAGCGAGGCCAGCTCGGCGGCGTTGGGGGCCAGCAGGTCCGCACCGTCGAGCAGGGCGCGCCGCAGGGGCGCACCGGAGACGTCGACCACGCATCGGAATCCCCGCCGATGGCCGACCTCGATGACCTCGGTGACGAGCTCCTCACCGGCACCCGGGGGGAACGACCCGCACAGGGCCAGCCATCGCTCATCCTCGCCCCGGACAGCATCCAGCGTGTGGCGTAGCTCGCGCGAGAAGACCTCCAGGTCGTGCGGGCTGACGGTCGGGCCGGGCCCGTTCACCTTGGTGGTCTCCCCCGTGGGCAACAGGAGCGAGGTGTTGATGCGGGTCTGGCCATCCACCGGTACCGCCGCGTGCTCGACCCCCTCCTGCTCGAGCAGCTCGCTGACGTGCTGGCCGGTGCCACCACCCAGCAGCACGACAGCGACCGTCGGCGTCCCCACCCGCTGCAGCGTGAGCGAGACGTTGACGCCCTTGCCACTGGCCTCGATGGTTGCCGTGCGGGCCCGGTGCACGTCGACCTCCCCGAGTGCCGACTCCCGCAGACCATAGGTCAGGTCCAGGCTTGGGTTGAGCGTGACGGTGACGATCACGAGCGGCCCACGATTCCTGCGAGGCGCTGGACGACCTCGACCATCTGCTGGCGTCCAGGCGCGATGTACTTCCGGGGGTCGACCACGGCGTCATCAGCCGACAGCACGCTCCGAACCGCCCCCGTGAACGCCACGTTGAGGATCGTGCCGATGTTGATCTTCACCATGCCGGCGCGCACCGCCTGCCCCAGCATCTCGTCCGGCACTCCGGATGAGCCGTGTAGCACCAGTGGCACGTCCACGGCCCGGGCCAACGTGGTGACGAGGTCCAAGTCCAGAGTCGCGGACCGGTCCGTCATCGCGTGGGAGCTGCCTACCGCCACCGCCAGGGCGTCCACTCCGGTCCGCGCCACGAAGTCCTGCGCCTCCGACGGGTCCGTGCGCACTCCGGGGGCATGGGCACCGTCCTTGCCGCCCACCTTGCCGAGCTCGGCCTCGATGAACAGACCGTGCCCGTGCGCCCAGGTGGCGGCGGCTTCGGTCGCCGCGACGTTGTCGGCGTAGTCCAGATGCGAGGCGTCGAACATCACCGAGCTCAGCCCACAGCCCGCCGTCTGGTGCAGCAGGCCCGGGTCATCGACGTGGTCCAGATGGACCGACACGTCGACCTTGGCCTCGGCGGCGACGGCCCGGGCGGCAGCGGCGACCGGCCCGAGACGTCCGCCGTGGAACTTCACCGCGTTCTGGCTGATCTGCAGCACCACCGGGACGCGCGCGTGTTCGGCGCCGAGCACGATGGCCTCGGCGTGCTCGAGGGTGATGACGTTGAACGCCGCGACACCGCGACCGGCCCCGTGGGCGTCTCGGACGATCTCTTCGGTGGTGACAAGCGGCATACGCATCTCCTGGAGATGGTCGGGTGGGCGGACTGGTCAGGCTCGGTCGAGCTCGGGGGCGGGCAGGTCATCCAGGTCGGCGTACACGCCTGCGGCCAGGCCTGCGAACAGGGCAGCTCCGCGGCATCCGGCCTCGTCCACACGTGGGACCTGCAGGTCCGCCCCGTGCTCACGCTTGGCCCGCATGAAGGCTGTGCTGTGAGTCCATCCTCCGGAGGCCACGACGGCACGCGAGGGCCCCGTCACCCGGCTGATCCGCTCGCTGAGCTCGGCGGACTGCCGGGTCACAGCGCGGGTCGCGGCGCGCCACACCTCCCCGGGGCTGGCGTCGGGGTCGACTCGTACGTCCGTTCCATCCCGGTCGAAGACGACCGCGTCCGGTCGATTTTGTGCCTGCGCAGCCCGCTCGTCGAGCTGTGCGAGGTCGTCCCGGTCCATCCCGAGCGCCTGCATCACCGTGCCGAGGACACGCCCACCCTCGGTCGCACCGAGCACGCACCATCGCCCGCTCGCGGCGTGCGCACCGACCGTGATGCCATCGCCGGCCAGCTCGGCGACCAGCTGCTCCGACAGACCGGGCCGGGCGGTGCGCAGGCTGGCTTCGGCGGTCCCGCAGGAGT
>JBAUJO010000181.1:0-36955 GCA_049683875.1 Ornithinimicrobium sp.
CTGCGGCGCTCCTCGACCCGAGCCTCCCCGACCCGCGGACGCGGCCGCCGCCGAGCCCCCGGCGACGCCGGAGGAACGGCCTCCACCCTGGCGCCTCGACGAGAGGTCACGGCGTGGGGAGACCCGGGCCATCGCGCCCTCGCGCATCGATGCCGAGGTGGGCCGGTCGTCGCCCTCTTCTGCTGACGCATCCGAGCCGGAACGCCCCGAGTCCCCGGAGCTCGCGTTGCGGTCTTCCGAGGCCCCTTCGTTGCCGTGGGAGCCGTGCGCAGCGGACTCATCGGACTCCACGTCCGGGGTGTCTCGCTCCGTCGTGCTCATCACTGCTCTCCTGTGCCGGCTTCCGGTGGTGCCTGCTCGTCAGGCCCGGCCACAGTGTCAGGCTCGACAGCCTCCGGGGGTGTCTCTGCCGAGGCTACGCCATCGATACCGTCTTCTGCAGTGATCTCGGCGGTGTCGAGCACGTCGGCCAGCTCGCTCTCGGAGTTCCTCGCGACCGCCACGATCGCATCTCCCTGACCAGGAGCCGCGAATCGCACTCCGGCAGTGTCCCTTCCGGTCACCCGCACCTGGTCGACGGCTGAGCGCACCACGTTGCCGCCCTCCATCACCACGAGCACTTCGTCGCCGGCATACACCGTCAGCGCGCCGACCAGGCTCCCTCCGCGGTCACTGGCCTTGGCGACCTTGATGCCCAGACCGCCTCGACCCTGCACCCGGTAGGACGAGACGGGTGTGCGCTTGGCCATGCCCGTCTCGAACACCACGAACACGTACGGGTCGCTCCCCGCAGCCACGACCTGCATCGCGAGCAGGTTGTCGCCGCGGCGGAACTTCATCCCGGTCACCCCGGACGTCGCCCGCCCCATCGGCCGCAGCGCATCATCCGTTGCGGTGAACCGGACAGACTGCCCGCCCACCGACACCAGCAGCACGTCGTCCTCGGCCTCGGCGAGCCCGACCCCGACCAGCTCGTCGCCGTCACGCAGGTTCACCGCGATCAGCCCGCCGGTACGCGGTGAGTCGTAGTCACTCAGCCGGGTCTTCTTGACCAACCCGTTCCTCGTGGCCAGCAGCAGGTACGCCGTGTGGTTGTAGTCGGGCAACGTCAGCACCTGCGCGATGTGCTCGCCGGGCTGGAACGCCAGCAGGTTGGCCACGTGCTGACCCTTGCCGCCCGGGCCGCCCTCGGGGATCTCGTACGCCTTGGCCCGGTAGACCCGACCCAGGTTAGTGAAGAACAACAACCAATGGTGGGTGGAGGTGATGAAGAAGTGGCCCACCACATCATCAGCCCGAAGCGCCGTGCCACGACGCCCCTTGCCACCGCGGTGCTGCGGCCGGTACTCCGCCACCTTGGTGCGCTTGGCGTACCCGCCCCGGGTGATCGTGACGACCACGTCCTCCTCGGGGATGAGGTCCTCCATCGACATGTCACCGTCGAAGCCGTGGATCTCGGTGCGGCGCTCGTCGCCGTACTTGTCGACGATCTCCGCGAGCTCCTCGGAGACGATCGTGCGCTGGCGCAGCGGCGTGGCCAGGATGTCCTGGTAGTCCACGATCATCGCCTCGAGGCGGTCATGCTCCTCGATGATCTTCTGACGCTCCAACGCGGCCAACCGGCGCAGCTGCATGTCGAGGATCGCCCGGGCCTGCAGCTCGTCGATGTCGAGCAGGTCGATCAGACCCACCCTCGCGTCCTCCACGGTGGCGCTGGCGCGGATCAGGGCGATCACGTCATCCAGGGCGTCCAACGCCTTGAGCAGACCGCGCAGGATGTGGATCTGCTCCTCGGCCCGTCGCAGCCGGTACTGCGTGCGGCGGACGATGACCTCGATCTGGTGGTCGACCCAGTGCCGCACGAACGCCGAAAGCGGCAACGTGCGCGGCACCCCGTCGACCAGGGCGAGCATGTTGGCGCTGAAGTTCTGCTGCAGCTGGGTGTGCTTGAACAAGTTGTTCAGCACCACCTTGGCGATGGCGTCGCGCTTGAGCACGACCACCAGCCGCTGCCCGGTGCGCCCGGAGGTCTCGTCGCGCAGATCGGCGATCCCCGCGAGCTTGCCGTCGTTGACCAGCTCGGCGATCTTCTTGGCCAGCGAGTCGGGGTTGACCATGTACGGCAGCTCGGTGACCACCAGGCACTGCCGCCCCTGGATCTCCTCCACCTCGACCACGGCCCGCATCGGGATGGAGCCACGGCCAGTCCGGTAGGCGTCCTCGATGCCGGCGCGGCCCATGATCTGCGCGCCGCCGGGGAAGTCCGGCCCCGGGATCCGCTTCAGCAGCGCCTCCAGCAGCTCCTCCCGGCCCGCTTCCGGGTGCTCCAGCAGCCACTGCACCCCCGAGGCGACCTCGCGCAGGTTGTGCGGGGGGATCTGGGTGGCCATCCCGACCGCGATCCCGGCCGAGCCGTTGACCAGCAGGTTCGGGAAGCGCGCCGGGAGCACTGTGGGCTCCTGGGTTTTGCCGTCGTAGTTGTCACCGAAGTCGACGGTGTCCTCGTGGATGTCGCGCACCATCTCCATGGCCAGCGGCGCCATCCGGCACTCGGTGTACCGCGGCGCGGCCGCCGGGTCGTCGCCGGGTGTACCGAAGTTGCCCTGGCCCTGCACCAGCGGGTACCGGAGCGTCCAGTCCTGCACCAGGCGCACCAAAGCGTCGTAGATCGCCGTGTCGCCGTGCGGGTGGTAGTGGCCCATGACGTCACCGACGACACGGGAGCACTTGTTGAAGCCGCGGTCGGGGCGGTAGCCGCCGTCGTACATCGCGTAGAGCACACGCCGGTGCACCGGCTTCAGCCCGTCCCGCACGTCGGGCAGCGCCCGCGAGACGATGACACTCATCGCGTACTCGATGTAGCTGCGCTGCATCTCCGCGTTGAGGTCGACAGCCTCGATGCGGTCGGTCATCGGCGTTTCAGTCATCGATCAGCACCCTTAAATGTAGATGTCCATGCTTGTCGGGACGCCTTCGTCAACGCTCGTTCCTCGCTTGATCCTCAGATGTCCATGCTGGGTGGGACCTCTTCGTCAACGCTCGTTCCTCGCTTGATCCTCAGATGTCCAAGAAACGTACGTCTTTGGCGTTGCGCTGGATGAACCCACGGCGGGACTCCACGTCCTCACCCATCAGCACCGAGAAGATCTCGTCGGCGGCCGCGGCATCCTCCAAGGTGACCTGCAACAGCACCCGGCCGTCGGGGTCCATGGTGGTGTCCCACAGCTCCTTGTAGTCCATCTCGCCCAGGCCCTTGTAGCGCTGCACACCGGTGTCTTTGGGAAGGCGCCGGCCGGCGGCCAGACCCTCCTTGATCAGCACGTCGCGCTCGCGGTCGCTGAACACGTACTCGTGCTCGTGGTTGGTCCACTTCAGCCGGTACAGCGGAGGCTGGGCGAGGTAGACGTACCCCGCCTCGATCAACGGGCGCATGAACCGGAACAGCAACGTGAGCAACAGCGTGCGGATGTGTAGCCCGTCGACGTCGGCATCGGCCATCAGCACGATCTTGTGGTAGCGCGCCTTCGTGATGTCGAAGTCCTCGCCGATGCCGGTCCCGAAGCCAGAGATCAGCGCCTTGACCTCCTGGTTGCCCAGGATGCGGTCGAGCCGCGACTTCTCGACGTTCAGAATCTTGCCGCGGATGGGCAGGATGGCCTGGTTGTGCGGGTTGCGACCGCGCACCGCCGAGCCGCCGGCCGAGTCGCCCTCGACGATGAACACCTCGGAGATCGTGGGGTCCTTGGACTGGCAGTCCCGCAGCTTTCCCGGCAGCCCGCCGCTCTCGAGTAACCCCTTGCGCCGAGTGGCCTCCCGGGCCTTGCGAGCGGCCATCCGAGCCGCCGAGGCCTGCACGGCCTTGCCGACGATCTCGCGACCCTCACGCGGGTGCGCCTCCAGCCAGTGGCCGAACTGCTCGCCCATCACCCGCTGCACGAACCCCTTGACCTCAGAGTTGCCCAGCTTGGTCTTGGTCTGCCCCTCGAACTGCGGCTCACCGATCTTCACGTGGATGACCGCGGTCAGACCCTCGCGGATATCGTCGCCGGTGAGATTGGCGTCTTTGTCCTTCAGCAGCCGGTTGGCCCGGGCGAAGTCGTTGACCAGGCGGGTCAGCGCGGTGCGGAAGCCCTCCTCGTGGGTGCCACCCTCGTGCGTGTTGATCGTGTTGGCATAGGTGTGGACCGAGGCGGTGTACGACCCCGTCCACTGCATCGCGACCTCGAGCGAGAGCATCCGCTCGCGGTCCTCGCTCTCGAAGGCGATGACCTCCTCGTGGACCGGCTCGGTCCGCTTGGACTTGTTCAGGTGCTTGACGTAGTCAAGCAGCCCGTGGGCGTAGCTGTAGGTGGCGCTCTTGACCTGCCCGGGCATCGCGGCCACGTCGTCGGCCTCGTCGACGCCGTCCATCGGGTCGTCGTCCAGCGCGTCAGGGTCCGGTGCCTGGGGCTCACGCTCGTCGGTCAGGGTCAGGGTCAGCCCCTTGTTCAGGAAAGCCATCTGCTGGAAGCGGGCACGCAGCGTCTCGAAGTCGAAGTCGACGGTGTCGAAGATGTCGGTCGAGGGCCAGAACGTGATCATCGTGCCCGTCGGCCGCGGGTCGGACTCCTCGATGAGCTCATCGGCGGACAAGGCGGCCTGCGGCACACCGAGCCGGTAGGACTGACGGAACACTCGCCCCAGCTGTCGGACCTCCACGTCGAGGCGCTGCGACAAAGCGTTGACCACCGAAGACCCCACCCCATGCAGGCCACCGGAGACGGCATATCCGCCGCCCCCGAACTTGCCCCCGGCGTGCAGCTGGGTCAGCACGAGCTCCACCGCCGGCTTCTTCTCCACCGGGTGGATGTCGGTGGGGATCCCGCGGCCGTTGTCGATCACCTGCACCCCGGCATTGGCCAGCAGCGTGACGGCGATATGGTCGGCGTGGCCCGCCAACGCCTCGTCCACGGAGTTGTCGACGATCTCCCAGACCAGGTGGTGCAGCCCCCGCTCACCGGTGGAACCGATGTACATCCCCGGTCGCTTGCGCACGGCCTCCAAGCCCTCCAGGACCTGGATCGCCGCAGCATCGTAGACCGGTGCGTGCGCCAGTGAGTCCGGGGCGCCGGCATCAGCGGGGACCGAGGGAAGCGCGGGCATGTCCGGGTGGGAAGGGTCGTGCTGTCCAGCCGTAGCCACGTGGCTCCTCAGTGGTGGGGGAATCTGCCGTCCAGTTTACCGCCTACTGGACCGCGAACCTGCCAAATACGACGCTAGAGGGCACGCATGCCGCACTGGGGGGGCCACGTCCAGGGTCGTGTATGCACCTACACCCCCTCGCGAGCCAGAGCCGCGCTCATCAGCGACGGAGGCGAACATTCTGTACGTTACCCGTAGGTGTCTCGCGGGCCGGGGCCGGGTGCCCGCAGGGGGCCTTTGCGCCAGCTCGGCCCGCCAGGGCCGTGCACCACCAGCTCGGTCACCACGTCAGCGCCGACCTCGGCCTCGATGCGAGCCAGCACTGAGCTGCTGAGCAGCTGCATCTGGGTGGCCCACGCCGTGGAGTCGGCCCGCACGGTCAGCGCGGTGCCCTCGAAGGCCACCGGCTCGACGTGCGCCGCCACATGCTCACCCACCATCGCGGGCCACCGGCCGATGAGCGAGCCCACCTGGACCTCTGCGTCCCATCCTCGCGAGGCAACCAGCCGGGCCACCTCATCACCCACGGGCTGGGGGTCGCCGGGGTCGCCGGTCGAGGCCCCTTCTCCTGGGCTGCTCCGGCCCCTACCCGGGCCCGACGCCCCGGAGCGGCGGGCGACACTGCCCGGCCGGTATCCGCGGGCCTTGGCGTTGGCCCGGGCCTGCGCCAGGGCCTGCTCCGGCGCTGATATCTCCACGGGCTCCTGAGTCGGCGGCCCCGCTGCCCGAGGCTCCTCCTCGTCACTGCTCATCACGAACGCTCACGGGCCGAGATCGTCTGGGCGTCGACCTCGAAGACGGTGCCCTCGCCCAGCTGCGACGGGACGTCCTGCGGCACGGCCGCGGTCACCAGCACCTGCTCGCAGTCGGCCACCATCTCGGCCAGGCGCTCTCGACGCCCGGTGTCGAGCTCGGCGAAGACATCGTCCAGGATCAACACCGGGTCGGTGGACAGGTCTCGCCGCAGGAGGAAGAACGACGCGAGACGCAGCGCCAGAGCGATCGACCATGACTCGCCGTGGCTGGCGTATCCCCTCGCGGGCATCTCCCCCAGGGCCAGATAGACCTCGTCGCGGTGCGGGCCGACCAACGAGACGCCACGTTCACGCTCCTCGGTGGCCCACTGCTGCATGGTCTGCATCATGGCGTGGCCGATGTCCTCGGCGTCAGGCATCTCTGCCGACCCCTCGGGCAGCGGCAGAGCCTGGGCCCACGACGGTCGGTAGGTGGCACTCACCGCAGTGGTGGAGTCACTGATCGCGGCGTACGCGTGCTGGAGGAAGGGCACCAGGTCCCGGAGCAACCGCAACCGCGCGTAGGTCAGCGCGCCCCCGATCTGAGCCAGGTGGGAGTCGAAGACCGCGAGCGTCGCGGCGTCGCTCGGCACGTCGGACCGCCGCGCGGTGCGTTGGGACTTGAGCAGCGCGTTGCGCTGCTTCAGGGCCTTGTCGTAGTCCTGTCGGACCCCCTGCCAGCGCGGTTGGCGAGCCACGAGCAGGTCGTCGAGGAAGCGCCGGCGCTCGGACGGGTCAGCCTTGACCAGCGCCAGATCCTCTGGGGCGAACAGAATCGTGCGTACCGTGCCCAGCACCTCCCGCTGGCGGCTCACAGGCGAGCGGTTCAGCCGGGCACGGTTGGCCCGACCGGTCACGATCTCGATCTCGACCAGCGCGCTGCGGGACTCGCGCACGACCTCGGCACGGATGACCGCACGGTCGCAGCCGTAACGCACCAGCGGCGCGTCGCCGGCCACGCGGTGGCTGGCCAGGGTGGCGACGTACCCGACCGCTTCGACGAAGTTGGTCTTGCCCTGCCCGTTGCGACCGAGCAACGTGCTGACGCCGGCGGGCAAGACCACCTCAGCCTTCTGGTATCCCCGGAAGTCCGCGAGCTCGACCCGAGTCAGGCGCACGGGCCGACCGGTTGCACGTCCACCATGAGCACGCGACGTCGAAGGCTCTGCGCCGCGCGAGGCCGCGCACCGAGGTCAGTGCTCGGCGGAGCCACTACCCGACGTCGGGCCGGAGGCACCCGAAGAGGCTGCTGTCCCGGAGGAGGGGCCGGCGTTGGCGGCCTCGGCGTCGTCCAGCATCCGGACGTCATGCCCACCGAAGGCACCGCGCAGCGCGGCCACGGCCTGCATCGACGGGGAGTTGTCCTGACGGGACGTGAACCGGGCGAACAGCGCCGCGCTGAGCACAGGCATCGGCACCTCGTTCTCGACCGCCTCCAGCACCGTCCAGCGCCCCTCGCCGGAGTCCGTGGTGTAGCCGTCCACGCCCTTGAGCTCGGGGTTCTTCTCAAGCGACTCCACCAAGAGGTCCAGCAGCCACGACCGCACCACGGTGCCGCGGCTCCAGGCGTTGAAGCATCCGGTGACGTCCTTGACGATGTCCTTCTTGAGCAGCAGTTCGAAGCCCTCGCCATAGGCGTGCATCAGGCCGTACTCGATGCCGTTGTGCACCATCTTCGCGTAGTGCCCGGCCCCCACGTCGCCGGAGTGGACGAAACCCTCTTCGCGCGGGCCCTCCGGACGCAACGCGTCGAAGATCGGCATGGCCATCTCCACGTGCTCCTCACGGCCACCGCACATGAGCCCGTAGCCGTTCTCCAGACCCCAGATCCCGCCGGAGACACCGCAGTCGACGTAGCCGATGCCCTTGGGTGCCAGGTGGTCGTCGTGCTTCTGGTCATCCAGGTAGAACGAGTTGCCGCCCTCGATCACGAGGTCACCCTCCTCCAGCAGGTCACCCAGCTGGGCCACGGTCTTATGGGTGGGCTCGCCGTGGGGGACCATCACCCACACGGTGCGCGGCGCCTGCAGGCCCTCGACCAGCTCCTCGATGGTGGCGACGTCGGTCAGGTCCTCGTCGAGGTCGTACCCGATGACCTCGTGGTCTGCGCGCCGCAGGCGGTCGCGCATGTTCTTGCCCATCTTGCCCAAGCCGATCATCCCGAGTTGCATGTCATCCCTCATTCTCGTCGGTGCTGCTTCGTAGGTGCTGCGTGGACTGCGAACGGCGGTGGTGTCCCTACGCCGCTCAGCCGGCGAACCGCACCGGCATCAGAACGTAACGGTATGACTCATCGGAGGTGCCGTCGATCTCAGACTGACCGCTGAGGACGGCCGGGCGCGACGGCTGGGTGAAGGCCATCCGCGTGTACGCGGTGCCCAGAGCACCTACTCCGTCGATGAGGAACTGCGGGTTGAAGGCGATCTCGATCTCGGGCCCGGTCAGCGACGCCTCGATCGCCTCGCTGCCTTGGGCGTCGTCACCCGTGCCGGCCTCGATCGCGACCTGGCCATCGGTCAGCCGTAGGCGGACCGGGGTGTTCCGCTCCGCCACCAGGGCCACCCGTCGGACGGCTTCGATCAGCGCGTGGGTGTCGATCACCGCCACGGTGTCGACGCTGTTGGGGAAGATCGAGGTGACCTTGGGGTACTCACCGTCGAGCAGGCGGGTGGTCGAGCGGCGTGACCCCGCTTCGAAGCCGATCAGACCACGGCCGCCGTCGGCATCTCCCATGGCGACGTCCACGCCACCGGAAGCACCGAGGGCCTTGGCGGTCTCGGACAGCGTGCGAGCGGGCACCAGCGCCACGTACGAGGTCTGCTGTTCGGCCGGAGTCCAGCTGAACTCACGCATGGCCAGGCGATAGCGGTCGGTGGCGAGCATCGTCACCTTTTCGCCGTCGATCTCCACCCGAACCCCCGTCAGGATCGGCAGTGTGTCGCCGCGGTCGGCCGCGATGGCGACCTGGGCCACCGCCTGGGTGAAGACGTCACCGGCGATGGTGCCGCTGGACTCGGCCGGTGTCGGCAGCGACGGGTAGTCCTCCACCGGCATCTGGATGAGGGAGAAACGACTGGAGCCGCAGGTCAGGGACACCTTGGCTCCCTCGGTAGCTACGTCTACCGGCTTGTTCGGAAGGCTGCGGGCGATGTCGGCGAGCAGCTTGCCGAGCACCAGGGTCGTGCCGGCCTCGTGGACCTCGGCGCTGACGTTGACCGTGGCAGAGATCTCGTAGTCGAACGCCGACAGCGTCAGGCTCCCCTCCTCGTGGGCCTCGACCATCACCCCTGCCAGTACCGGCACCGGAGGACGGCTACTCAGCCCCCTGACCACCCACGCCACGGCCTCCGCCAGCACGTCCCGCTCGACCTGAAACTTCACGTCAGTCAGCTCTTTTCCCTCGGTGGACGGCCCCCGCTGCGAGCCGGCATACGTGCACGCCCGAGATTAGTCCCGGATGCAGAGGTCGCCAACCCCGGCGCACGGGCGGTTCCTCCCCAGGGGACGGGGAGCTATCGGGGGGAGTGGAAGGTCTCGTAGTCGTCATCGGGGCTGTGGATGCTGGGGACAGCCTGTGTTTTTGCTGATCGGCGGACCCGGCGACGTGTGGGAACTGCGTGGACAACGTCGTGGATCTCACCGTTGCCCTGTGGACCGTGCGGCGGAGTCCACACCGGGCGATGCGCTGCCGAGCCGACGTCCCCAGAAGAATCCATGTCATGCCCACCCGGTGCACAACCCCATGTGTATGTCGATTGTGTAACGATCGGTGAACATTGGGTGTCGAGGCGTTGACAACCATGTGACCTGCATGAATGCCCGTCAAATACCCACAGCGTTATCCACAGATTCTGTGGACAAGGTTTGTGGATCAGCGGGCGGCCGCCTTGCGGATGTTCCCCGTCAGCTCGGTGATCTGGTCAAACAGCGAGCGGCGTTCGCCGATCAGCTGGCGGATCTTGCGCTCCGCGTGCATCACCGTGGTGTGGTCACGGCCCCCGAACTCCTGGCCGATCTTCGGCAGAGAGAGATCCGTGAGCTCGCGGCAGAGGTACATCGCCACCTGTCGGGCGTTGACCAGGGTGCGTGAGCGCGAGGGGCCGCAGAGGTCGTCGACCGAGATGCGGAAGTAGTTCGAGACCTCGGTGAGAATGGTGGTCGCCGTGATCCGCCCGGCGTTGACGCCCGGGATGATGTCTTTGAGCACGTGCGTCGCCAGCTCGGTCGTCGGAGGCTGACCCGACAGCGAGGCGAATGCCGTGACCCGAATGAGCGCGCCTTCCAGCTCGCGGATGTTGGTGCTGATCTTGCTGGCGATGAGCTCCAGCACCTCCGGCGGAGTCGACATCCGCTCCTGTGCCGCCTTCTTCTGCAGGATGGCGATTCGCGTCTCGAGGTCAGGGGGCTGGACATCGGTCAGCAGCCCCCACTCGAAGCGGCTGCGCAGACGTTCGGCGAAGCCGGAGAGCTTCTTCGGCGGTTGGTCCGAGGTGATGACCACCTGCTTCTCGCTGTTGTGCAACGTGTTGAAGGTGTGGAAGAACTCCTCGACCGTCTGCTCCTTACCCTGCAGGAACTGGATGTCGTCGATCAGTAGCACGTCGACGTTGCGGTACCGCCGCTGAAACGCACCCGCTTTGTCATCGCGGATGCTGTTGATGAAGTCGTTGGTGAACTCCTCAGAGTTGACGTACCGCACCCGGGTCTGGGGGTAGAGGTTGCGAGCGTAGTGACCGATGGCGTGCAGAAGGTGGGTCTTGCCCAACCCGGACTCCCCGTAGATGAACAAGGGGTTGTAGGCCCGGGCCGGCGCTTCGGCGACCGCGAGTGAGGCGGCGTGGGCGAAGCGGTTGGAAGAGCCGGACACGAACGTGTCGAACGTGTACTTCGGGTTCAGGCGGGAGTCGCCGTCGGTGGTGGTCGCTGACGCGCCGGCTGCCTCGGACGACTCGCGCCGGGGGACCTCTGACGCAGGCTCGGGATCGTCGTCGCCGGGGAACATCGGCATGGTGCGCCGACTGGTGAACCGGTCCTGGACGTCCGCACGGTCTGTCCCGGCCTCCGACGGCGGCCCCGAGCTCGTGCCTTCGCGCTCGACCTGTTGGCGCAGGTCGCTGTCGACCGTGATCGCCAGCCGCACCTCCTGGTCGAGCAGTGTGGTCAGGGCCTGCACGATCGGAAGACGCAAGGTCGTCTCGAGGGTCTCCTTGGTGTGCTCGTAGGGAACGACCAGCAGTGCGGTCGAGTCCAGCAGACCGACCAGCCGGGTCAGGCGAAGGAAGGCGCGTTCGCGGGGGGCGATGCCCGAGGTGTCGACGTGCTCGACAGCCCGTGACCACACGTCATCGAAGTCGATCGAATCAGCCGCCATCAGACTTGCTGCCCTCGCCTCCCTGGTCGGAACCCGGTTCGCTCCGGTTACCCGGCTCGACGCCTCGCGGCGTCGACAAAGTGTTGCCCGACTGTACACAAGGTTATCCACAAGCTGTGTACAAAGCGGTGGACAAAAGCAGCACGAAGCCTGAGACGGTATCAGAGCCTGACCGAACACGCACGGGCTACAGCGAGGTTCGTTTGACCGCCCCTGCTGCCACCCCGTACCGTGGGGCAGTCGTCATGGCGGGCGTTTTCGCATGTCCAGGCCCCCGCGTTCCTGGGCTTCCGATTGCGTCCGATGAGGCGCCACAACCGACCTGCCGCCTGGCTCCACGTGGGTGCTGGCGCGGTGTTCCGTGTCACCGCAGCAATGGAGAAGTGATGAGCAAGCGTACCTTTCAGCCCAACCGTCGGCGCCGGGCCAAGGTGCACGGCTTCCGGCTGCGGATGCGCACCCGTGCAGGCCGCAGCATCGTGGCGTCTCGCCGCCGTAAGGGCCGCGAGAAGCTGACGGCCTGAGACCGCTGGCTGTGCCCTCGGCATCCCACCACTGTGCTGCCGACGCGACATCGACTGCGTCGAGCGGCCGATTTTCGACGGGTGATGCGAGGCTCCAGCCCGCGCAACGGGCGTCGAGCGGGCACATCCAGGATCGTGGTGCATCGTGGGCCCATGGATGACGGGCACCCTTCGCGACCCGTCCGGGTCGGCTTCGTCGTGTCGTCCGCGGTTGGCAACGCTGTCATGCGCCACCGGGTGGCACGACAGCTGCGAGCCGTGATGTCCGCGCGCATCTCGGCGCTCCAACCGGGGACCGACCTGGTGATCCGGGCCACTCCCGCTGCCGCCGGGGCCACCTCGGCCGAGCTGGCGGCGGACGTGGACCGGTGCCTGAGACGGGTCCTGTCGTGAGTGGCGTGATGGCTGTGGTGGCCCGACCGCTGGTGTGGCTGGTGATGGCCTACCAGCTCTTGATCTCCCCGTTGCTGGGCCCCACGTGTAAGTACTACCCGTCCTGTTCGGCCTACGCGGTCACCGCGTTGACCGAGCACGGAGCCGTTCGTGGCCTCTGGCTCACGACACGACGTCTGCTGCGGTGTCACCCGTGGAGCCACGGCGGCGTCGACCACGTTCCCCCGCGCCGTGAAGCGGTGCCACACACCACCGGCGAGCCCTGCTCGCCTCGAGACTGAGGACGCATGGGCATCTTCGACACCATCCTGTTCCCCTTCACCTGGTTCGTCTCGACGATCATGGTGGGGTTCGAGAGCCTGCTGACGTCGTTCGGGATGTCGGACGAAAGTGGCCTGACCTGGGTGCTGTCGATCATGGGCCTGGTCGTCGTGCTGCGCATCCTGCTGATGCCGCTGTTCGTCCGGCAGATCCGCTCTCAGCGACGGATGCAGCTGCTGCAGCCAGAGCTGATGAAGATTCAGAAGAAGTACAAGGGGAAGAAGGACGAAGCCTCCCGGAAGGCGATGACCGAAGAGTCTTTCGGTCTGTACAAGAAGCACGGAACTAACCCGTTCTCCTCGTGCCTGCCCATTCTGCTGCAGATGCCGTTCTTCCTCGCCTTGTTCCGCATGCTGAACGACCTTGAGGGTGTGGCGCAAGGCTCGAAGCAGGCCATTGGCTTCTTCTCCCAGGAGCTCGCCATCAAGATGGAGAACTCGACCATCCTGGGCGCGCAGCTGTCCTCGTCGTTCCTGCACGACAGCGACACTGCGGCAAAGATCCTGTCGCTCGCGCTCATCCTGTTGATGTCCCTCACGCAGTTCATCACCTCGCACCAGCTGATGCGCAAGAACATGCCGGCGGCCGCCCTCGACTCACCGATGGCGAGGCAGCAGCAGATCCTGATCTACATCCTGCCCATCATGTTCGCCGTCTTCGGCGTCAACTTCCCGCTCGGTGTGCTGATCTACTGGACCACGACCAACCTGTGGACCATGGGTCAGCAGTTCTACGTGATCCGCGCCATGCCCGCTCCGGGCTCGCTGGCCGAGAAGGCGATGGAGGAACGACGCGCGGCCAAGGGCAAGCCGGTCAAGAAGTTCCAGCTGGCGGGAGCAGAGCAGACGGCCACCGAGCCGGCCGAGCCGGTGCGCCAGTCAGGACAGCGCACGCAGCCGCAGGGGAAGAAACGGGCCAAGAACAGGAACCGCAGCAACCGACCCAAGGGGCGGTAGCGCGCCAGCGTCACGGCAACCACCCAATGACGTTGTCGCACAGCCGATGTCACGTCGGCTCAGGACGACCACGAGACACCTTTCAGGAGCATCCATGACCACGACCACGGGATCGAACCCGGCAGAGCCCACCGCCGACATCGCGGAGGAAGAGACCGTCGACGCCTCGGCCTCGGACGACAGCACTGTCACCGGCGAGACCACAGCATCTGAGAAGACGACAGCACCCGACGAAGCCGCGGCATCCGAGGGCCCGACGGCACCTCGCTCCGGCGCGACGGACCTCGAGCGCGAGGGTGAGGTCGCGGCCGACTTCCTGGAGTCGCTGATGGACATCGCCGATCTCGACGGCGACCTCGAGGTGGACGTCGACGGTGACCGTGCGGCCGTTTCCATCGTGGACTCCGAGGACGGCACCGTCCCGCGTCGGCTCGTCGGAAGCCAGGCGTCTGTGCTGGAGGCGTTACAGGAGCTGACTCGTCTTGCCGTCCAGGCTCAGACGGGCGAACGCAGCAGGTTGATCCTGGACGTCGGGGGCTATCGGGCCGACCGCCGGCGTACGCTCGCGCGGACCGCCGAGGCCGCCATCGCCGAGGTCAAGACGAATGGCCAGCGATACGCGCTCGAGCCCATGACCGCGTTCGAGCGCAAAGTTGTCCACGATGAGGTGCTCCGGGCCGGTTTGCGCTCAGAGTCCGAAGGGGAGGACCCCCGTCGGTTCGTGGTGGTCCTGCCCGCATCGACATAACGCGTATGCCCTCCCACTCCTCGCCGAGGCCGCCTCGTGCCGCGGCAGAGATCTTCGGCGAGCAGCTCGCGCTTGCGGTGCGTTACGCAGACCTGCTGGTCAGCACGGGAATCGAGCACGGCCTGCTCGGCCCTCGCGAGGCGCCCAAGGTGTGGGAACGTCACATCGTGAACTGCGCGGCGGTCGAGTCCCTGCTGCCGCACCGCACCCGGCTGATCGACATCGGAAGCGGTGCCGGTCTTCCTGGTCTGGCGCTGGCGATCGCCCGCCCGGATCTGAAGGTCACGCTGATCGAGCCTCTGGCACGACGAACCCGGTGGTTGGACGATGCCGTTGCGCAGCTAGGCCTGACGCAGGTGAGCGTGCAGCGCGCCCGGGCCGAGGACATGGGCTCGCTGATCCAGGCACCGGTCGTGACAGCGCGGGCCGTGGCGCGACTGGACAAGCTGGCCACGTGGGCCTGGCCCCTGCTCCCTGAGGGGGGCCGGCTTCTCGCTCTCAAGGGTCAGAGCGCCGACGACGAGCTGATGGAGGCCGGGCCGACTCTCGATAGGTTGGGCACGGGCCGGCGTGTGGTCCACGATGTCGGTGCTGATGTCCTCGACCCACCGGTTCGCGTGATCGAGCTGGTCAAGTCAACCGTGCGGGCCCCCCGGGGAGGTTCCCCCACGAGTCAGCGGGAGAAGCTGCAATGAGCAGGACCAACCTCGGCTGGGTGGATCTGCCCACCAGTGGTCGACGTCCGGTGGGCGCCCTCGCAGATGCCCCCCTGGGCTGGCCCTCGAGCGCCGCCGACGCCGGGATCGGGACGGATGACGGCGGTCGCCATCCGGAACCTGCAGAACCCGGCGCACCGGACGGGCTGGTCGTGGGCGAGACCACCGACGATGTTTCACGTGAAACGGCGAGTGAGAAGCCGGTCGTCGAGGACGTTCCACGTGAAACCCTGCCCCCGACCTCGACCTCGACCTCGACCTCGATCTGGGACGCAGTTTCACGTGAAACTGCGCCCACCGAAGTCGCCGCCCCCGCTGCTCACCCGCAACCGGTAGTAGGTGGGTCACCGACACGGGTGCTCAGCGTGGCGAACCAGAAGGGGGGAGTCGGAAAGACCACGACAGCGGTCAACGTCGCCGCCGCCTTGGCCCAAGCCGGATGCAGAGTGCTCGTGATCGACCTGGACCCCCAAGGCAACGCCAGCACGGCGTTGGGTGTCGAGCACGACCGCGAGACCCGTGGTGTCTACGAGGTGCTGGTGCAGGGCGCGTCCTTGGACGGGGTGGTGCGGCCCTCCTCGACCGTGCCCGGCGTCTGGTGCGCGCCCTCGACGATGGATGTGGCCGGCTGCGAGATCGAGCTCGTTGCGCTGCCCGATCGCGAGTTTCGTCTGCGGACGGCGCTACGGCGCTATCTCGGCTATCCGGACGACGCGGATGTGTCTGACTTCCCCGCCTCGACCTACGACTTCGTGCTGATCGACTGTCCGCCCAGCCTCGGTCTGCTCACGATCAACGCCATGACCGCCTCCGGCGAAGTCTTGATTCCGATCCAGTGCGAGTACTACGCACTGGAAGGTCTGACCCAGCTGGTGCGCAACGTGGAGCTGATGCGTGCGCACCTCAACCCGGTGCTGCGGGTGTCGACCATCGTCATGACGATGTATGACGGCCGCACTCGGTTGTCCGCCCAGGTGGCCTCCGAGGTGCGCGAGCACTTCGGCGAACTCGTGCTCGCCACCGCTGTGCCGCGGTCGGTGCGCGTCAGTGAGGCGCCCAGCCACGGCGAGACTGTCATGACCTACGACCCCTCCAGCGTGGGAGCACTGGCGTACCGCGAAGTTGCGGTAGAACTGAGGCAACGACCGGTTCCGTAGACCGGCCGCACCGGGCAGCGTCTTCGTTGCCTGGCCTGTCAGTGCCCAGAACAGCTCGAGGAGCCTGCATGAACGACCGTCGACGGGGCCTGGGTCGAGGGCTTGGAGCTCTCATTCCCTCTGAAGCAACTGGGCCGCCCCCGCCCCGAGACGTGTTCTTCACTCCGTCGACACCCGGATCCGCAGCCCCGACTGACACCGCGGAGGCCGCGCAGCTCGTCCCTGTGCCTGGGGTCCGTTTCAGCGAGCTGCCGATCGCGGACGTCACGCCCAACCCCCGGCAACCCCGTCAGCATTTCGACGACGGCGAGCTGGACGAGCTGGCCCAGAGCATCTCCGTGGTGGGTGTGCTGCAACCGGTCGTCGTGCGCCACTCGACCGCTGATACCGGCCCCCGCTACGAGCTCATCATGGGAGAGCGCCGCTGGCGGGCCAGCCGACAGGCGGGGCTGCAGACGATCCCCGCCCTGGTCCGCGAGACCCAGGACGAGAATCTGCTCCGCGATGCGCTGCTGGAGAACCTTCACCGCAGCCAGCTCAACCCGCTGGAGGAGGCGGCCGCCTACGCCCAGCTGCTGGAAGACTTCGGATGCACCCACGATGAGCTGGCCGGCCGTATCGGCCGGTCGAGACCCCAGATCTCCAACACCTTGCGGCTGCTGCGGCTGCCCCCAGCGGTGCAGCGACGTGTGGCTTCCGGTGTGTTGTCGGCCGGTCACGCGCGGGCGCTGTTGACGCTCAGCGGCCCCGAGGCGATGGAGGTGCTGGCCGCTCGTATCGTCGCCGAGGGCCTGTCCGTGCGCTCGGTGGAAGAGATCGTGCTGCTCGGCGACGCAGAGCCGTCTGGCCGTGCGCGTCGGGCACGCAGGGCAGAAATCGACCCCGAGGTGGCCGAGTGGTCCTCGTGGCTGTCCGACCGGCTCGACACACGGGTCACGATCGCCATGAGCCGTCGGAAGGGAAAGATGAACATCGAGTTCGCCTCGAAGGAGGACCTCGAGCGGATCATCGCGTTGCTGGGCTCCGAGACGGCTGGACAGCAGCGCGCCGGCTGATACTGCCACGCTCGTCCGCACTCGTTATCCACAATTCTGTGGACGAGCGGTGGGTTGCTGTGTGCAGCAGTCTTTCTCAGGACAGGAAGGGCTCTAGCTCGCGCATCAGCTTGGGCTTGGACAACGCACCGACCATCGTTTTGACGACCTCGCCGTCGACGTAGACGTTCATGGTGGGGATTCCGGTGATGCCGTACTTGCCGGTGATCGCAGGGTTCTCGTCGGTGTTGAGCTTCACGACGGTCAGCTGCTCTGAGTACTGCTCGGACAGCTCCTCCAAGACGGGCGCGACCATCTTGCACGGGCCGCACCACGGGGCCCAGAAGTCCACCAGGACGGGCCCCTTCTGCTGCAGCACATCAGCGGCGAAGGTGCTGTCGTCAGTTTGCTTGGTCGCCATGGTTCTCTCTTCTCTACTGGTGAATACTGTTGGGGGACAGCAAGATTCTCAACTCACCGGGACTGCACTGTCGGCGACGGGGCTGGCCAGCGCCGCTGGCTCACCCTTGGCCGGCGACAGTGCCGCCAGGTACCGCTCAGCGTCGAGTGCGGCAGCGCATCCCGAGCCGGCGGCGGTGATGGCCTGACGATAGGTGTGGTCGACGAGGTCACCTGCTGCGAACACTCCCGGAACGTTCGTCGCGGTTCCTCGACCCTGGACCAACACATACCCCTCCGCGTCCAGATGCACCTGGTCGTTGATCAGCTCGTTGCGTGGGTCGTGACCGACAGCAATGAAGACACCGGTCACGTCGAGCTGTCGCCGCTCACCGCTCCGCACGTCCGCCAGGGTCACGCCGTGCACTTTGGCGTCGCCGTGGATCTCGTCCACCGCGCTGTGCCAGGCAAAACGGATCTTGGGGTCGGCCTGGGCCCGCTCGGCCATAATTCGGCTGGCCCTCAGCTCGCCGCGACGATGGATCACGGTGACCGAACGAGCGAAACGGCTCAAGAACGTCGCCTCTTCCATCGCGGAGTCGCCCCCGCCGACGACGGCAATGTCCTGGTCGCGGAAGAACGCCCCGTCGCAGGTGGCACACCAGGAGACACCGTGACCAGACAGCCGCTTCTCATCGGGCAGGCCCAGCTCGCGGTAGGCGGAGCCCATCGCGAGGATGACCGTGCGAGCGCGGTGCTGCCCGCCCTCTTCGTCGGTCACCACCTTCACCGCGCCGGTCAGGTCCAGCTCCGCCACATCCGTGCGATGTAGCACGGCGCCGAACCGCTCGGCCTGGGCGCGCATAGCCAACATGAGGTCGGGGCCCATGATGCCATCGGCGAACCCCGGGTAGTTCTCGACGTCGGTGGTGTTCATCAAGGCACCCCCGGCGGTGACTGCCCCCTCGAAGATCACCGGCGCGAGGTTCGCGCGGGCCGCGTAGACCGCGGCGGTGTAACCTGCCGGCCCGGAGCCGACGATGATGAGCTCGTGCACCTGGGAGTCCGCACCACCTGCGGAGGCGGTCGAGTCGGAGGTGTCGGGCTGAAGTGAGATGCCGCTGATGGCCGTCATAGGTGTGAGCGTGCTCCTGTGGGGGCTGGATATGCTGACTAGTCAACCGATCCTAGAACGCCGATGTTCCCGGCGGGGCCACGTCGGTGCGCGTCACGGCAAGTCGGTCGGCCCGTGCAGCACCGGTGCTGAGGCGTCGGCGACACAGTCGGCGCTGACCGCCCAGGCGCGCGGGTTGCTCGCGTCGCGGTCGCTGACCACCACCACGTCGGCCTGGGCCACCCTCACGGTCGCCGCGACCCAACCCGAGCCCGTGGGGCTTTCCCCGGTGGACCGGACACAGCTCTTGGTCTGCGGAGGTGACAGAGGCGCGCCCGCGTCTGCTGGGACCTCGAACGCGGACGGTATGGAGCCAGAACTGGTTCTGCCCTCGGCCCTGTCCAGCACGGCTTCAGCGCCCGCGGCGAAGGTGCGGTCATCCATCCGGGAGACGGCGCCCTCGGCAGTGCCTGCCTCCTGCGGCGCCGCCACCGTCTCCTGCTCGGGCGTCACGTTCCCCTCGGCCGCCTGTGAGCTCACCGGCGGAAGCACTTCGACCACTTCCTCCCCCGCAGGGACGTACTGCGCAGACGCGTTGGAGGGCGTGCCGAGACCCACGAGCTGCTGATACACCACCGTGCCGACGACCCCGACCGCGACGACGGCGGCCACGGCGGCGACTGCCGATAGCCACTGGGCGGGGCGAGGTCGAGCAGGCTGCCGGTCGAGGTCGAGCACGGGTCGACCGGCAGCTCTGGGTGGCCCTCCCACAACCGGGGTCACTGCCCGGTCGGCAGCCGGGGGCACGGGTTGGCCAGCCTGACGCCGCGCCTGCTCGTCGAGGCTCGCCGCGATTCGGGCCGCGACGTGGTCCGGCATCGGGCCTGGGTCGGGGAGCGAGGACAGCAGCTCACGCACGCCGGTCGGATCCGCCTCCGGATCCTCACGACGCGGGCCGTGACCTGTGCTGCTCACCGGCGGCTCCTGATCGATGTGGTGCGCGGACCATCGGGTCTGAGAGGCATGGCGTCGCGAAAGACACCATCAGGGATAGGACGGATGGTGAGGATGAGTGGTTCCATCGTGGATCGGTCGCGGCTCGTGACCAGCGAGTTTGTGGAGCGCCGCGAGCACACCGCCAGGGCTGGCGAGCGTGGGCGCTGAGCACCCGTCGCTCCGAGGCCCTGCCTCAGCGGCTCACCGAACGGTGACCTCGGAGACGTAGACGATCTCACCGCTGGGCCCGTCCCACGCCTCGGTGAACCAGATCAGCACATACCGGCCCTCCACCGGGGAGTCGGCGGTGACGGTCACCTCGTCTGCGGCGTCGTTGACGACCCCGATCCGGGTGCTGTCCGAGCGGTTGGCCTCGTCGCCGACGTAGACCTGCATCGCGTAGTCACCTTCAGGGAAGTCGACATCGACCTCACTGACACTCTGGCTCTCACCGAGGTCGATCGCCAGGCCGACGCCATCCTTGAGGTTGCCCCAGTTGTCGGCCAGGTAGGTCCGGCTGTTCCAGGAGGTCGAGGTGTCCCCGTCGATGGCCAGGTCGGTGAGGTCGTTGTTCTCATCGCCGTCGCCGCCGGGGTCGTATGAGGTGATCCCCTCGGGTTCGATCGGGTCCCCGGATCCTGTCGTCGGCGTCGCGGTCTCCTCGGCGCTGTCGTCCTGGCCCTGTTGTGGGGAGTCCTCGCCCTGCGCGGCGTCCCCTTCATTCTGCTCGCCGGTCGCCTCCGCCCCATCCCCGGCGGCCTGGTCTCCACCCACCGGGTTCAACCCCTGGATGGCCCCGTAGGCCAAGAACATGGCCACGACGACGATTGCGGCGATCAACGCTAGCACGACGCTGCTCTGGTAACGCTGTCGTGGACGCTCCTGCTGGTCACCGGCCAGCTCCGTGCCAGCCGCGAGACCGCCTGCGGACAGGGCGCTGGCACCGGACCGCTGCTCCTGATCGTGACCGCCAGTGCGGTCCTGGGACCGCTGATCCTGGTGACGACCCCTCCGGTCGTCGCCCGAGGTGTGCGACGGAGCCTGTCCGCCGGCCGGCGCCGACTCCGCAGACGTGGTGCGGTAGTAGCTCCCCTCGACGACCTCGGTGTCGTCCGCACCGTCGCCGTGGCTGGGATGAGCAGCGGTCGCGGCCGCACTGGCTCCCGATCCGGCGGCGAGTGCGGCGTAGGCGCCCCCGTCCCCGTCGCCGACAGGTGGGTCCAGGGAGCTCTGGGCGCCGTGCACCACCTCCGAGGGCCAGGGCGCCAGGACCTTGGCGAGCTCGCCCGGTGTGTTGGGGCTACGGGTGCGGTCGGACTCGGCGCCGAACACGGCGCGGCACAGCGCATCGAGGTCACCCGGAACACCGCCGACGACTTCAGAGGGGGCGGGCAAGGTGCCGTCCGCCAGGCGTCGTGCGGGCCGCAGCGCCTCGATCTCCTCCCCGGGCCATCGACCCGTCAGGCCGGTGTACAACAGGGACAACAGGTCGGAGGTGTCGATGGCCGAGGCCTCCACCGCCGAGATCTCATCGGTCTGCTCGATGGCCGAGGCCACCCCGACCCCGGAGATCTTCACACTCCCCTCGCGGGTGCGCAGGACCGCGTGCGGGTTGAGGTACAGGTGGTGCAGGCCTCGCCGCCGAGCCGACTCAAGACCCGAGGACGCCTCCCCGACGATCCGGCGCGCCTCCTCTGCGGGTAACGGACGCTCGGCGACCAGGGAGGCCAGGGAGATGGCTTCGCTGAGGCCCTCTTCCACGATCCAGCACACGCCGTCGTCCAACCCGACGTCCAGCACACGCACCAGGCGTGGGTCGTCGACCCCGGCCGTGCGCCGGGCCCCGTCCAGGACGGCGTGGGCCATGTCCTCGTGCTCCCCGGTGGCCGGCAGCACCGTCACGGCCACCAGTCTGTCCAGGGTCTGGTCGTGGGCCGACCAGTAGTCGAGAGTGTCGTCGCGCCGGGCCAGGAGCTCCTCGAGGGCGTATCGGCCCCCGAGGACCTTGCCAGTGTCGATGCCGTGCACCTGGGGCTCCTTGCCTGCTTGCTCTTTCGATCCAGCCGGGTCCAAGAGTAGTCGTGTCGTCCTGCTCTCGTGGGCCACCGCCGCGCTGGGGGCGCTCGGCTCGGAGCTGGCCGGCTGCTCTTCCGGGGCCGGGGCTGGGGGCGCTGCCGGGGTCGGGGCTGCCCGCCCACCACGCAGGCGACGCAGCAACGGTGCCGCCACCTCGGCGAGCTCGCGAACGCCGAGACGATGAGCGAGCCAGGCGTACACGGCCACGAACACCAGGCCGCCCACCACCAAGGTCACCAACGCGGCGACCTTGCCCTCGAGCAGGCTGTCGACGCCGTACTGGACCATCAGGGTGGGCACCGCCGCCACCAGTGCGGCGACCAGGGCGCGGAGGTAGGTGCGGCGGACGTCGGACAGATCCATCGACCCCACCCGCCGACGCACCCAGGTCACGCCAAGCACGGCGGCGACGAGCTGACCGGCCGCCTGCCCGGCGGCGACACCGTAGGCGGTCAGGTCCGGCGGGACGAACGCGGCCCCGGCGATAGCCACGATGGAGATCCCCGTGATGGCCAGCTGCAGCTGGAAAGGCGGACGGCCCTCCTGGTAGGCGTGGAAGATGCGCTGCGACAACAGGTACATCCCGTAGGGCACCAGTCCGATGGTGAGGATCATCACGACCTGCGCCGTCGCCTGGGTTGCCTCAGCTCCGCTGAGTAGCAGCAGCAGCGCCGTGACCTCGGGCGCCAACACGATCATGGCCACGGTGATCGGCACCATGGCGGTGGCCAGGAGGCGCAGCCCGTGACGGTACTGGTGCGCCAGGGCGGAGCGGTCGTCGGCGGCAGCTGCGCGCGAGAGCTGCGGAAGCATCGCGGTCAGCAGCGAGGTGGCGATCAGCGAGTGCGGGAGGATGAAGATCAGGAAAGCGTTGTCGTAGACGAACTTGCCCGGTACGCCGGGCTGGAGCACCACGGCGCGGTTCAGCACGTTGGAGGCCAACAACAGGCCGAACTGGGAGACGCCGATCACCGCGAAGGTCCACACAGCCATCCGCGAGGCCGCGCCCAGACCGACCCCTCGAAAGCCCCACCGCGGGCGGTACCGGAACCCGCTGCGGCGGACCGGCTCGAACAACACCGCGGCCTGAACGACGATGCCCAGGGTCGCGGTGCCTCCGAGCAGCCAGATCATCTCGGGTGTCCACTGGGACAGCGCCATCGTGCGTGCCTGCGGAAAGCGCACGGAGAAGACCACCAGCCCCGCGATGGCAACGATGTTGTTGGCCACCGGAGCCCACATGTAGTAGCCGAACTTCTCCTGGGCGTTCAGGATCTGCCCCAGCAGGGCGTAGGCGCCGTAGAAGAAGATCTGGGGTAGGCACAGGTAGGCCAGCGCGACGGCCAGGGCGAGCTGTTCGCCGGTCCAGCTGACGGCATACAACTTGGTGACCAGCCAAGCCCCCGCCGTGGCCAGCACGGTCAGGGCGAACAGGACCGTGAGCGCCAGGGTGATCAACCGGTCGGTCAGGTCCCGACCCCGGTCTTCGCGGGCCAGCGCCCGCGTCAGCTGGGGCACGAAGACCACGTTGAGCACCCCGCCGGCCAGCAGGATGTACAGGGTGTTGGGCAGCGTGTTGGCGGTCTGCCAGATGTTGGCGATCTGCGTCGTGACCCCGATCGCGCCGGCCAGCAGCGCGAGACGGACGAGGCCGAGCAGTCGAGAGACCAGGGTTCCCGAGGCCATCAACGCGCTGGAACGCGCAAGGGAGGCGGAGGAGTGCGACGGGGTGCCCCGGTGCTCGGGCGGGTCGGCAGCGCCCGCGCTCACGACAGTGCCTGTGTCGTGGCCGAGGGGCGAGTGGGCCGGCGCATCGCCCGGGCCAGGCCGAGGATCAGGATCACTCCGGCGAGACCGCCGAGCACCCAGTAGATCCAGATGCCCGTGGGTCGCACCTGGACGCCGAGGTCCTCAGGCTCACCGATCGTCAGGCCCCTCGGGGTCGACAATGTGGCCCTGACCGGGACGTCCCCGGCGGCGATGGCCTCGGCACGGAACTGCACCGTCGCGCGGCTCCCAGGCCCGATGGTGATCGCCTCCGGTGCCTCGATGATCCGCAACCGCCCGTTGCCCGGCTCCAGCCCGAGCTGCAGATCCTGCACCGTCACCGGGAGCTCGTTGACGACGGTGAGCTGGATCAGGCCCTCCTGAGCCAGGAAGTTCACCTCGGTGGGGTTGATGCGCACCCCGCCGGTGATGGTGGTGACCTGGTCTTCCATCTCGCTCAGCGGGACGACCCACTCGTTGGCCCGACCGCGCCAGCGGGTCGAGTAGAGCCCGTCGAGCACCTGGTCCCACTGCTCGGTCGCCCCGCCCTGTTGGATGATCTCGGACAGGTCAGTGAGGGTGGCGCGCACGGTCTCGATCTGGGTGACACCGGCCAGCGACATCGGGGTGTCGGCGGGTGGGACTGCCGGAGGTGTCCCGGTCAGGCGTACCGGGACCGGATCGTCCATCAGGTCAGAGGCCGACACCTGCTCGATCCACGGGGCCTGGTCCAGCGCTTCGGTGAGGCTGTCGACGGTCTCGGCCTCGATAGCCGTGTCGCGAGGCGGAGAGAGCACCACCGTCCCGGGCATGCTCGGCTGGCGCTGGTAGCGCGCCAGCGAATGGGCCAACAGCAGCTGCACCGAGGCGCCGTCCTGCTCGGAGCCCTGGACCTCCCCGAGGATCGAGGCCAGGCGTTCGTCGTACCCGAGCACGGGCATGCCACCCGATGGCGAGCTCAGGTCTCCAGCCGGCTGACCGACCAGCTCGGCCGGCTCGTTGAACGCGCTGCGCGGAAGGATCGTCGCCAGCGGTGGCGCCTCGGGCCACACCTCTCGCAAGGTGGCGAGCCGTTGCTTGTTCACCACGTCGAACGCGGGCCAGGAGGCCCCATGCTGACCTCGCTCCAGTAGGCGCTCGGCGCCGAAGACCGTCGGGCTCAGCTCGCCACGGAGCAGACGCCGGGTCAGCTCCGGGTCGGTTCCGGTGTCGATCAGCGCTGCCACGTCCGGATCGCTGAGGGGGAGCCACCACAGCTGGGACCGGTCGAGCTCGCCCAGCCGCACCTGTAGCTCGGCCTCGGCGCGTTGGACCACACTCGCCTCGTCGGGGAGCTCAAGCTCAGGCAGGTCGGGTTGTGAGGGCGTCGGTGTCGCCGTGTCCGACGATTCCTGCTCTGCGGGACCATCCTGGGTCGACGACGAGCCCCGTGCTGCGTCGTCGCTGTTCGAGGCGTCGTCGGCACTGCCGGTCTCCTCCGGCGTCGGGGACTCCTGGTCAGGGTCGGTCGGCTCGGGCAGCGGTATGGGTGGTTCGGTCGGGGTCGCGGAGACGTCCACCGCAGGGCCCAGGGGTGCCAGCAGCGCGGGGTCGACCACGAAGGTCGCCGAATCCTCGCTCAGACCGTCCAGCCAGGCCCTGGCCGGGGAGTCGTCACCCACGGTGTCGAGCCACGCCTGGTTTCGCTCCGGCGCAGGGGAGGAGGTGAGGGTGGCGTCCCCCGGCACGGTCAGAGGCACCACCCAGGACACCCCGAGGGGGGTGGCAGCATCACCCCCGGAGTACCACGGCAGCACCGAACGAACGCTGCCCAGTGAGGATCCGTCCGTCGTCGAGACGTCCACCCTGAGCGGCAGGGTGGTGAACGAGAAAGGGGGGCTCAGTGTGTCGGCCTCCACCGGGAGGGCGAAGTCGAGCTCCTCCCCTGGCACGAGAACCTCATCCACGGGGTCCTCTGCGAGGAGCCTCGGCGTGCGCACGTCATCCTCACCGCTGGACCAGGCGTCCAACGCTGCCGAGGTGTCCAGGGCCACCCAACCGGTCCTCATCTCGACATCGGCGAGCTCGATGCTGACCGTCCCGATGTTGCGCACACTGCCGCGCAGCTCCCACGCACGGTCCGGGCCCAGCACCGCCGGCTCGACCTCGTCGATGAGGATGTCGACCTGGGGGCTCGCCTGGGCCACCACCGTGCTGGTCGTCACGGCTGGCTGGGGAGCCTGACCCGTCAGGGCGGAGGCCGGCGCCGCGGCGAACGGGGCGAGGAGCAGCGAGGTCACCGTCGTCAGCTGCAGCAGCATCCGCCTCGTCGCTGCGGTGACCCCGACCGACCGAGCGCGGTTCGCCGCAGGAGAGCACACAGAAGTCGGGTCGTCTCGTGGGCTCAGGCCGGGCCGGCAAGACACTGCCAGGCGAGCTGGGCGATGTGACGCTCGTTGGGGAAGGTGAGGCGGTGGTGGGCCTCGTCCAGCGACACCCAGGCCGCCTCGATGGCCTCACGGTCAGGGTCGTTGTCCACCGTGAGGGTCCCTCCGGTCGCCTCGAGCAGGTAGTGGTAGACCATCTTGTGGATGCGGTGGGACGGAGTGGTGAAGCGGTACTCGACCGTTCCCAGGGTGACCAGCACCCTGCCCTGGATTCCGGTCTCCTCGGCCACCTCACGCTCGGCGGTCTGGGCCAGGGTCTCGCCGGCTTCGACGTGCCCCTTGGGCAGGCACCACTCAATGCGCGCCCTACGGTTGCGGCGCGCGATCAGAGGAATCCGGGCGCGGCCGTCGAGGACGTCGACGACAACGCCGCCCGCTGAGGTTTCTCGCACCGCGACATTCCGCCGGCGGGGGCGGGTGGGGCGCGGTGAGAGCGTCACGTAGTCACTGTATCGACCGGGCCTGTGGAAAAGCCGAGTTGCGGGGACACCGGTGTGCCCGCCTGCGTAGGCTAGGCGACCGTGTCCTCATCGTTGCCCGCGGCCGAACTCCTGGCCCGGGCGTCGCGATCCGTGTCGCCGGTCTTGGACTCGTTGGGGGGTTTGAGCAGCGCTTTTGCCGACGCAGGGTATGAGCTGGCTCTCGTCGGCGGGCCGGTGCGGGATGCCTTCCTCGGCCGTGAGTCTCCCGACCTGGACCTGACGACCGACGCTCGTCCGGACGCGATCGAGTCGATCATGCACGGCTGGGCCGACCACACCTGGGACGTCGGCCGGGCGTTCGGGACCATCGGAGGGCGGCGTGGGGAACGGGTGGTCGAGGTCACCACCTACCGTGCCGACGCCTACGAGGCTGGCTCACGCAAGCCGGTAGTGGCCTTCGGCGACACCTTGGAGGACGACCTGACGCGGCGCGACTTCACCGTCAACGCCATGGCACTGCGGTTGCCCGACCGGGTCTTCGTCGACCCCTGCGGAGGCCTGGAAGACCTGGCGCGACGGCGGTTGCGCACCCCGCAGGAGCCGGAGGTCTCCTTCTCCGACGATCCCTTGCGCATGATGCGCGCCGCCCGTTTCACCTCCACGCTCGGCCTGAGGATCGAGCCTGAGGTGCTGGCGGCCATGGCGGCGATGGCGCCCCGCCTGGACATCGTCTCCAGTGAGCGCATCCGGGACGAGCTGACCCGGCTCATCCTCGGTGTAGACCCACGGGCCGGGGTCGAGGCGCTGGTGAGCACGGGGCTCGCCGATGTGATGCTGCCCGAGATCCCTGCTCTGCGCCTCGAGGTCGACGAGCATCACCGGCACAAGGACGTCTACCAGCACTCGCTTCAGGTGCTCGAGCAGGCCATCGCCCTGGAGAGCCCCGCCACGGCCACCGACGCGGACGACGTACCGGGCCCTGACCTGGTGCTTCGCTTGGCCGCACTGCTGCACGACATCGGCAAGCCCGCGACCCGACGGTTCACTCCCGGGGGCGGGGTCAGCTTTCACCACCATGAGGTCGTCGGCGCCAAGCTCGCCCGCTCTCGTCTTCGCGCCCTGCGCTACGACAAGGACACCGTCAAGGCCGTCACCCGTCTGGTGGAGCTGCACCTGCGCTTCCATGGTTACGGCACCGGCGAGTGGACCGACTCCGCGGTGCGACGCTACGTGACCGACGCCGGGGAGCTGCTCGGCCGGCTGCACCGGCTCACCCGCTCGGACAGCACGACACGCAACCGGCGAAAGGCCGCACGACTGTCGGCCTCTTACGACGACCTGGAACGACGTATCGACCTTCTGCGCGAAAGGGAGCAGATGGACGCCATGCGACCCGAGCTGGACGGGCATCAGATCGCCGAGGTGCTCGACATCCCGCCCGGGCCGGCCTTGGGCCGGGCCTACAAGCATCTGCTGGAGTTTCGGTTGGATCACGGGGTAGTCGGTCACGACGCAGCGGTGGGCGAGCTCCGGCGATGGTGGCAGCAGGAGTCCGAGCGCGGATCGCAGGGAGCACAATAGGGCCATGCGAGTCGTCACCGTCGCCGAGCATGGCGGGCCCGAAGTCCTTCGTCTGAGCGAGCGCGACCGGCCGGAGGCGGGCCCCGGCCAAGTCCTGGTCGAGGTCGCAGCGGCCGGGGTCAACTTCATCGACACCTACCAGCGCAGCGGCGCCTACCCGATGGAGCTGCCCTATGTGGTGGGCTCCGAAGGCGCGGGGACGGTGGTCGAGGTCGGCCCGGAAACCTCGCAGATCTCCGTGGGTGACCGGGTGGCGTGGGCCATGGTCCCCGGCAGCGGCGGTAGCGAGTATGCGGTGCTCCCGGCCGACAAGGCCGTGCCGGTGCCCGCAGGTGTGCAGCTGGACACCGCGGCCGCGGTGATGCTGCAAGGCATGACGGCGCACTACCTCGTCGAGTCCACCTACCCGGCGCAGGCGGGGCAGACGGCACTGGTGCACGCGGCGGCAGGGGGGGTCGGACTGCTGCTGGTCCAGATGCTGGCCAACAAGGGCGTCCGCGTGATCGGCACCACCTCCACGCCCGAGAAGGCCGAGCGGGCGCGTGCGGCCGGAGCGCAGGAGGTCGTGCGCTACCGCAGCCCGGGCGGCGACAGCGCGGGCGGGGAGCAGGAGCAGAGCGTCGATCTCGTGGCCGAGGTGCGCCGCCTCACCGACGACGAGGGGGTGGACGTGGTCTACGACGGGGTCGGTCGGGCCACGTTCGAGGCAGGCCTGAGCCTGCTGAGACCGCGAGGGATGATGGTCCTGTTCGGAGCGGCCAGCGGCCCGGTCCCCCCGATGGACCCCCAAGCGCTGAACACGGCCGGTTCGGTGTTCCTGACCAGGCCGTCGCTGGCGCACTACCTCCAGGACCGCGACGAGCTGCTGTGGCGCTCCTCGGACGTGCTGGCTGCGGTGGACAGCGGCGAGCTGGCGATCACGGTCGGGGCTACCTACGGGCTGGACGAGGTGGCGGACGCCCACCGAGACCTCGAGTCCGGGGGGACGTCGGGCAAGCTGCTGCTCGTCCCGTAGGGCTCGACCGGGTCACCGGCGCGTGCGGCCACGCGGAAGAGGACCCAGGCCCAGGCCGCGCTGCGCAACACCAGAGCGACGGCGTACGCGTTCCCGGGCAGTCCCCGGCCGGGGTCGGAGCCGAAGCCGATATAGAGCCAGGTCGCTTCGAAGTGCAGCACCTCCGCGGCCGCCCACAGCAGATGGTCCCGCCACGGCAGGGCCGACAGGGCGATGAACGGCAGCAGCCACAGGCCGGTCTGGACCGACACCGACTTCGAGGTCAGGATTACGATCAGCATCATCGGGGCCGCCAGTGCGACCAGCGCACGCGCGTCCGGCGTGCCTACCAGCCGGCGTGAGCGGACGACGCCGAGACCCATAGCCACGGTCCACCCGGCGAGGGCGAGCAGCGTGGCCACCCAGGTGGGCACGGAGCCCCCGAACAGACCCGGCAGCAACAGGCTGCCCCCGTAGCCGGGAGCGCTGGAGAAGAAGCGTCTGGGGGCGAGGGCGACACCGTCACCGAGGAGCACCAAGCAGGGCAGGTAGACGACCACCGCGCTCACGGCTGCGGCGACGGCCGTCTGCGCGGCTTTGCGTCGCTGCCCTGCTCGCCACGACATGACCATCGCCGCGAACAGGAAGATCAACGGGAACGGGCGCAACAGGAAGGCCAGACCGAGCAGCGAGCCGCTAACTACCGATCTTCCTCGTTGCCAGGCCCACAACCCCCAGACGACCAGCACGACTCCGAGCAGGTCCACCGACACCAGCGCCAGCACGGCGATGACCGGGCTCACCGCCAGATGGGCTGCCTGCCACGGCTGCCGGTGATGCAGCGCCACCAGCGCGACCGTGGCCAGGGCGATCAGGACGATCGCCACGAGAGCCCACAACGCCACGACCCACCGTTGGGCCTCCACACCGTCTCCCGAGGCGGGGGAGAGCAGGGTCAGCGCCCACAGGACCAGGCCGGACATCAGCGGCTGGTCACTAGGTGAGCCCCCCGAGTAGGGCGCAGCCCCATCGGCCAAGGCCGAGCTGACAGTGACTACTGCGACGTCGGAGTAGCACGCGCGCCAGAACTGGTCGGGGTCGGCCCACCCGTACGTCAGGCAGTGACCCTTCTGGATGACGCCGACGCCCAGCATCACCGTCCCCATGACGACGACCGCGGCGGCCACACCGCTCAGGCCACGAGCGCCAGGCACAGCGTGCTGCCCCCATGGGCCACCGATGGCAGTCGTCGCAGCGCGAACCACCGGGTCGCGGCGGGAGGGCGCGGCGTACCCGCGGGCCGATGGGCTAGCCGTCATCTACCGCATCGTCGCCGCGATCTGCGTCTCCGTTCGCCTCCCCGGCGCCATCCTCAGAACCATCGCCGCCCCCGGCGCCGCTACCGCCGGTCTCGTTGCCCCCCGCGTTGCCGTTGTTGCCTCCGGACCCGGTCGCCGGAGCCGACGTCCTGGATGGCTCGGCCTGGGTGGACGGCTCCGCTTCGGTGGTCGGCTTGGGCGTCGTGGTCTCGGTGGGCGTCTCGGTCTCGGTCTCGGTGGCCGTCTCGGTCTGCGTGGTGCTGGTGGTCTCCGGGCTGGTCTCGCTCGTCTGCGACTCGGTCGCCTCGGGCTCGGTCGTCGTGGCCGGGGGCTCCGAGGTGACGACCCTGTCGTCGTTGACGCCTGCCCGGGGTGGGAACTGCACGACCTCGTCGCCCTCCAGCGCCAGCCGCATGAACTCACCCCAGACCTGCACCGGGAAGGTGCCGCCCGTGACCTGGTCCACGCCGGCGATGTCCTGCATCGGCTCGGTGCCGTCCCCCTCGTACATCATCACCGAGGCGGCCAGCTGTGGGGTGAAACCGTCGAACCAGGCCGACAGGTTGTTCGAGCTCGTACCCGACTTCCCGGCGGCAGGGCGTCCGAGGTCGCCGGCGCCGGTGCCCGAACCCTCGGTCACCACCCTGGTCATGGCGTCGGTGACGTCAGCGGTGATGTCGGGGTCCACCACCTCCTTCGGCTCCGGCTCGGCGGTGTAGTCGTAGACGTCGTTCGTGTTCGAGACCGCGGCGACGATGTAGGACTCGGCCAGCTCACCCTCGGCGGCGACCGCCGCGAACGCCGTGGTCATGTCGATCATGGTCGGCGACGCGGTGCCCAGGACGTTCGTGAGGTTGTTCTCCAAGCCGTCGGTGTCCTGCGGCAGACCCAGGTCCCGCGCCACGCGACTGGTGTTCTCCGGGCCGATCTGCTGGTTGAGCTGGACGAACACCGTGTTGACCGAGTTGGCGGTAGCCGTGCGCAGGTCGATCTGGCCGAACTGCTCGTCGCGGAAGTTGTTGATCTCCGCCGGCTCGGCCTCACCCGGGATGTCGAAAATCATGGGGCTGGGCCCCGGGTAGGTGTTCAGCGTGCTGACCTCACCTTCCAAGGCTGCGATGAGAGCGAAGACCTTGAACAGCGATCCTGCCTGTTGCCGCGCATCGGTGGTGATGTTCAGCTGTTCCTGCTGGTAGTCGCTGCCGCCATACATCGCGGTGATCGCGCCGTCACCTGGCGTCACCGACACCAACCCCACCCGCAGCCGCTCGGCGTCGGAGGAGTCAGGCATCTCCTGGGCGATGGCCGTCTCGGCCGCACGCTGGTGCTTGCGCTTGATGGTGCTGGTGATCCGCAGGCCGCCGCGGTCGATCTCGTCCTCGCTGATATCCAGCTCGTTGGAGAGCTCGTCGCGCACGGTCTGCATGATGTAGCCTGTCGGCCCCTTCAGGTCTTCGGACTCGCTCTCGGACTGAAGGTCGGGGAACGCAGCCGCGTCCCCCTCGGCCTCGGATATCCAGCCCTGGCTGACCATGCCCTCGATCACGTAGTCGAAGCGCTCCTGCGCCCGCTTCTGGTTGCCTTCGGCGTACCCCGGGTCGAGGAGGGAGGGGGCGTTGGTGACCGCCGCCAGGAAGGCCCCCTCGGAGATGTCGATCTCGGAGGCGTCCTTGCCGAAGTAAGCCTGGGCAGCGGTCTGAGTCCCGTAGGCGCCGCGTCCGTAGTAGATGGTGTTGAGATAGCGCTCGAGGATCTCGTCCTTGGACAGCTCGCGGTCGATCTTGACGGCGATCAACAGCTCCTCGAACTTGCGCCGGTAGGACTGCTCACTGGTCAGGTAGTAGTTCTTCACGTACTGCTGGGTGATGGTGGAGCCCCCCGAGGTCGACTCCGAGGTCACGTTGTTCCATGCCGCGCGAGCGATACCCACCGGTGAGATGCCTTCGTTGTCGTAGAAGCCCCGGTCCTCCGCCGACAGCATGGCTTTCTGCGCGGAGTCGGGGATCTCGTCCAACGGCAGCAGCTCGCGGTCCGTGCCACCGGTGAACCGAGCCAGCTCGGTCCTGCCGTCGGCGTAGTAGATGATCGAGCTCTGTGACTCCGCGAACTCGTTGGGGTCGGGAATGTCAGTGCTGGCGTAAGCGACGCCGAGCACGACGCCGATGGCGATCAGCCCGAACAACGCCAGGCCCACCAGCCAGAGCAGGACACGCTGCCACGTCGGGCGACGGCCGGCACCCTTGCGACCTCGTGGGGAGCGACGCTCGCCGGTCGACGCGGCCGAAGTCGAGCTGGCTGCGCTTGAGTCAGGACTGGGCACGGGTCCTCCTGCTGGTGGGCGACAGTCGCGGACATTGTGCCGGGTTTGCCTGGACACGCCGGAGATGCCACGATCGATGTATCGGCGCGATATATTGAGTTTGCTGTTGGGCAAGTGGTCCAGCGCGGACCGAGGCCAACGCTGGCATCCGACATCGCCTGTTCCACACAACGTTTGCCGCACGTCCGTGAGGCACCGTCCTCTCCCCACCGATCCCCACGAAGGAGGCCCCGCGTGAGTCGCCGCTCCGACATGCTCGAGCTCGCCATTCTCGGCCTCCTGCAGGATGCCCCGATGCACGGGTACGAGCTGCGCAAGCAGGTGCATCGAGTCCTCGGCACGGTGCGCGCCCTGTCCTACGGCACCTTGTACCCACGCCTGCGTGACCTCGTCCTGTGGGGCTATCTGATCGAGGTCGACCGTCCGATCGCCGGCCGTCGAGCCAAGATCACCTACGACGTCACGCCGGCGGGTCGCGAGCGTCTGGCCCACCTGCTCGCCGCAGCAGGGCCTAGTGCCTGGGAGGACGAGGCCTTCGCGGTGCACTTCGCGTTCTTCGCGCGGACGGACGCCAGCGTGAGGCTGCGCATTCTGGAGGGACGACGGGCTCGCCTGGAGGAGCGCCTCGCAGTGATCCGGGCCAACGGCCCGGCCCGCGCCGCCACGCGCCCCGGCGACACCTATCTCAACGAGCTCCACCGTCACGGGGTGGAGTCCACCGAAGCCGACCTTCGGTGGATCGCTCGAATGATCGAGACCGAACGACAGAAAAACGATCGTGCGTTTCGCCAGCTCGGCGACGCACTGGACAAGGAGTAGACACATGGGTTCCGTGCGCGTCGCCGTCGTCGGCGTTGGAAACTGCGCGAGTTCGCTCGTGCAGGGAGTCGAGTACTACAAGAATGCCGACCCTGCATCCTCCGTGCCTGGCTTGATGCACGTGATGTTCGGTCCCTATCACGTTCGCGATGTGCAGTTCGTGGCGGCTTTCGACGTGGACGCCAAGAAAGTCGGGTTCGACCTTTCCGAAGCCATCACGGCCAGTGAGAACAACACGATCAAGATCACCGATGTCCCGCCGACCGGCGTCACGGTGCAGCGCGGACCCACGCTCGACGGCATCGGCCGGTACTACGCCGAGACCATCACTGAGGCTGAGGCGGAGCCGGTCGACGTGGTGAGCACCCTGCGCGAGGCCGAGGTCGACGTGCTGGTGTCGTACCTGCCCGTGGGCTCGGAAGAGGCGGACAAGTTCTACGCCCAGTGCGCCATCGACGCCGGAGTCGCTTTCGTCAACGCCTTGCCCGTGTTCATCGCCTCCGACCCCGACTGGGCCAAGAAGTTCGAGGACGCCGGCGTGCCGATCATCGGCGACGACATCAAGTCCCAGGTCGGGGCCACCATCACCCACAGGGTGCTGGCGCATCTGTTCGAGGAGCGCGGCGTGGTGCTGGACCGCACCTACCAGCTCAACGTCGGCGGCAACATGGACTTCAAGAACATGCTGGAGCGCGACCGACTGGAGTCGAAGAAGAAGTCCAAGACCCAGGCCGTCACCTCCAACGTGCGGCACGACCTCGGAAGCCGGAACGTCCACATCGGCCCCAGTGACTATGTGCAGTGGCTGGATGACCGCAAGTGGGCCTACGTACGCCTTGAGGGCCGTGCCTTCGGAGACGTTCCGCTGAACATGGAGTACAAGCTCGAGGTGTGGGACTCGCCCAACTCGGCCGGCATCATCATCGACGCCATCCGTGCCGCGAAGATCGCGTTGGACCGTGGCCAGGGTGGCCCCATCCTCTCGGCCTCCGCCTACCTCATGAAGTCTCCGCCGCAGCAAATGCCGGACGATCTGGGACGCGCCCAGGTGGAAGCATTCATCTCCGACGAGGTCACCGTGCAGCCGCACGTTTTGTCCGCGTCTCAATAGAGCAACAACACGGCCAGGGAAGGGTCATCTTTCTGTCAAGTCGTTAAGGTTCTTGCGCCGGTTTCTGCGACACCTTGAAGGCTGTTATCGCAGGCCAGACGCCTTCTGCTAGTCCTGTCACCCCACTGAAAAGCCTCGCCGACCCACTTTGATAGCGGTTACCGTTTACGGGTCCCTAGTTCCCGTACGCGCTCAATAGGTCGACGGAGTCCCATTCCGCATTGCGGCCGCCTTTCGTCCCTGATTTGGCGCGGGAAGGCTTTTCCGCATGTGGTCTCTACGTGTCCCCGCCCTTGGCCGACGTCCTGTGGTCATGGCAATTCTTCTCGCTTCTCTGACGATTGTGGGGCCGGGTACCGCGGCCTTGGCCGATCCCGTTCCTCCCGAGCCGGAGGACCCGTACGTGCACGAGAACGGCCCCGTCGAGGGCGACCCCTTCGTGCTCGACTCCGAGGAGGAGGAGCCGGAGGTGCCAGAAGAGCCTGGAGCCTTGGACGGCGTGCCGCCGGATCTGGAGGACCTTCCCTCACAGTGGCTCAAGGAGACCCCGGCCGAGCAGGTCGACCCTTCCACCGCCGATGAGCTCGAGCCTTCGCAGGACGAGCAGAGCGGCGATGCGCAGCCTTCCACCGAGGCGGTCCCCAAGCCCCCGTCCAAGTCGCTGCCCAGCACCCTGGACGCCGCGGGAGGCTGGCAGTACAGCTACTCGTGCGACCCCAACGACAAGCCGGGGACCGTGGCTTTCGCGCAGCTGGTGAGCAGGCACTACAACCGGCCGACGTACTACACGGCGCGTTCGTGCAAGAAGGGCAACTACAGCCAGCATCATGAGGGCAGAGCGGTCGACTGGTCGATGGATGCCTACGACCCCGCCGACAAGGCCATCGGGGACGCGGTCGCCTCCTGGCTGACCAAGAACAACGGCGAGATGGCCCGGCGCTTCGGCGTCCAGTCGGTGATCTGGAACAAGCGCTCCTGGTACCAGTACAGCCCGGGGTCGTGGCGTGCCTACACCGGGCCGAGCCCGCACACCGACCATCTGCACATCTCGTTCACCTGGGACGGCGCGATGAAGCGTACGTCCTGGTGGGACGGCACGCCGGTCACCACGGTCGATCACGGGACCTGTCGGGTGTACTCGGGCCAGTATGCGCCGCGCTACACCGGCCGGAACACACGAAGCTGCAGCACGAGCCTGCCCAGCGCCCCGTCCTCGGACTACCCAGTCAACCTCCCTGGGGCCAGGAACTCGAACATCAAGGTGGCACAGGAGGCGCTCGGATTCACCGGGTCCTCGGTCGACGGCTCGTTCGGCCCGATGACGCTCAAGGCGCTCCTGAGCTACCAGAAGAAGCATCGCCTGCCCTGGACGGGTGTGCTGGACAAGGCCACCTGGAACTTCATGGACCGGCAGACCTCCGCGGCTGGCGCCAAGCGCGTGGAGCGGGTCGGCGGCAGCAACCGCTACGAGACGGCGGCCAAGATGGCTTCCTACTACCCGACCGGAGGTGACGTCTATCTCACGACCGGGCAGCAGTTCCCGGACGCTCTGGCCGCAGGTGCCCGGGCCGGCAACCGCAACGATCCCGTCCTGTTGACCCCCAAATGGCGTCTGCCGTCGTCGACCATCACGCAGCTGAAGAGAATCAAGCCGGCACGGGTGTTCATCGTCGGGGGCCCGGGGGCGGTCAGCTACTCGGTGGGCAGAGAGCTGCGCAAGTACGTGAGCAGTGGCGCCAGCGGCATCATCCGCCTGAGCGGGAGCGACCGCTACGGGACGGCCGGTGCGGTGGCCAAGCAGTTCGGTAGCGCTCCCACCACGGCTTACGTGGCCACGGGCGCTAGGTACCACGACGCTTTGGTCGCATCAGCGCGGGCGGGCCACCGCAACGCACCGGTGCTGCTGACCGAAAAGAGCTCCGTGCCCTATGCGACGCGGTCGGCCCTGCGCGCCGTCAAGCCCGAGCGCATCGTCGTTGTCGGGCGGACGGACTCGGTGAGCAGTGACGCTGCGCGAACCCTGCGCAACTACGCCACTACCGGGTCGTTGGTGCGTGTGAGCGGTGTGAACTACAACGTCACGGCTGAGGAGATGGCGGGCTACTCCGCGAAGGGTGTCAGTAGGGTCTACGTCGCCACGAGTGAGGACTACCCGGACGGCCTCAGTGGGGCCGCTCGAGCAGGGACCAACGGTGCGCCGGTGCTGTACGTCACTCGGACCTGGCTTCCTACTTCCACCAAGAGGGCCATCGCGGCTCTCGATCCGAGCAAGATCGTCATCCTGGGTGGCACGGGCGCGGTCTCCACCTCTGTGCAGAGGCAGCTGGCACAGGCGCTGCCCTGATCGAGCGTCACGGTGTCACACTGCGGGTATGCCCATGTCGTCGTCGGCTCCGGCCACCACCACCGTGGTCGT
>JBAUJO010000182.1:0-5287 GCA_049683875.1 Ornithinimicrobium sp.
GCCATGGGGCATCACCGCCGCGAGCTGGGTCATGAGGGAGACGCGGTCAGGCTGGAGCGCCGTGGTCGAGTCAGCGGGCGCGCTGCGCACGAGCTCGGCAATCTGGCCGGCGACCTGCTCGGTGGACCGGCCCATCTCGGGCCCGCCGGCGGCGGGTAGCTCGCCGAGCACCTGCACCGTGGCGGCTTCGACCGCCGCGGCGGCGGCCGCCTCTCCGAGCGAAGCCAGACACAACGCCAGGGACAGGGTGGCTCCGACCGGGTTGGCCACCCCTTGACCGGCGATGTCCGGTGCCGAGCCGTGGATCGGCTCGAACATCGAGGTGCCCGTGCCGTCGAGGTTGAGGTTGGCGCTGGCCGCGACCCCCAGCCCGCCCTGCACGACCGCACCGAGGTCGGTGACGATGTCGCCGAAGAGGTTGTCCGTGATGACGACGTCGAAGCGCTCCGGGTGGGTCGGCAGATGCATGCACATGGCATCGACGTGAACATAGTCGGTCTCGACCTCCGGGTAGCGTGCCGACACCTCCTCGAGCACCGCCAGCCACAAGGCCCCGGCCTGCACCAACACGTTCGTCTTGTGACACAGCGTGACCCGCCGACGGCGTTGCATCGCCAGGGCGAAGGCGAACTCCATCGCCCGCTCGCACGCATACCAGGTGGTGATCGACTCCTGCGTCGCCACTGCGGCCGGGGTGCCCCGGTGCACCATGCTCCCGGTGCCCACGTAGGCGCCTTCGGTGTTCTCTCGCACCACCACCAGATCGCAGCGCTGCGGCGTGAGGCCGGCGATCGGTGTCGTCACCCCCGGATACAGCCGCACCGGGCGCAGGTTGATGGCCTGGGCCATCGAGGCGCGCAGGGCCAGGATGATGCCACGCTCCAGGATGCCGGGGGTCACCGTAGGGCTCCCGACCGCTCCGAAGACGATGGCGTCCTGCTCGCGCAGGGTGTCGATGTGATCGTCGGTGAGCAGCTCACCGGTCTGCCGGTAGTGCTCGGCGCCCAGTGGGAGCACGGTGCGGTGAGTGGTGAACCCGAAGGCCGCCTCGGCGGCGTCGAGCACCGTCATGGCGCCGGCGTTGACCTCGGGGCCGACACCGTCTCCGGGGATGACGGCGAGATGGTGCGCACGGGTGGACGTGGAGGGCATTGATACTCCCTGGTGTTGCCCGAGACTTTCGAGCGGTGGGCGGTGGTGGTACTACAGTTTTGCCCACATTGTCGTCCCTACCCAGGAGTTGTCGATGGGCACCACGTTGGCGGAGAAGCTGTGGCGCAGCCATGTCGTGCGCCAGGCGAGCGGCGAGCCTGACCTGCTCTACATCGACATGCACCTGATCCACGAGGTCACGAGCCCGCAGGCCTTCGAGGGTCTGCGCACGGCGGGCCGCACGGTGCGGCGTCCGGATCTCACCTTGGCGACCGAGGACCACAACGTGCCGACCACGCTCGGCCCGGTCACCGACCTGACCTCGCGGACCCAGCTGCAGGCCCTGGCCGACAACTGTGCCGAGTTCGGCATCGTGCATCACTCGCGCGGCACCTTGGGTCAGGGCATCGTGCACGTCATCGGCCCCGAGCTCGGTCTGACCCAACCCGGTATGACGATCGTCTGCGGCGACTCCCACACCTCGACACACGGGGCGTTCGGCGCGCTGGCCTTCGGGATCGGCACCAGCGAGGTCGAGCATGTACTGGCGACCCAGACCCTGCCGCTGAAGCCGTTCCGCACCATGGCCATCACCGTCGAGGGTGAGCTCTCCGAGGGCGTCTCGGCGAAAGACATCATCCTGGCCGTGATCAACGAGATCGGCACGGGGGGCGGCCAGGGCTACGTCTTGGAGTACCGAGGCAGCGCGATCCGGTCGCTGTCGATGGAGGGCCGGATGACGATCTGCAACATGTCGATCGAGGCAGGAGCCCGGGCCGGGATGGTCGCCCCCGATGAGGTGACCTTCGACTACGTCCGCGGGCGTCCACACGCCCCCACCGGCGCGGACTGGGATGCCGCGGTGCAGGCGTGGCGAGAGCTGCGCACCGACGACGACGCGGTCTTCGACGCCGAGATCGTGATCGACGCAACCTCGCTGACGCCGTTCGTGACCTGGGGCACCAACCCGGGACAGTCGGTGCAGCTCGGTCAGAGCGTGCCCGATCCCGACTCCTTCGGCGACGAGGAGGACAGGGACGCAGCGCGGCGAGCGCTGGACTACATGGGGCTGGAGCCGACCACGGCGATCCGCGACATCGGGGTCGACGTGGTCTTCCTCGGCTCGTGCACCAACGGCCGGATCGAGGACCTGCGCGTCGCCGCCGACGTGCTGGCCGGTCGCACGGTCGCCGACGGGGTGCGGCTGCTGGTCGTGCCCGGATCACACGCGGTGCGGGTGCAGGCCGAGGCCGAGGGGCTTGACCAGGTCTTCACCGACGCCGGTGGGGACTGGCGTCTGGCGGGCTGCTCGATGTGCCTGGGCATGAACCCCGACCAGATGTCGCCGCTGGAACGTTGTGCTTCGACCTCGAACCGCAACTTCGAGGGCCGGCAGGGAGCCCGATCCCGCACCCACCTGGTCTCCCCCTCCGTGGCCGCGGCGACGGCCGTGCTCGGCACCCTGGCCTCGCCGGCCGATCTGCCGCCCGTGCCCGCCTTGACCCCGGCACCCTAGGAGCGCTCAGCATGGAAGCCTTCACCACCCATTCCGGCGTCGGGGTGCCGATGCGGCGTAGCAACGTCGACACCGACCAGATCATCCCGGCGCACTTCCTCAAGCGGGTGAGCCGCACCGGCTTCGAGGAGGGGCTGTTCGCCCGCTGGCGTGAGGACGACTCGTTCATCCTCAACTCGCCGACGTATGCCGAGGCCTCCGTCCTCGTCGCCGGACCGGACTTCGGCACCGGCTCTTCGCGGGAGCATGCCGTGTGGGCGCTGATGCAGTTCGGTTTCCGCGTCGTCGTCTCCGCCCGCTTCGGCGACATCTTCGCCGGCAACTCCGGCAAGGAGGGGCTGCTCTGCGCTCAGACCGCGCAGGACGACGTGGAGCTCATCTGGAAGTACCTGGAGAACGAACCGGGGTCCCTGGTGACGGTCGACCTACCGGCGCGCAGGATCGTCGCCGGTGACATCGTCGCCCGCTTCACCCTCGACGACTACACCGCGTGGCGACTGGAGAACGGTCTGGACGACATCTCCCTGACCTTGCGTCATGGGGACGCGATCGATGCTTTCGAAGCCACCCGCGCCGGCTACCGGCCGGTGGCCACCAACCGCACCTCCTGACCCCTTGCCCCACACCCCCAGCCACATACCGCGACCTCGAGCCTCGAACTCGCGGCTGGAGGTCAGGTCCGACGCTGGGGGTGGCGTGGGATGCTTGACCTGGCGTCACCCCAGTGGGCTAGAGTCTTTCTCAATGGCTCACCTGCTCCTCCTCAGCTGCCGCAGCGAGACCCTCTAGGTCCGGCCCTCGCTGCGGAGTCGCTGCGTGTCGGACGCCTCGCCACCCGCCCAGAGGAAGCCAGACTTGTGACCCAGAAGACGAACCCCCAGCGCCCCAGCGGTATGCCGTACGGCCGGTATGCGCCGTTCGAACCGATCCACCTCCCCCATCGCACCTGGCCGAGCCAGACCATGACCACCGCACCACGGTGGTGCGCCGTCGACCTGCGCGACGGCAACCAGGCTTTGATCGACCCGATGACTCCGGACCGGAAGAGACGGATGTTCGAGCTGCTGGTATCGATGGGCTATAAGGAGATCGAGGTCGGCTTCCCGTCGGCGAGCCAGACGGACTTCGACTTCGTGCGGATGTTGATCGAGGAGGACCTCATCCCCGACGACGTCGTCATCCAGGTCCTGACCCAGGCCCGGGAGCACCTGATCGAGCGGACGTACGAGTCGATCGAGGGAGCCAAGCAGGCCATCGTGCACCTGTACAACTCCACCTCCACCCTGCAGCGGCGGGTGGTCTTCGACACCGACATGGACGGCATCATCGACATCGCGATGACCGGCGCCCGCTTCTGCAAGAAGTACGAGGAGCAGCTACCCGGTGACACGGAGGTCTACTACGAGTACAGCCCCGAGTCCTACACCGGCACCGAGCTTGAGTTCGCGGCGCGCATCTGCAACAAGGTGATGGAGGTCCTGGAGCCCACTGCCGAGCGCCCGCTGATCGTCAACCTGCCCGCCACGGTCGAGATGGCCACCCCCAACGTGTACGCGGACTCGATCGAGTGGATGAGTGCGAACCTGAACCACCGGGAGCACGTGGTGCTGTCGCTTCACCCCCACAACGACCGGGGCTGCGCCGTGGCCGCCGCCGAGCTGGGCTACCTGGCCGGCGCCGACCGCATCGAAGGCTGCCTGTTCGGCAATGGCGAGCGCACCGGCAACGTGTGCCTGGTCACCCTGGCCATGAACCTGTTCTCCCAGGGCATCGACCCCCACATCGACCTCTCCGACATCGACGAGATCCGCCGGACGGTCGAACACTGCAACCAGATGCCGGTGCCCGAGCGCCATCCCTACGGCGGGGACCTGGTGTTCACCGCGTTCTCCGGCTCGCACCAGGACGCCATCAAGAAGGGCCTCGACGCGTTGCAGCGAGATGCCGCCGCCGCTGACGTCCACGTCGACGACCACCCATGGTCGGTGCCCTACCTGCCCATCGACCCCAAGGACGTTGGGCGCAGCTACGAGGCGGTCATCCGCGTCAACAGCCAGTCCGGCAAGGGTGGGGTCGCCTACATCATGCGCACCGAGCACCACCTCGACCTTCCCCGTCGGCTGCAGATCGAGTTCAGCAGGGTCATCCAGCAGTACACGGAGGTCGCCGGCGGAGAGATGTCCGCGGCGGCCATCTGGGCCGCGTTCGAGAACGAGTACCTCGTGCCCACGAACCCGGTGCTGCTGCGCAGGGTCGACACGCACACGACCGATGCCGGCAAGGACGCCATCGCCGCCTCGGTGGTCATCGACGGCACCGAGCGCACCCTCCAGGGGGTGGGCAACGGGCCGATCAACGCCTTCGTCGCCGCCCTGTCGGCCCACGGGCACGACGTGCGGGTACTGGACTATGCCGAGCACGCGCTCTCCTCGGGCGAGGACGCGGTGGCGGCCGCGTACGTGGAGTGCGCGATCGACGGCGAGGTGCGCTGGGGCGTGGGCATCGACGCCAACATCGTCACGGCCTCCTTACGCGGCATCACCAGCGCCATCAACCGGGGCCGCTAGGCCGGGCGCGGGCGCCTCAGCGTCGAAGCAGGCGCGCCACGGTGCGCGGTAT
>JBAUJO010000183.1:0-4227 GCA_049683875.1 Ornithinimicrobium sp.
ACGACCAACCGGGAGCAGGACAGCGAGAGCGCCGTGCGGGAGGCCTTGGCCGAATGCCGAGCGCGCGCCGGGAGCCACCTTGACCCCACGATCGTCTGGGCCCTGGCCGAGTCGTTGGAGGAGCGACCGTGGGCGCCCGCTCCGGTGAGCGAGCCGACCTCGGCCGATACGTCGACCGTGCACGACCACGATGACCCAGGCGTCAGTGACGCGTATGCCGCCTGGCAACCCGAGCCGAGCGAGGGTCATCCGTGAGGGTCGGCTTCAACTCCCGATGGGTGTCGCGCGGCCTGACCGTTGTGACCTGTGTCTTCGTGGGCGCCTTGCTGTTGTTGGACCACCAGTGGCCCCCGCTACCCTCCCGCGCGGTGGTCGTCTGGCTCGCCGTCTGCGTCCTGGTGATCGTGGTGGCCGACTCGCGGCCGATCACCATCGTCAACGGGCGCAAGGTGGAGCCGGTGGGGATGACGGTCTGTCTCGCCATGGCCATGACTGTGGTGCTCCCCGGGGGAGTCGAGGTGGGGGTGAGCCCGGGATACCTCGCCATCGCGGCCGCGCTGGCCACCGCTGTCGCTGCGGGCGTGAGATGGGTCCGTCACGGGCAGGTCCCCGTGGTCGCAGACATCGCCATGCGAGCGGCCGTGACCGGGCTGGTCGCCTACCTCATGACCATCGCCCGACCGGGAGGCCCGTCGCTGCAGGATGCGCTCGTGCGGTGGAGCGACGATGCGCGGTGGGTCGTGGCTCTGGCTCTGGTCCTCCTGGCGGCGATGGCGCTCGGGTTCCAGATGGTGCTGTGGAGCTACGAGCGAGCGGCCTTCGAGCACACCGTGGTCTACCACGCTCTGACCGACGAGCTGAAGGCCGTGGGTTCGCTGGGTCTGGGGGTGATCAGCGCCGCGGTCTCGACGGCCCTGGCCACCCGTGTCGTCGGGCCGTGGGCTTTGGTCATCTTCACCGTGCCGTTGGTGTTGTTGATGATGGCCGTGCGCCGCGAGTCCAAGGTGCTCGACAGTCGGCGGCAGACGGTATGGGCGTTGTCCAGACTGACCGACCAGGCCGGCTTCACCGACCCCGGTCACGCCGCTCGGGTCGCCCGGCTCGCGGTCCTGGTCGGCCGGCAGGTCGGCATGTCGGAGCCGGACCTGCGTGACCTGGAGTACGCCGCGCTGCTGCACGACCTGGGCCAGCTGTCCCTGCAACGCCCCATCCCAGGCGGAGCCACCACCCATACCTCGGCTCTGGACCAGCGACGCGTGGCGATGGCCGGTTCAGCGCTCCTCGCGCGCACCGAAGAGCTGTCCATGGTGGCGACCGTCGTCGCGCATCACGCCACGCCGTACTGGCGCAACGAGGAGCTGGGCCAGATCCCGCTCGGCAGCCGCATCCTGCGGGTCGTGAACGCCTACGACGACCTCGTCGGCGAGACAACGGACGACCGCGCGCGTGTGCAGAGCCTGCAGCGTCTGCGACTGAGCATGGGCTACGACTACGACCCCGTGGTGCTGCGGGAGCTGTGCCGGGTGCTGCGACGTGAGGGCCAGATATCCGCCGAGGACATGCTCTCTTTGGAGCTCTGGCCCTCACGGGCCGAGGCCCGCGCCTGAGGGCGCGGCCCGCTGTCGAGCGGCACCCTCAGGCTGGTGGGGTCATCCCTTCTTGGTCTCGGCGAAGATCTCGGCGATCTCGTCGATCTTGGCCAGCAGGTCATCGGCCACCGAGACGTCCCAGGAGCCCTTGGTTCCGGTCGCGCCGGCCAGCTTGGTCGCCTCGTTGACCAGCATGTGCAGCTGCGGGTACTGCTCGAAGTGCGGCGGCTTGAAGTAGTCGGTCCACAGCACCCAGATGTGGTGCTTGACCAGCTCCGAACGCTGCTCCTTGATGAGCAGACCACGCGCCTTCATGTCCGGGTCGCCGCTGTCGTTGACCTTCTCGATGATCTTCTTGACTGACTCGGCCTCGATTCGCGCCTGGGCCGGGTCGTACACCCCGCAAGGCAGGTCGCAGTGGGCGCTGACGTCAAGGACATGTCCGCCGAGGCGGGAGAACAAGCGTGAAAGCATGGTGGTCCTTCCATGAGCGAATGGGTCACCCCACGTTAGCCTGAGCCGGTGCTGCTCGCGATGGATACCTCCACCTCGCTCATCGGTGCGGCATGCGTGTCGGGTCAGAGCCTGCTCAGCGAGGCCACCGTCGCCGACGGACGGCGCCATGGTGAGCTGTTGACGCCCACCATCGAGCGGGCGATCGCCGAGTCCGGGCAGCAGCTGAGCCAGGTCAGCCAGGTGGTGACCGGCGTCGGCCCCGGCCCCTTCACCGGTCTGCGGGTCGGTATCGTGACCGCCAAGGTCATGGCTCGTGCCCTCGGGGTCCCGGTGACCGGAGTGTGCTCGCTGGATGCGCTGGCCATGCAGGCCCGCGACTGGCTGAGCCAGGCCGGCGCGGCCGGCTCCGCAGACATACTCGTGGCCAGCGACGCTCGTCGCAAGGAGGTCTACTGGGCGCGGTACACGATCGGCACCGACGGCATCCAGCGCCACGGTGAACCCGCGGTCGGGCGGGCCGGTGAGCTGCCGGAGGCGGTGCGGCGCCTGCCTGCCGTCGGGCGTGGCCCCGGGCTCTACCCCGAGGCGCTGCGCGCGCTCGCCGCCCCAGGGGACGTGCCATCGCCAAACCTGCTTGACGTGCAACCGGGGACGATCGGGCGGCTGGCCGGCCGGCCGCGCTACGTCCGGGCGCCCGAGCCCTTGTACCTGCGACGGCCCGACGCGCAGCCGCAACCCTCGATGGCGGGCTCGACTCCGGCGTCCACGTGAGCACCACCGCGGGCGACGGACACGCCAGGCCCCCGCGATGTGTGGTGCGGACGATGCGGTGGACCGACCTGGACGAGGTCGCGGCAATGGAACGGCTCGTCCATCCCGACTCCGCCTGGTCAGTGGCCGTGTGGTGGGCCGAGCTGGCGCAGCGTCCGGCGCGGCACTACATCGTGCTGGAGATCGTGGTGGAGTCGGGCGGCGACGCAGGCAGCGGGCACGTCGCCGGATACGCCGGCCTCACGGTGTCCGGTCGCAGCGCCGACATCATGACCATTGCGGTCGGTCCCAGCTTCCGTGGGCAGGGCTGGGGGAGCGTCCTGCTGGCCGCTCTGCACGATGCCGCGACCAGGGCCGGGGTGGACGAGGTCATGCTGGAGGTGCGGGCGGACAACCCTGGTGCGTTGGCGCTGTACGCCGCGCACGGCTATAGCACGGTGTCGGTGCGGCGAGGCTACTATCAGCCCGGAGCCGTCGACGCGATCGTCCAACGCCACGAGCTCCCCGGTGGCGACGGGCCGTCGGATGACCGGAGGGACAGCAAAGGCGGATGACGTGAGCGCCGATCCTCTCGTGCTCGGGATCGAGACCAGCTGTGACGAGACCGGCGTCGGCATCGTGCGCGGCGCGACGCTGCTCGCGGATGCCGTCGCCAGCAGCGTGGACGAGCACGCTCGCTTCGGAGGGGTCGTGCCCGAGGTTGCCTCCCGCGCACACCTGGAGGCGATGGTGCCCATGCTCGACCGCGCCTGTGAGCGAGCCGGGGTCGGCCTGGACCAGCTCGACGGCGTCGCCGTCACCTCCGGACCAGGGCTGGCCGGCGCCCTGTTGGTCGGAGTGGCCGCCGCCAAGGGGCTGGCGACCAGCCTGGGCGTGCCGCTCTACGGCGTGAACCATCTCAGCTCTCACGTCGCCGTAGACGTCATCGAGCACGGCCCTCTGCCCGAACCGGTGGTCGCGCTGCTCGTCAGCGGTGGTCACTCCAACCTCCTGCTGGTCCCCGATGTCACCCAGGAGGTCCGCTCCCTCGGGGCCACCATGGACGACGCCGCTGGCGAGGCCTTCGACAAGGTGGCCCGGGTCCTCGGCCTGCCGTTCCCGGGAGGGCCGCACATCGAGCGGGTGGCACGAGAGGGTAGTGCTGTCGCGATCGACTTCCCCCGGGCGCTGACCGGTGCAAAGGACGTGCAGCGGCACCGTTTCGACTTCAGCTTCTCCGGCCTGAAGACCGCCGTCGCCCGCTGGGTGTCGCTCCGGGCCCAGTCGGGTGAGCCCGTTCCGGTGGCGGATGTCGCGGCGAGCTTCCAGGAGGCGGTGGTCGACGTGCTCACCCGCAAAGCGGTGGCGGCCTGCCGCGAACACGACGTGCACGACCTGCTGATCGGTGGAGGCGTGGCGGCCAACACCAGGC
>JBAUJO010000184.1:0-10501 GCA_049683875.1 Ornithinimicrobium sp.
TCAGTCCACCGACTCCCGTCCCAGTACCGATGCTGGAAACGACCCACAGGGTCCGGATGCCACGCAGGCGCTGGCGTACCCGTCATGTTGATCCCCTCGACGCGGTCAGGGTACGCAGCGAACGGATTCCTATCTACCCCTCACCAGATCTTAGGGAAGCTCTGCACTCGCGTTCCGCCCGGCACGGGCTATCGCGGCGAAAAGACGCAGGTGTGAAGCCCGGCCTCGCATCGCGACGCTGACGGGCGGGGCGGACACTTTGGCTTGGTTGGTGCAACGATGGCAAGACTCACAGGCGAGGTCGGGGCCTGTCCGAACTATCGGTCTCTCCTAGCCGCAGGCCTTAGTTAATGCAGCCAACGGTTCCGAGGGGCAGGCCTTTCCGCACTAGTCAGTCCGCCTCGCTTAAACTTCGGGCAAGGACCTGTATCGGATGTCACGAGGCTCCACGAGCATACGCTTTAGGATCGTATCGAACCGCGCTCGATCCGCGTGAGGCAAGACACTTACGTCTATATAGAAAGCATTTTGGACCTCATCGAACTCAACACCCCGAATTGTATCTTGACCGTACCCAAGCTCGCTGAGAGCCTTACGTGTTGCAACTACCACTTTGGAGAGAGGCTCTACACGACCTGGTTGCCTGCTCCACGATGCGCCAATCCCAGCCTCAATCTGAACGGGCCGAAATTGCAGCCGCGACTGCTCACGCACCAATTCGAGTACTTCCGTAACCATCTCCTCAACCGTCCTCTTCGACTCACGGGCAGACGAGGCCCGCGATGTACGACTATCAGCCCCCACGTGCGTCTTTGCTTCTTCGAGCAGCGGCTCAAGTCTTTCCCAGGACCTCTCAAGCTTTTGCTCTGCTTTGGAAGGGGGTACATTGATTGCCAAGTTGATCGACTCCAGCATCTTCAACAGACCTTTTCGGTCGAGCGTCACGGCTTGAAAGTCTCTAATCGGACCTTCCATTTGCGCCGGACTATCTAGGTCGACCAAGACTGGAATTACCTTTCGTTGTTGCCCTGCGGATTCCTTAAAGTACCCGCTCATGACGCCTACTTCATAGTTCACCCAAGCGGACGTCATTGACTCTGAAGTCACAACGACCACCGCTGCGTCTGCATCGTGCAGACCTTCGTGAATCTCCCGAATTCCTCTTTGCCCCGCCTCGATGCTGTCATCCGAGAAGAAGACACTGACAAGATCGTATTCCTCTTCGATCCATTTTTTTAGTGTACTGGCGACCTCCTTCGAGCGTTCACCAGACCAGCTGATGAAGACTGAAGATTTTACAGCCATTTCTCTCCCTTGCTCGTCGCTTGTCTGCATTGTAGGGCAACCGCGGCCTGTTCGCGGCACTTCGCAAGTCCAGCTAGCCCAGTAACCCGGCACTAGAGAGCGTCTTGCAAAGACTGGGTCATTCCCTTGCTCGATGCGCTCCGACGCGTGAGCAGGGAGGTATCACCAATTAGCCAAGCAACGAGCAGATTACAGCTTCGCGGACTTTCCTTCGGCCGTCGCTCGGGCGGGCACCTCGTATCTTGAATCTGTCGACGAAGCATCTAAGACACCAAACGAGGTTGCGCACAGCTCGTTGCCTGCGCAGGCATCAGGCGTGATCAGGGTGCGTCGGATGGCGCGGGGCAGCACTCGCATGCACGCGCCGGGCGAGATCACCATGCTTGCCTGGAAACCCATTCGGCACCTCAGCGAACTGGTCATTGAGTTCAAACGTCACGATGTCCTGCAGCACCTAACGTTCAACTCAGATCGGCGACGCCAGTCCCGGTGAGCATGGTGCTCGATGTCAATCGATCACAGCAAGCGTCAGCCCCACGGGTCCTGCCGACGTGTCGGACGACGAAGCCGCGTCTTTGTGGGCGCCTCGACGCTGCGGTCTGACGGGGTTCCGCGCGAGCGGATCGCGGCATGTGCGCAAGCGTGAGGGTGCCCGTGTGCCGCTGCTGGGCTACCAGTAGATTGCGACCACTTCAACGTCCAGCAGGCGCTGTGTCGCGGAACGGGCGTCTGACCCCTGGTCCTCTTCGGTTTCGTCATTCGTAGCGCCTGTTGCTGACAATCGAGCGGCGGCGCTTCTTGCAGCCTGGCGAGCACGCAAGTCCGCGTCAGCATCCCAAACTGGGGCACCAAGCTGCCGCTCCACCGACTCCAAGAGGAAGGCGAAGGCCTTCCGCTGCGCAGACGCTGACTCCGAATGGCCCTCCATCATCTGAAGCGCGTCCCTTACGGTCTCCATATCACCTTCGCACTTCGTCCCCGCCTCGGCTTCTAGGCTATTTTGGTAGTGAAGCAATGCCGCGAGCCCGTACTGTTCCTTCTCGTCAACCGCCTGGCTCTGCGCCCCACTCGGAGTGGCCAAACCCGCGGTGCTGGCATCGTTTAGTGATTTGGCAAGGTCGGGCGCAACCTCCTTAAAAAGGTCCGCAAGCTTGACTGGTGTCCATGAGTCGTGCAGCCCCCCTCGGGAGACTCGACATAGTAGAGTCACTTCGGCGTCCGAGAACAACACCCGCCGAATATCCTTCCAGTAACCGATGTGTTCCGTAACCCCGACGACGTGGATTGGCGACAACTCAAGGTGCAGATCTGACACCGCCTTACGATTCACAAGCCACTGCACGCCATCAACGTCGCACAGCGCCAGGTGGAGTGCGGGAGCCTTAATGGGGATGAGGCCAGCAAGCAGCCGCTGCAGCACATTGTTGATCGGCACCGTTTCGTGCAGCAGGGCAGAACCGTTGGCGCCAAACATCGCTGGGTATTCTTCTTCCATGGCCGCATACTCGGAGAGCATGGTCCCGAACCTGAACACGGGATCGGCTTCAAGCCTGACTTCGATCTCGACCAGGCTTCCCCTCTGTAAGTCAGCCAGGCGGACGGCGACGTCCGGCGCAGCCTGCCCCAGAAGTTCGGCTGTACTGCCGACATTCGAATGCGGTAAGTCGGTGGCAGTTAGCGCAAATTCAACCCCAGCCTGATACCGCAACTCATTGAACTGGGTCTGGACCACGGCCTTACGAGACGTCTCCACCGTGCTTGAATTCGAGGTCTTGAAGCGCGAGCCGAGCTCGCTCTTGGCGACCAACTCAGTGCCGGCCGCGATCTTGCTACTTAATTCAACCTCTTCGGCCTTTGAGATGGCGCGAGAGACGTTTTCGGGGACGGTGTGAAGCTTGGAGGTGAGGAGTGAGCGCAGACTGACCTCGTCGAGGTATATGAACTCGCGCAGTGGCCGCTGATCTCCGTCCACTCTCTTGCCTCGACGAGGAAATAGAGCCTGCCAGACGCCCTTCCACCATGCTGTGAGGCTCACGCTTCCTCCACCCCTCGTGTGCGTGCGGGCCGATTGGATACCCGCTCGAGCGCAATCAGCAAGTCTTCGTCGGCAATCTGCGGTCGGCCATCGCCTGCAGCGACAAGGGCGGCCTCCGTCCAGATCGACGTAAGCCTGGCTGGCGGCCAGCCCTCTGTGAGTCGAGCGATCTCGTCAAGCGGCAGAGCTTGATCCGTCCGCAAGTTGCGACTGGATACCTGCAAAATTTCGAGGCGATCCTCGAAGGTGGGCAAACCGAAAGGGATCTCCCAGTCAAACCGGCCAGGGCGCAAGAGGGCGTCATCTACATCGTCTATGCGGTTGGTGGCTGCGAGGACGACTACGTTGCTTCCCTCTCGATCGAAGCCATCAAGGAGGGTCAGCAACTGGGCCACCAGCCGCTTCGATGACTCGTGAGATTCGCCTGTGCGACTTTCAGCAATGCTGTCAATCTCATCAAAGAAGACGATAGCCTTAGCTTCACTTGCGGCGTCAGCAAAAATACGTCGAAGCGTGTCTTCGCTATCTCCAACCCATTTGCTCACTATAGACGGGCCGCTAACGAGGTAAAAAGCTGCCCCCGACTCGTGAGCGATGATACGAGCTAGGTGCGTTTTCCCTGTGCCGGGAGGACCAGAGAAGATTATGCCCTTGATAGGTCTAGCACCGATCGTCGCGAGGAGGTCTCTGCGCTCGAGTTGAGTCTCGATAAGCTCCACCGCCCGTTCACGAACAGAGTGATATCCGCCGAATGAAGCGAAACTGAGCATCTCGGATGGTGAAGAGTCCACGCGATAGGCTTTGATTACATTCTCCTCCACTCCCTCGTCGCGAGTGCGGATGGGGGATTTGGCAATCACGCGAATAATGCCTACGTGGTTGTCGAACTCCACGGTGTACCCAGTTCTAAACTTCAGGCCTTTGCGAGCTGCGCGTGGTATGACCCGCAAGCCAATCGAAGTCTCGAGTACGATCCGATGTTTGGTAATTTTGCGAACGATCCCTATGGAGTTTTCCTCTAACCAAACTTCACGAGGGACCGAGTGCCAGCCGAGCTCGCTAACGAGTAGTGTGTCACCTGGTTGCACACTCACGCATAACTCCGACGACACACGTGCAGCCCCGCCACCATGAAGTTGGGCGTGGAACGTACGGCCATCAGGTTCAACAACCGTCACGCGCGCGGGTCGACCTACGAGAACCTCGCTCTGATTAAAGTCTGGTGCCTGTTGACCCACGTTCCCTCCCCTGATCCTGACTGGGCACGATAGCGACCGAGGCCGAGTCTCACCGTGTGGCACGCCGCTCGTTGCCTGACCACGAGCAGTGTCGCGGCGAGGGCAAGGACAGGAGCGTGGCGTCGGACGCCGTGTGCTGCACGGCCCCTGCTGATCGCGAGTGCTCGGGTTTCTGGCACGAATTGACCGCGACGCTCGAGCGCGGCGACCGTTGTAGACGGGTGTCGACTGTCGGGGTCAGCGTAGAAGAACTCGCTGTATTCGGCAGTACAGCGATGTCACGCCCATCCTCGGGTCTGTGCGTCTAACTGGGCGGAATGACACAGCCACGACTGGGAACTGGAGCGTTGGGGTACCGCTCTTGATCTGTGGGCCTATCAGCCTGTCCGGTTACCGCAGGTCTCTCGCGTTGGCTGTGCGCCGATCGGATCGTCGCCGGTCCCACGCGCCAGGCTCGGCTACTCGTTGCCTTGGCGGCGTTCGAGGTCCTCCGCGTCTTGGCCGAGGAGCCCGAGCGCGTCCGAAGTGGTGATCGCCGTGGCGAACTCCGCATGGACATTCGCCACGCTGACCGCATGCAGGAGCTTGGGGTCGTGGTCCTGCCCGTCGGGCCCCACCCGGTTGGTCGTGGCACAGGCGTCGTGCACCAGGTAGGTGTCGAAGCCCATGTTGCCGGCCATGCGGGCGGTGGTCTCCACGCACATGTTGGTGAAGAAGCCACCCACCACCAGACGGGTGACTCCAGCGCGGCGCAGCTGCAGCTCGAGCGAGGTCCCGACGAAGCCGCTGTTCACGTCCTTCACGACGGCGAGCTCTCCCTCGCGGATCTCGAAGCCAGGCTTCTGACGTCCAGACGGCAAGCTCAGCCGTAGCGGCGAGTCTGCCTGCCGCGAGTCGTGTCGGGTCCACGCGGGCCGGCGGCCGGCACTGCGCCAACCGTCCAGCAGCTCGGCCAGGTTTTCCTCGGCAGCAGGGTTGTTGCGGCGCCCGTCGGCGCCACCCCAGTACCCGAGCTCATCCACCCCCCGCTGCACATCGATCAGCAGCAGAGCGCTCTCCTGCCCGAACCGGGGAATCATGAGCGGACCCTACCGCTGGGCATGCGGCGCATCCTGGCGGCGACCATGGCGGCCGGGGGCGCTCTTCGACTGCACCCTCACCTCAGCGAGCTGCAGCGAGGTGGGCGTGGAGGAAGTCGATGGCAGCCGGGTAGGCATCGAGCTTGTTCGTCCGCTTGGCCAAGCCGTGGCCCTCGTCGTCGTAGACCCGCAGCTGCTGGGGCACCCCAGCCTCATCCAGCGCAGCGGCGATCTGTTGTGCCTCACTGAGCGGCACGCGGGGGTCGTTGGCGCCGTGGATGATGAACAGCGGCGCCTTCATCTGGTCGAGGTAGGTGATCGGAGATGCCCGCTCCAGCATCTCGCGGTCGTGCTCGAGCGAGCCATACTCGCGCTCCCGAAAGGCCCGGCGGTAGGCCGAGGTGTTCTCCAAGAACGTGACCAGCGAGCTCATCCCCACGATGTCGACCCCGGCCGCCCACAGCTCGGGCTGCATCGACAGCCCAGCCAGCACCATGTATCCCCCGTAGGAGCCACCCCAGAGCGCCGCGCGCATCGCGTCTAGCCCTTGGGTCGGTAGCCAGGCGTGCACATCGGCCAGGTCGGCGACAGACTCCAGCCGCAGGTCGACGTCATCCAGGGAGTACCAGCGCTTGCCGTAGCCGGTCGATCCGCGCACGTTCGGCACGACCACCGTCAGCCCGGACGCCGCGAGCGCCTGCACCACCGGATGCCAGTTGCGCGTCGACGCGCCCTCCGGCCCGCCGTGGATGAACACCACGCTCGCCCCGTTGGCCTCGAGCACGCCCTCCGCCTCGTCCGTCGAGACAGCTGCGGGGTAGACGAAACACGGGATCTGCTCACCGTCCCGCGCGGGAATGCGGTGGGCGGTGGGCACGCTCAGCACGCCTCGCACCTCATCCGGCAGGCTCGCCGCACTGGAGACCACCGGGTAGACGCTGCCGTCGGAGACTTTCACTCGGTAAAGAACACCCGGCTCGGTGGGTGAGGTGCCCGACACCACCAGCGACCGCGAGCCCGCCGACCAGCGCACGGTGACCGCGGCCAGCTCCGGCAGCATCAGCTCCCGCGGCTGCCCGACCCGCTCCCCCAGGTCGTGCACGGCCAGGTTCATCGCGCCGTCAAGCAGTGTGCCGACGACCACGGCCGTCCCGTCCGGGCTGATCCAGCACGTCAGGTCGTGCTCGTCATCCCCGAGCAACACCTCCCACTCGCCGGCGGGCACGAAGCGCTGCACCGCCGCGAACTCCCGGTCGTGGTTGCTCGCCAGCACCATCACCCCGCCGGCCTCGAGATGCGGCGTCTCGTGGAACGCGTGGTCGTCGGGGTCGGTGACCGGCCCCGGCTCCTCGACTCCCGGCCCCACCACGTCGACCACCGTGGAGTTCGGCTGCAGACTGAGCCGCAGCACCGCCAGCCTGGTCTCCGAAGGGTCCAGCGCGGCCGCCACGACATACCCGCCGGCGTCGTAGAGCACCCGCTCCTCCCCGCTGTCGAGGTCGCGCGCCACGACGTCCATGTCTATCCCGTTGCGCCGGTTCGTGGAGTAGACGAGCGTGCGCTGCGTGAGGTCGCGCAGGTCGTGCATGTATGCCGCGTCGTGCACCAACGGGGTCAGCCCGTCCAGACCCACCGATGAGCTCGGCAGCGGGTCGAGCTCGAGCAGCGAGAGCTGACTGCGCTCGTCCCCCGCGTTGTCGTGCTCGACCACCACGGCACGCCGACCCGGGAGGTAGCGACCGAAGCACTTGCTCGGCAGGTCGGTCAGCGCCGTGGTGGTGCCGTCGGTCGCGATCTCCACCAGCTGCACCGTGCCCAGCCCGTCGTGACCGGCCAGCACCCGGCCTTCGTCGTCGACGTCGAAGGCCGTCCACGTCGGCACGGACAGCAGCTCGGTGATCACATCGGCATCCACCCTGCGACCGTATCGACCCCACCTCACGCACGCGCAGCGCAGGCATGTGAAGTGCTTGTGAAAACTTTCACCATACCTCGGCCGGCTGCAGCAACAGACGGCGCCCCGCCCACTCATGCTCTCGCAGGGTTGCCTACCGTTCCATCATGGAAGCTTCTGCACCCACCGGCGCCCTCCTCTTCGGATCTATCAGCACGATCGCGGACACCTCCGAGCTGCAGCGGGAGGCCTACAACGAGGCGTTCGCCGAGCACGGCCTGGGTTGGACATGGGAGCGCGAGGACTACCGAGCCATGCTCTCCGCCAGTGGCGGCAAAGACCGCGTGGCCTCCTACGCCGCCGACCGGGGCGAGGACGTCGACGCCGAGGCCGTGCACGCCACCAAGTCCGAGATCTTCCGCCGACGGTTGACCGAGAGCCCTCCCCCGCTGCGCTCCGGGGTGGCCGACACGCTCATGCACGCCAAGGAGCAGGGAATGCGGCTCGCCCTGGTGACCACCACCTCCCCGGAGAACGTGCGCGCCCTGCTCGACGCCGCCTCGGCGGAGCTGGACGCCGTGCTCTTCGACCTCGTCGTGGACTCCGGTGACGTCGCCTCACCGAAGCCCGACGGCGCTGCCTACCGCTACGCCCTCGAACGGCTCGAGGTCAGCCCCCAGCAGGCCGTGGCCGTTGAAGACAACGTGGGCGGGGTCCGCGCCGCCGCCGACGCCGGCATCCGCGTGCTGGCCTTCCCGAACGCCAACACCGCCGGACACGACTTCAGCGATGCCGACACGATCGTCGACTCAGTCGACTTCGTCGCCGTCACCGCCCGTTCCTGACCTCCGCTACGACGACACGGGAGAGAGCATGAGCACGACTGAGGCCACCTACACCGCCACCGAGACCGGGTTCGACGTGCAGGGGGTCGAGCGCATCGACTTCTCCTTGCGCCTCGTCGACGGGGTGTTCTCGCCCGAGAACACCCAGCTCGCCGACGCCTACCGCCCCTTCGGCCGGTGCCTCATGGTCATCGACAGCACCGTGCTGGGGCTCTACGCCGACCAGATCGAGGCGTACTTCGCCGCACACGGGATCGCGCTGACGACCTTCGACGTGCGGATCAAGGAGACCGACAAGACGCTGCGCACCGTCGAGCACATCGTGGACGGCATCGCCGACTTCGGACTGAACCGCACCGAGCCGGTGCTCGTCGTCGGCGGGGGCCTGACCACCGACGTCGCCGGGTTCGCGTGCGCGACCTACAAGCGCAACACCCCGTACATCCGCATCCCCACCACGCTCATCGGGCTCATCGACGCCAGCGTCGCCATCAAGGTCGCGGTCAACCACCGCTCGCACAAGAACCGGCTGGGCGCCTACCACGCCTCGCAGCAGGTCATCCTCGACTTCTCCTTCCTGCGCACCCTGCCGCTGGACCAGGTGCGTAACGGGATGGCCGAGCTGGTGAAGATCGCGACGGTCGGTAACGAGGAGATCTTTGAGACCCTGGAGAGTCGCGGCGCCGAGCTGTTGGCCACCCGGTTCGGCCACAGCGGCGGCGACCCCGCCCTACGCGAGGTCGCCCACCGGCTCACCTACGCCGCTATCGACACCATGCTCGCCCTCGAGGTGCCGAACCTGCACGAGATCGACCTCGACCGGGTCATCGCCTACGGGCACACGTGGAGCCCCACCCTTGAGCTCACGCCCGACCCGCACCTGTTCCACGGGCACGCCATCAGCGTCGACATGGCCCTGTCGGCGACCATCGCCGCTGCTCGCGGTCACATCACCGAGGCCGACCGCGACCGCATCCTCGGCGTGTTCTCCTCACTTGGCCTGTCCATCGACAGCCCCTACCTGACCTCAGACCTGGTGCGGCACGCCACCAGCTCCATCACCCAAACCCGCGACGGGCTGCTGCGGGCCGCCGTGCCCAGCCCGATCGGCCACTGCGCCTTCCTCAACGACCTCACCCCTGCTGAGGTCGAAGAGCACCTGGCGCGGCACCGCGCGCTCGTCGCGAGCTACCGGCGGGAGGGGCTGGGTGAGGACATGTACACACCCGTCGCCGCGCCCGACTACCAGCCGGCGTAGGGCCCTCACCGCATGACAGCACCGGGCACGAGCGCCGGGGGTGACCGGCCGGGGCTTCGGCCGGTCCCCCCGACCGGCATCGCCTAGGCACGTCTGCTCGACCTCATCGGCCGGTTGGATGCGGCGGGTGTGTCAGAGTCGCTGCTCGGCGAGGCGTGCCACATCGCGGGGCTCGTGGGCGGGCTCGAGCCCTACCTCGCGCGGTGCACGACGCCTCCGTCGCCGGCCCTGGCCGACCTCGACCACCGCACCCGGGCCCACGACTGGTCTGGTGACGCCACGGACGCCGCAGTCGAGGCGGAGATGCTCTCCGGACACGTCGAGGGGCAGACGCTGAAGATGCTCGCCCGCGTGACCGGTGCCCGAACGGCTCTCGAGGTGGGGATGTTCACGGGCTACTCCGCGTTGGCCCTGGCCGAGGGGCTCCCCGAGGACGGCCGGGTCGTGGCATGTGAGATCAACCCCGCGGTCGCCGAGTTCGCCCGCGGCTGCCTCGACGCCTCGCCGCACGGGCACAGGGTCGACATCCGGGTGGGGCCGGCCGCCGAGACGCTGCGCACGCTGGCCGACGACGGCGAGCAGTTCGATGTGGTGTTCATCGACGCCGACAAGCCCGGGTACGCCGGTTACCTCGACCAGGTGCTCGACGGGGGTCTGCTCGCCGACGGTGGGGCCGTGCTCGTGGACAACACGCTGCTGCAGGGCGAGCCGTACGCGGCGACGCAGCCCAGCGCCAACGGGGCAGCCATCGCCGCGTTCAACGCGAAGGTCGCCGCCGACGACCGGCTGGAGCAGGTGCTGCTGCCGCTGCGTGACGGCCTGACGGTGATCCGCCGTGCCTGAGGCG
>JBAUJO010000185.1:0-6736 GCA_049683875.1 Ornithinimicrobium sp.
AGCTGGGATCGCGCCTGGTGGCGCACGGCCCCGGTCGCGCGGCGCTCGAGGTCACGATGGGCGGGCTGGTGGCCAGGGTGCACGGGTCCCTCACCCTCGCCCTCACCGGGGCCGACGCCGAGGCCACCCTGGACGGCCAGCCACTGGCCCACGCCGCGCCGGTGGACGCGCGGGACGGTCAGGAGCTGCGCCTGGGTATGCCGTCCGCCGGCCTGCGCACCTACCTCTGCGTGCGCGGCGGGTTCGAGGCCGACGCCGTGCTCGGGTCGCGGTCCACTGACACGCTCGCCGGGCTCGGCCCTTCCCCTGTCGCCGAGGGCGACCTGCTGACCGTAGGTGAGTTCGAGGGGGCCTTTCCCAACGTCGACGTCGCGCCGGTGGCGCGACCCACGACCGAACGTGTGGTGCTCACGGTCACTGCCGGCCCCCGCACGCAGTGGTTTCAGGACGCCGACCACCTGGGGCAGCGGGTCTGGACCGTCTCCGAGCGCAGCAACCGCATCGGTCAGCGCCTCCAGGGCGAGCCGCTGGAACGGGTCGAAGCACACGCCGACGACGAGCTACCCAGCGAGGGGATGGTCCGCGGGTGTGTCCAGGTGCCCCCGGACGGCCAGCCCGTCGTGTTCGGCAACGACCACCCGGTGACCGGGGGCTATCCCGTCATAGCCGTGGTCTCCCGTGCCGACATGGACCGCGCTGCGCAGCTGACCCCCGGCCAGGAGGTGGTGCTGAGGTGGAAGCAGTGAGTACCGGAAGCGACGGGGCCGGCACATACGGGCTCGACGTCGACAACACCGGCCAGCAGGTCGCCGAGGCCGTCGCAGTCCTGACGCCCGGAGCGGCCCGGGCTCGCTTCGCGGCCGGAGAGAGGGCGCCGACCTCGGGGTGGTGTCAGGGCTACGCGCAGGCCAACATCATCGCCCTGCCGCGTGAGCTGGCCTTCGACATGATGGTCTTCGCCCAGCGCAACCCCAAGCCGTGTCCGCTCCTGGAGGTCATCGATGCCGGTCGGGTTCGGGCCGACGACGGAGGTGCGGTCTTCAGCGGCACCGGCAGCGACATCCGCTCCGACCTTCCTCGCTACCGCGTCTACCGGCGCGGCGTGCTCACCGACGAGGTCGACGACGCGTCGTCGCAGTGGCGCGACGACCTGGTGACGTTCGTCATCGGCTGCTCCTTCACCTTCGAGCACCCCTTGCTCGCGGCGGGCGTGCCGATGCGCCACCTCACGGCCGGGCAGAACGTGCCGATGTACCGCACGTCGCTACGATGCCGGCCGGCCGGTCGCCTCGCCGGTCCGTTGGTCGTCTCGATGCGCGGCATCCCGCCGGACCGCGTGGCCGATGCCGTCCGCATCTCCAGCCGTTACCCCGCCGTCCACGGCGCGCCGGTCCACGTCGGTGACCCCGCCGCCCTCGGCATCACCGCCCTGGAAAACCCCGACTACGGCGACCCACCTATCCTGAGCCCCGGCGACGTGCCCGTCTTCTGGGCCTGCGGCGTCACTCCACAGGCGATGGTCATAGAGTCGCGCCCAGACGTAGCCATCACCCACGCACCCGGCCACATGCTCATCACCGACGCGCGGGACGCCGACTACCTGGTGCCCTGAGAGCGACCGGCGACGCAAGGCGCATGAGAAGGAGACAGGCATGAGCACGAACGGACAGTCCCTGGGCGAGCGGCTCGACGCGGGGCCGGTGATCTGCGCGGAGGGGTTCCTGTTCGAGCTGGAGCGCCGCGGCTACCTCAGTGCCGGCGAGTTCGTGCCGGAGGTGGCCCTGGAGTTCCCGGACGCGCTGAGTGCCCTGCACGTCGACTTCCAGCGTGCCGGCTCCGACATCGTCGAGGCGTTCACCTACAACGGGCACCGCGAGAAGATGCGCGTGATCGGCAAGGAAGACCTGCTGGAGCCGCTCAACAGGGCCGCTCTGCAGGTCGCTCGCGAGGTCGCGGACCGTCGCCCCGGCGACCTGATGGCCGGCAACATCTCCAACAGCAACATCTGGGACCCCGCGGACCCGGCGAAGCAGGAGGAGGTCCGTGCCATGTTCTCCGAGATGGTGGGCTGGGCTGTCGAGGAGGGCGCCGACCTCATCATCGGTGAGACGTTCTACTACGCGCAGGAGGCCCTGACCGCCCTGGAGGTGGCCAAGAGCAGCGGCCTGCCGGTGGCGCTGACCCTGGCGCCGATGGCCTCCGAGGAGATGATGGACGGCGTCGGCGTCGTGGAGACCTGCCAGCGCTTGGAGCAGGGAGGCGCCGACGTGGTGGGGATGAACTGCTTCCGCGGTCCGGCGACGATGATGCCGTGGCTGCTGCAGATTCGGAATGCTGTGCAGTGTCACGTGGCCGCCCTGCCCATCCCCTACCGCACCACCGAGCAAGAGCCGACGTTCTTCAGTCTCACCGACCCGCTGGCGAGCGTCCCCTCACCCCACGGTCGCCCCTTCCCGACCGCGCTGGACCCGCTGGCCGCCAACCGCTACGAGCTCGGTGCCTTCGCCGGGCAGGCCTACGCCGCGGGGGTGCACTACCTCGGCGTCTGCTGCGGCGCCTCCCCGATGCTGGTGCGTGAGGTCGCCGAAGCGGTCGGGCGGACCACTGAGGCCAGCCGCTTCTCCGAGCACATGGAGAACCACTTCCTGTACGGCAGCTCCGAACGACTGCCCGAGCACATCGTCGCGCTCGGCGAGCGCGCCTGAGCAGCCCCCGAGTGGGCGCCGCGCCCGCGCGTCGGGGCATCGAGAGCCCGCCCACGCGCCTCTTTGCCAGACTGGGCGCGTGCAGCCTGAGGATGCGGAGCCCGACGAGGCTGCCGTGCGCACCCTGGTCGCCCACCTCGGCGCCGCCATGGTCGGCACCGGACAACCGGTCCACGAGATCGAGCAGGAGCTGGCCGAGGTCGCAGCCCGATGGGGCTACCCCGAGCTGCAGGTCGGAGCGGCACCGACCAGCCTGACCTTCTCGTTGTCCAGCGGAGCGTCCTCGACCTTCCAGCGCGTCAGCGGTGGACTGAGCCTGGACCAGGCGGCGGACGTACGACGCATCCGCCACCTCCTGGTCTTCGGCGACCTCGGGGTGGGCGAGGCCCTGGACGAGCTGGCGAGCCTGCGCAGGCGGGCCGGCCCCTATCCCTCCTGGCTGACCCAGCCTGCCTACGTGGTGGTCTGCCTGGGGATCGCCCTGATCCTGCAACCTGGGTGGGCGAACCTGGTCGTCGTCTGCGGATGCGGTGTCGTCGTCGTTGCCCTGTTGGCCCTCGCCCGCCGGTTCCGGGTGTTGAGCACACTGCTGCCGACGGTCGCGGCGTTCATCGTCACCGCCATCGTCTTCGGGCTCGCCGATGCGGGCGTGGTGCAGGGTCCGCTGCGCACGGTCCTCCCGCCACTGGCTGCGCTGCTGCCGGGCGCGTTGATCGTCACCGGCATGTCGGAGCTCGCTGCTGCGCATATGCAGGCAGGCGCCTCCCGGCTGGTCTACGGGATGGTCCAGCTCGGCCTCTTCGCTCTCGGGTTGGTCGCGGCCACCACGCTGCTGCGCGTGCCCGATGCACAGCTGGTCAACCTCCGGGTGGACGAGCTGGGCTGGTTCGCCGCGCCGGTCGGCCTGCTGTTGATCGCCGTCGGCATCAGCCTGATGGAGAACGTCCCCATGAGGATGGCCCCGTGGGTCCTTCTGGTTCTCGTGCTGGCGTTCGCGGCCCAGTCCACCGGCCAGCTCGCCGGGTCCTCGGCGTTGGGCGGCTTCCTCGGCGCCGTCGCGGCCAGTCTGGGAGCGACAGCGGTGGAGCTGTTCCGTCCCCGGCTGGCCCGGCTCGTGCTCTTCCTCCCCGCGTTCTGGCTGTTGGTGCCCGGCAGCCTGGGCCTGTTGGGGGTCACCCAGCTGGTGGCCGAGCAACCGGCGGTCCTGGCCGCCGGAGTCGACATCGCAGGGGTCGTCTGCGCCATCGCGCTGGGCCTGCTCTTCGGCTCGGCCATCGGCGAGGCGCTGCGTCGCCGTGTGCGACCCGACCCGCTCGCATAGGCTCACCCGATGGCTCTGTTCCGCCGTAAGGCCTCCGAACCGGACAACTCCGAGCACACCCCGACTCCCTCCGTCGAGCTCGACGACGACGGGTTGACCGCCACGCCGGTCCAACCGCTCCGCCAGCAGGAGCGCAGCCACCTGGCCAAGCACCTCAACGCCCTCGCCGCGGAGGGCGTCGACATCGAGGACCTGGCCTCCCTGAGCCAGGGCCTCGACGAGAGCTACACACGGTGGGCGCGCGAGCGCGACCACGACCACTCGCAGATCGTCGAACGGTATGCGGTCGGGATCGGCGAGCACCTGAGCCGCGCCACCGACCTGCGCTGGGCTCTGGTCACCGACGTCTTCGGCACCGACCTCGGGCTGGTGGAAGGTCCACAGGCAACGTTCATGGTGGTCCCGAACAACCTCGTCGGCGCACGCTGGATGCGGGGTGAGACCGGGTGGGTCCCGGCCGTGGTCGGCCACCTGGTGCGGCGGCGCAGCCGCTGAGGCTCAGCGGTACTGACGCAGCCAACGGGCGTCGATGCGTCGCTTGAGCCTCAGCGCGGATCGGCCGAGCCACCACCGCCGGCCGCGCACGGCCAGCCCCCAGCCCGCACCGAGGTCGAGGATCTGCAAGGCGTGTCGCTGCGGGACGAACTCCGGCAGCGGCTCGCCGGCGGCACGAGCAAGCAGGCTCTCCAGCAGCACCGGCCCCTGTCGAACCCCGTAGACCCCGACCTTGGCCAGCGGCCCCGGCAGGAAGTCGGCACAGTCACCGGTGGCGTAGACCGTCGGTGCGTCGCGGTGCTGCAGGGTGGACCGGACCGGGATCCCGGCATCGGGACTCGTGGGGTCGCTGAGGCCGACCCCGGCGAGCCAGCCAGGCGCGGCCAGGCCCGTCGCCAGCACGGCCACGTCGTGGGTCGACTCGCTCCCGTCGCGCAGCCTGAGCCGTCTCGAGGTCAGCTGGGCCACCGAGACGCCGGTCCGTAGCCGCACACCCCGGGCCCGCAGCAGCCTGACGACGGCTGCATGCGCCCCTGGCGGCAGCCCGGCGAGGGGAGATGGGCCCTGGTCGATGAGGTGGACCTCCACATCCGACCTGGTCGACAGGTGCCCCGCGAGCTCGAGACCCGACGGTCCGGCGCCGACGACGGTGACCCGTCTCGGCGCTCCCGTCGCCGCGGCTGCTTCGATCCGCTCGCGAAGACCGGCCAGCGCATCCAGGGGTTTGACGGGCACCACACCGGGGCCGACCCCCATCCGTGGCTCGGCGGCGACACTGCCCACGTTGACCGCCAGCACGTCCCACTCGATCTGCGCACCGTCGTCGCTGAGGGCTCGGTGGCCGTCCAGACCCACCAACCTGCCGCGGTGGTAGCGGACCGGTCGGGATGCCGCGAGTGCCGCGACATCGACCACGCCTGCGTGGCCGTCCATCGTTCCCGCCGCCGAGGCCGAGGCCACGCCGCTGTACCGGAACTCGGGAGGAGCGAGCAGGTGCACCTCGTATCCGGCGTCGGCCAGCCGCTCGGCGCGCAGCAGGACATGCAGGTGGGCGTGGCCGGCTCCGACGAGCAGCGCCACCGGCGCGCGAGGGCTGGGCACCTCATCCACAACCATTCCGGGGTCGTAGTCTGTTCCCCGGACGACCGACCACCGTCGCAGCACAGGGAGAGCGTGATGGCCGACTCATGGAGGGACGAGCTCGCTGACGAGCCTTGGCGTGAACGCCGCGCCCACCGTCAACGGATGGTGGCCCTCGCGGTGATCGTCGCCATGGCCCTGCCTGGCGCCTTCGCAATGCTGTCGCTGTTCCGTTAGGCGACCCAGGGCGCGGCCACATCCACAACGTGACCGACGTCACACATAAATTGTGCGCGCTCGGCGTGACGGTCCGGTTCCGGGGCGCCTCTTTCTCGGTGTATGCCATTGTCGCCGTCCGATCCGTGGGCGGCCACCCATCGATTCGACCTCTAGGAGACCCGTGAGCACTATCGACCAGACCCCCGCCAGCACGCACGAGAACACCCCCAGCGCCAATCAGGCCTCCTCGTCGCAGGAAGAGCCCAAACAGCTGGACGCGCTGCACACCGAGCACGGCGACACGATGATCTCCGACGAGGTCGTCCAGAAGCTGGCCGGCATCGCAGCGCGGGAGGTGCCCGGCGTGCACGCCATGGGGTCGGCGGCCGGGCGAGCCGTGTCGAGCCTGACCCAGCGCATCCCGGGGCAGAAGCCCCCGGTCACCGGTGGGGTGGGCGTGAAGAAGGGCGAGCGAGAGACCGCGATCGAGGTCTCGATCATCGTGGAGTACGGCGTCTCGATCGTCCAGGTCGCCGACAGCATCCGCGACAACGTGATCCAGGCGGTGGAGTATGCGACGGGTCTGGATGTCGTGGAGGTCAACGTCGAGGTCACCGACGTCCACCTCCCCGGTGAAGACGAAGACGAGGACCAGACCCGCGAGCAGGACCGCTCCGACCAGCTGCGCTGAGACCGCACCGGGACCCGGTGGAGTCGAACCCGCATCCGCAGACTGACCAGCCCGGTCAGTCCCAAGCGAAAGAAGAAGTGATGTCGACAAGCATGATGGCCCTGACGGTGGGCCTGGTCCTGGGGGTCGTCGCAGCTTTCGGCGGGTTCTCGGCGTTCGTCTTCGTGGTGTTCTTCGGGGCGCTCGGCCTGCTCGTCGGACGCGTGATCGAGGGCAAGCTCGACG
>JBAUJO010000186.1:0-62150 GCA_049683875.1 Ornithinimicrobium sp.
ACGTCGTGCACGGCGGGAGACTGCGGCGGCCACCGCACGGGCCGCCGCCGGTGAGGTCGCGCCCGAGGGATGGGCGAACCCGAGCTCGTGGACCAGCTCGTGGATCACGACCGCCGCCTGTCGGGTCGGCGACAGGGCGAACCACGACTGGCACAGATGCACCTTGATCGGCCGGCGGGGGACCGTCGCGAACGCGTTCGCCCCCTCACAGAGCCTGTCCCCGTCGTCGTGTGCGAGCACCACGATCCGGCCAGTGTCCAACCACGTACGGATCTTCTCCATGCGCCGTCGCAGCCGCCGGATGAGCAGGGGCCGCGTGCTCGTGCCGAACCAACGCACGAACAGCGCGTGCCGGGCCCACGCGTCTTCACGCCGGCGGCGGCGCCTACGGACCCGTCCGGGTTGGTCCCAGATGCCGGCCATCTGGGCGGTCGCGGCCTCGGCCATCAGCAGGGCCTGCGTGAGTGCGTCCTGGATCTCGCTCACGTCGGCCGGTGTCACTCCCCGGCCCCGATCACGAATCCTCAGTGTTGCCGCCATGAGCTCTTCTCCCCTTCGTCCTCAACCGTGGTGATCGTGATGACCGGAGGGGCCACGAGGCGCTGGTGATACATCCGTGCAGTCTCCGTGCTGAGACAGCCTCACCGGGCGACGACGAAGGGCTGGGCCCCTCGGGCTTGGGGTCGGTGCGGGTGACCGCGACGACCGGGAGCCGGTAGCGTCTCACCCGTGACGCGACGCAGCTCCCACGATCCGATCGACCGCGACGTCCTGGCCACCGTGGGCCAGGTCCCCATCGGCCGCATCCCCGTGCAAGCCGTCTCTCCTGCCGTGGACGGTGGTGACCGGCCGACCAAGTCGGTGGTCGGCGAGCTGTTCACGGTCAGCGCGACGGTGTTTCGTGAGGGGCACGACGCTGTGAGTGCGACCGTCGTGCTGACCGATCCGGATGGCGAGGAGCACCACGTCGGTATGCGGTGCCTCAACGAGGGTCTCAACCACTGGGCCACCCCCGTCTTCGCCGATCGAGAAGGACAGTGGAGCTACCGCGTGGAGGGATGGTCAGACCCCTACGCGACGTGGCGACACAACGCGCAGATCAAGGTCGAGGCTGGCGTCGATGTCGAGCTGATGTTGGAGGAGGGCGCTCGGGTGCTGGAGCGTGCGCGCGACGAGGTGGAGCGCGACGAGGACGACACGTCGTCACTGACCGACTCGATCGCGGCGCTGCGCGACTCCGCCCGGCCCAACGAAGCCCGTCTGGCGGCCGGGGCGGGGCGGACGACCGCGGACATGCTGACCCGAGCGCCCCTGCGGGACATGGTCAGCCCCACGCGGGAGTACGTGTGGTGGGTGGAGCGCCAGCGTGCCCTGACCGGCGCGTGGTACGAGATCTTTCCGCGCTCGGAGGGCGCCGAGCAGGACCCGAGGACCGGCCTGTGGACGTCGGGGACCTTCGCCACCGCGCAGGAGCGGTTGCCGGGCATCGCGGACATGGGCTTCGACGTGGTGTACCTCACGCCGGTGCACCCCATCGGCGAGACCAACCGCAAGGGACGCAACAACACGCTCGAGGCCGACGAGCACGACCCGGGCTCCCCCTATGCGATCGGGTCCGCGGACGGCGGCCAGGACGCGATCCACCCCGACCTCGGCGACTTCGACGACTTCGACTCCTTCGTGCAGCGCGCGCGCTCCGAGGGGCTGGAGGTCGCGCTCGACATCGCACTGTCGGCGTCTCCGGACCACCCGTGGGTGCAGGAGCACCCCGAGCTGTTCACCACGCAGGCCGACGACACCATCGCCTACGCCGAGAACCCGCCGAAGAAGTACCAGGACATCTACCCGCTGAACTTCGACAACGACGCCGAGCTCGCGTACGCCGAGATGCGCCGGGTCATGCAGGTCTGGCTCGACCACGGCATCCGGATCTTCCGCGTCGACAACCCGCACACCAAGCCGGTGGAGTTCTGGCAGTGGCTGATCGCCGACGTTGCGCAGGAGTACCCGGAGGTGATCTGGCTCGCCGAGGCGTTCACCAAGCCGGCGATGATGCACACCCTGGCCAAGGTCGGCTTCCAGCAGTCATACACCTACTACGCCTGGCGGAACACCGCCGCCGATCTGCGCGAGTACCTCACCGAGCTCTCCGGTGACACCGCTGCGTACATGCGCCCCTCGTTCTGGCCGACCACCCACGACATCCTCACCCCGTACATGCAGTACGGCGGCCCCACCGCCTTCAAGCTGCGTGCACTGCTGGCCGCGACGCTGGTGCCCACCTACGGCATCTACGCCGGGTACGAGCACTGCGAGCACGTGGCCCGCCCGGGCGCCGAGGAGCAGATCGACAACGAGAAGTACGAGTACAAGAACCGGCGCTGGGACCTCGACGCGGGCCACGGGGGCACCGGCGAGGCGCAGGGACGGCCCAACATCGGGCCGTACCTGAAGATTCTGAACCAGGCGCGCAAGGATCATCCCTGCCTGCACTGGCTGCGCAACATCACCTTCCACAGCGCCGACGACGCCAACGTGCTGGTCTACTCCAAGACCGGCGGGGGTGCCCGGGACGGCTCCGACTCGGACACGGTGATCGGGGTGGTCAACCTGGACCCGCACGCCCTGCGGGAGACCATGGTCAACCTGTCGATGCCGGCCCTGGGCCTGGAATGGCACGACGGGTTCATCGCCCACGACCTGATCACTGGTGAGCAATGGAACTGGGGCAGCCGCAACTACGTGCGCCTGGGCGTCGGCGCCGAGCCCGCGCACCTGCTCCACGTGCGGCGGTTCTAAGGCAATGGTCCGAGGCCTCAACCTCTACCAACCCGGTCTGAAGAACGACCCGGACTGGTATCGCAAGGCCGTCTTCTACGAGGTGCTCGTCCGCGCCTTCGACGACTCGACCGGCACCGGCTCCGGTGACTTCAGCGGCCTGATCGGGCGGCTGGACTACCTGCAGTGGCTGGGAGTCGACTGCCTGTGGATCCCGCCGTTCTACGCCTCACCGCTGCGCGACGGTGGGTATGACGTGGCCGACTACACCGCGGTCCTGCCCGAGTTCGGCACACTGTTGGACTTCCAGGAGCTCATCTCCGCTGCGCATGCCCGCGGCATCCGCATAATCACCGACCTGGTGATGAACCACACGAGCGACCAGCATCCGTGGTTCCAGGCCTCCCGCTCGGAGCCCGACGGCCCCTACGGCGACTTCTACGTGTGGTCCGACACCGACGACCGGTATGCCGACGCCCGCATCATCTTCGTGGACACCGAGGTCTCCAACTGGACCTTCGACGCGGTCCGGCGGCAGTTCTTCTGGCACCGCTTCTTCTCCCACCAGCCCGACCTCAACTTCGACAACCCCGCGGTGCAGGACGCGATGTTCGACGTGGTGCGCTTCTGGCTGACCATGGGCATCGACGGGTTCCGCCTCGACGCCGTCCCCTACCTGTTCGAGGAGGAGGGGACCAACTGCGAGAACCTCCCGGGCACCCACGCCTTCCTCGCGGCGTTGCGGGCGATGGTCGACACCGAGTACCCGGGCCGTGTGCTGCTGGCCGAGGCCAACCAGATGCCGCACGAGGTCGTCGACTACTACGGCACCGCCGAGGCACCCGAGTGTCATATGTGCTTCCACTTCCCGGTCATGCCGCGGCTCTACTACGCCCTGCGCGAGGAGACGGCCGAGCCGATCATCCGCGTCATGCAGGAGACCCCGGACATTCCCTCCGGCACCCAGTGGGGCACCTTCCTGCGCAACCACGACGAGCTCACCCTGGAGATGGTCTCCACCGAGGAGCGCTCGGCGATGTACGGCTGGTACGCGCCGGACCCGCGGATGCGGGCCAACATCGGCATCCGCCGCCGGCTGGCCTCATTGCTGGACAACTCACGCAGCGAGATCGAGCTCATCAACGCGTTGCTTCTGTGCCTGCCAGGCTCTCCGTGTCTGTACTACGGCGATGAGATCGGCATGGGCGACAACATCTGGCTCGAGGACCGCGACGCGGTGCGCACCCCGATGCAGTGGACTCCGGACCGCAACGCGGGCTTCTCCACCTCCGACCCCGGCAAGCTGTACTCACCCGTGGTCTCCTCGCTGGTCTACCACTACAACAGCGTGAACGTGGAGGCCCAGATGGCCTCGGGAAGCTCGCTGCTGCACTGGATGCGAGGGATGCTGTCGGTCCGCGCCGCCAACGAGGTGTTCGGCCTCGGCGCTTTCGTGCTCTGCGAGGCCGACAACGACGCGGTGCTCGCCTTCGTGCGCATCCTTCCGCCAGGAGACCCGAAGTCGCGAGAGGGCTACCAAGCCGTCCTGTGCGTGCACAACCTGTCCTCCCGTCCGCAGGCCGCCGTGATCTCCACCCCGGACCGACTCCGAGGCGTCCTGACCTACGACCTCTTCGGCGGCATCGGCTTTCCTAACATCAGCGACGAGGGCACGGTGCATCTGACCTTCGGCTCCCGCGACTTCTTCTGGCTCGGGCTGGCCGCCGGGGAGGAGGTCGCCGATGCGTGAGGACCTCTCCTACCTGGGGGACCTGCTGAGCGGGTGGATCCCGGACCAACGGTGGTACGCCGGCAAAGGCGGGCAACCGAGGCTGAGGGAGCTCGGTGCTGTGACGCTGGCCCGCCACGGTCCCCGTGAGGACGGTGCGGCCGCGCCCCGTTCCGACATCGAAGTGCGCACCCATCTCATGCTGGACGAGTCGTCCTCGCCCCCGACGCTGTACCAGGTGCCCTTGACCTACCGGCGTCATGCCCGGCCGGACCTGCTGGCGGCGCTGATCACCAGCACCGAGAGCCACCACATCTACGACGGCCCGCACGACCCCGCGTACGCGCAGGCGGTGCTCGACCTCATCACTGGTGAGCCGTCAGCCGAGAGCCTCGAGGATGAGGCCGCCGTCGGCGTCGTAGGTCACCGCGCCGACGCCGCGGCCGGGCCGGTCGAGGTGGTGCGAGCCGCCGTGCTGAGCGGGGAGCAGTCGAACACCTCGATCATCGTGCAGTCGCGAGGGCTGGAGGCGCTTGAGTCCGACAGCGAGCCGTCCCGCTGCATCGTCAAGGTCTTCCGCATCCTGCACGACGGCGAGAACCCCGACGTCGTGGTGCAGAGCGCGCTGGCCAAGGCGGGCTCGGCTCATGTCCCGGCCCCGGTGGGGCACCTGAGTGGCTCGTGGCCCTCATCGGATGACGCCGGGCAGTCCGGGCACCTGGCCTTCGCCCAGGAGTTCCTTCCCGGGGTCCAGGACGCCTGGCGGACCGCGTTGTCCTCGGCTCACGCCGATGCTGACTTCACGGCTCGCGCACACGCCCTGGGAGAGGCCACAGCACAGGTACATGCTCTGCTGCGCCAGGAGCTGGGTGAGGAACCTGCCTCCGTGGAACGTCGCGACGAGCTGGTCGAGCAGTGGCGCGCTCGCAGCGAGGCAGCCATGGCCCAGGCACCCGAACTCCAGGTGCACGCAGAGTCGATCTCGGCAGTCTTCGACGCCGCGGCACAGGAGGAGTGGCCGAGCCTGCAGCGCGTCCACGGAGACTTCCACCTCGGCCAGGTGCTGGACGTTCCTGACCAGGGCTGGGTGCTCCTGGACTTCGAAGGAGAGCCACTGCGGCCGCTGGACCAGCGCTCACGACACGACCTGGGCCTGCGCGACGTGGCCGGGATGCTCCGCTCCTTCGACTACGCGGCCGGGTCGGTCGACCAGGAGCACGACCTGGACCGTGCACAGTGGGCCCGGCGGGTCCGGGGAGCGTTCCTGGACGGCTACACCGATGCAGCGGGGTCGGACCCTCGCGGGCACGGTGCCCTGCTGGACGCCCTGGAGCTGGACAAAGCGCTCTACGAGGTCGTCTACGAGGCCCGCAACCGGCCCAGCTGGGTCACCATCCCGGCCTCCGCCATCAGTCGGCTGCTCGATGCCCGGCAGGGCGAGCCCGGCGACGCCGAACCTCCCACCGACCCCTACCGCCCGCAACCGCCCACTGATGCCCACCAGGAGACCACGGTGAACTCGACGACCGGACCCCAAGCCAAGCCCCTTCCGAACGACGAGGTGTACCAGCTCCTGAGTGGTCTGCACGGCAACCCGCACTCCCTGCTGGGCGCTCATCCTCACGACGGCGGAGTCACCGTCCGCGCACTGCGCCCACTGGCCGAGTCGGTCGACCTGCTCCTGCCCGACGGTCAGCGTCGGCCGATGGAGCACGAGACGCACGGCATCTTCACCGCGGTGCTGGACACCGCCGAGGTCAGCGACTACCGCCTCGAGGTCACCTGGAGCGACGGGATCGCCTACACCCAGGACGACTCCTACCGGTTCCTGCCCACACTCGGAGAGACCGACCAGCACCTGATCAACGAGGGACGGCACGAACAGCTGTGGAAGGTCCTCGGCGCGAACCTGCGTTCCTACGACGGCCCCATGGGCACGGTCGAGGGCACCTCGTTCGCCGTCTGGGCTCCGAACGCTCGTAGCGTGCACCTGGTCGGGGACTTCAACCAGTGGGACAGCTCGACGCTGCCGATGCGTGGGCTCGCCAGCTCAGGCATCTGGGAGCTCTTCGTGCCCGGCGCGGAGGTCGGCAACCGCTACAAGTTCGACATCACCGGCCCCGACGGCATGCGCACCATGAAGGCGGACCCGCTGGCTCGAGCCGCCGAGCAGCCGCCGTCATCGGCCTCCATCATCACCGAGGCCACGCATGAGTGGGGTGACGACGCCTGGGTGCAGCGCCGCGACTCCACAACGGCGCTGACCGCGCCGATGAGCGTCTACGAGGTGCACCTGGCGTCGTGGCGGCCCGGTCTGGGCTACCGCGAGCTGGCCACCGAGCTGGTGGGTTACGTCACCGACCTGGGCTTCACCCACGTCGAGCTGATGCCCGTCATGCAGCATCCGTACGGCCCGAGCTGGGGTTATCACGTGACCGGCTACTACGCCGCCGACTCCAGGCTGGGCAGCCCGGAGGACCTGAAGTACCTCATCGACGCCCTGCACCAGGCCGGGATCGGCGTCATCCTCGACTGGGTTCCCGGCCACTTCGCCACCGACCCCTGGGCGTTGTCCCGATTCGACGGGACGGCCATCTACGAGCACCCGGACCCGCGCAAGGGGTGGCACAGCGAGTGGGGCTCCTACGTCTTCGACTTCGGTCGGCCCCAGGTGCGCAACTTCCTCGTCGCCAACGCCGTGTTCTGGCTGGAGGAGTTCCACGCCGATGGGCTGCGGGTCGACGGCGTGGCCTCGATCCTGTACCTGGACTACTCGCGTGAGGCTGGGGAGTGGATACCCAACGAGTACGGCGGAAACGAGAACCTCGACGCCGTGCGTCTGCTCCAGGAGACCAACGCCACGGCATACCGCCTCCACCCTGGTGTGGTCATCATCGCCGAGGAGTCCACCTCCTGGCCGGGGGTCACCCGGCCGACCGACGCGGACGGCCTGGGGTTCGGCTTCAAGTGGAACATGGGCTGGATGAACGACTCCTTGGACTACATGTCCAAAGAGCCGATCTACCGCCAGTACCACCACCACCAGCTGACGTTCTCCCTGGTGTACTCGTTCTCGGAGAACTTCGTGCTGCCGATCAGCCATGACGAGGTGGTGCACGGCAAGGGCTCACTGCTGCGCAAGATGCCCGGTGACCGGTGGAAGCAGCTGGCCGGCGTGCGCGCGTTCTTGGCCTACATGTGGTCCCACCCGGGCAAGCAGCTGTTGTTCATGGGCACCGAGTTCGCTCAGGAAGCCGAGTGGGCCGACGGGCGCGGTCTGGACTGGTGGCTGCTGGACCAGCCGGACCATCTCGGTGTCGCCCACCTGGTCCGGGACCTGAACACCGTCTACACCGAGAACCCGGCGCTGTGGCAGCTCGACCACAGCCAGGAGGGTTTCCAGTGGCTGGACGCCGACAACGCCGAGGGCAACACCTACGCCTTTCTGCGTCTCGGCAAGCAGGACGACTCCGGCGCGAGGCCGGTGTTGGTATCAGCCATCAACTTCGGCGACGGCGACCGTCGGGTCCGCCTCGGCCTGCCCCACGGTGGGGCCTGGCGCGAGGTGCTGAACACCGACGCCGACACCTACGGCGGATCTGGCGTCGGCAACATGGGCCGGGTGGAGGCGCAGGAACAGCCCCACCAGGGGCAGAGCTACAGCGCCGAGGTCACAGTGCCCCCGTTAGGGGCCGTGTGGCTGGTGCCCGACCCGGCGCCTTCGGACGGCTCATCCGCTACCACCAGCAGCACCACCACGAGCAGCACGACCAGCAGCACCCCGACGACCGAGGAGAAGAGCTGATGGCCAGCCACGAACACGCAGGGCAGGAGGCGCGCCCGGAGGACCTCATCGACGTGGCCCAGGTGGTCACCGCGTACTACTCCCACGTCCCCGACCCGGACGAGGTGGCCCAGCAGGTCAGCTTCGGCACTTCGGGGCACCGCGGCAGCTCCCTGGACACCGCCTTCAACGAGTGGCACATCCTGGCCACCACCCAGGCCATCTGCGACTACCGGCGGGAGCAGGGCATCGGCGGCCCGCTGTTCCTGGGCCGCGACACGCACGCGCTGTCCGAGCCTGCCTGGACAACGGCGTTGGAGGTGCTGGCCGCCAACGAGGTCACGGCACTGATCGACTCCGGCGGCCGGTACACCCCCACCCCAGCCGTTTCCCGCGCCATCCTCGTGGCCAACTCCGAGCGCAGCGGCCGGGACGTCGCCGACGGGATCGTCGTCACCCCTTCGCACAACCCACCTCGCGACGGCGGGTTCAAGTACAACCCACCCAACGGGGGCCCGGCGGACTCCGATGCCACCGGGTGGATCGCCGACCGCGCGAACGAGCTGCTCCGAGCCGACCTGGACGGGGTGCACCGCGTCAGTGCGGACCGCGCCAAGGGCGGGGACTTCGTGCAGACCTACGACTTCATGGGTCGCTACGTCGCCGACCTGCCCCTGGTGCTGGATCTCGACGCCATCCGCGAGGCGGGTATCCGCATCGGCGCCGATCCGCTGGGAGGCGCGGCGGTCGACTACTGGCAGGCGATCGCCGACACCTACAACATCGACCTGAAGGTGGTGAACCCTCTGGTCGACGCGACGTGGCGGTTCATGACCCTGGACGGCGACGGCAAGATCCGGATGGACTGCTCCTCACCTCACGCCATGGCGTCCCTGATCAAAGCCAAGAACGACTTCGCCATCAGCACCGGGAACGACGCCGACGCCGACCGCCACGGGATCGTCACCCCCGACGGGGGTCTGATGAACCCCAACCACTTCCTCGCGGTTGCCATCGACTACCTCTTCGGTGGTGCCCGCCCCCAGTGGGGTGAGCGGGTGGCCGTCGGCAAGACCCTGGTGTCCTCGAGCATGATCGACCGGGTGGCGCAGGGACTTCAGCGCTCGTTGGTCGAGGTACCGGTGGGCTTCAAGTTCTTCGTCGACGGTCTGCTGGACGGCTCGATCGGCTTCGGCGGCGAGGAGTCGGCCGGCGCCTCCTTCCTGTGTCATGACGCCTCGGTGTGGACGACCGACAAGGACGGGATCATCCTGGCCCTGCTGGCTTCGGAGATCCTGGCGACCACCGGCTCCTCCCCCTCCCAGCGGTATGCCGAGCTGAGCGGCACGTACGGTGAACCGGCCTACGCGCGCATCGACGCTCCGGCCGACCGGGAGGCCAAGGCCAAGCTGAAGAAGCTGTCGTCGGACTCGATCAGCGCGACCGAGGTCGCCGGTGAGACGATCACCGACGTGCTGACCGAGGCGCCCGGCAACGGCGCCGCCATCGGCGGGATCAAGGTGCTGACCGAGAGCGCCTGGTTCGCCGCTCGGCCATCCGGCACGGAGGACGTGTACAAGATCTATGCCGAGTCCTTCAAGGGTCCCGACCACCTGCAGCAGGTTCAGCAGGACGCCCAGCAGGTCGTGGACAGCGCGCTGGGCACCTCCAGCTGACGCGGCCTCAGCGGGCCGAACCCTCCGCAGCCTGGGCTGCTAGAACAGCGCGTTGGTCAGGGCGCGGCGTGCGGCGCTGACCCGCGGATCGGTGGCACCGATGACCTCGAACTGCTGGAGCAGATGGTCCCGGGCTGCCGTCCGCTCATCGCCGGTGGTCGCTCGGACGAGGTCGATGAGCCGGGTGAACGCGTCTTCGACGTGACCGCCGACCAGCTCGAGGTCGGCGGCGGCGCACTGGGCAGCCACATCGGTCGGCGCATCCGCCGCCTGACGACGCACCTGGGCCGGATCCATCCCTGCGGTGCGCTCCATGAGCCGCACCTGGGCCAACCCCAGCCGTGCCTCGTCGTCAGCCGGGTCGTCCTGAAGAGCCGTGCTGTAGGCCGTCGCGGCCGCCTCCAGGTCACCGCGGTCGATCGCCGCCACCGCCTCCGCGTGCAGCGGCGGGGTCTCAGGTTCGGCCTCCGCGTCATCCTCGGCACCGGCAACGTCGGCGCTGCCCGTGACGCCCTGCTGGGCCGCCGCCTCCAGGAACTTGTCCATCAAGGGCCGCAGTGCAGTGACATCCTGGACCCCGAGGTAGAACGGCATCGGCTGGCCCTGCACCAGGCCCAGCACGATGGGCAGCGCGTCGATCTGACCGAACGTCTGCTGCAGCATGGGCGTCAACGCCTGGAGGATGCCGGGGTTGCTGTCGAGCTCGACTCCCACGACCTGGAATCGACCCTGGTACTCGCGGGACAGGCCGACCAGCGACTCGGCGTGCTGCTCGGACTCCGGGACCTGCGGGCTCCACACGACCAGCACGGCGGGCACGGTCGTGCTGGCGTTGACGACGGCTTCGAAGGTCTGGTCGGTGGCCGCCACCATTCCGTCGGCGGTCGCCTGAGGCGACCCCGAACCTGGTGCTGGCTTCTTCGCAAGGGAGGAAAGGTCGACGGCGCCGCGCATCGCGGCGGCGCTCAGGGGCTGCTGTGTCATGCCCTCATTGTCCCTCATCGTGGCCGATGCCGACCCTGGTCCTCGAACGGACCGCCCCGCGGGCGGTCGGCCGGTCAGGACCCGACGGCGCTGACCAGCTGCTCACGTGCAGCGACCATCTCCGGCCGCGAGTCGTCCTGCGGAATGGCCAGCGCCACATACACATACGTGTTCAGGCGGGCCCGGCTGGTGATGACCTCGTCGTCGTTGAAGACGAGGAAGCTGTCGGGAGGCGTGAGCTCCATGCCGTCCCGGACGTCGAAGTCGGTCTCGCGCTTCAGGGCTGCGAACGAGACCGCGCTGCCGTCCTCCCGGATGAAGGTGTAGGCGCGCGTCCTGAGCTCGTTGCTTTCGCTGAACTCGGCCTGCTCGGAGACCTCGCCGGCCTGCTCGTCCGCCGCCTCACGCACCGCCGGTGCGTACCCGTTGGACTTGACCTCGAACTTCTCTCCCACGGGATAGTCGATCGAGTCGGCCAGTGCTGCGAAGACCTTCTGCGGAGACTGCTCAAGATCACCCGCTCCCTGACGCAGGATCGGACTACCGACGCTGCGCCGGTCGAAGGTGCCGATATCGGTGCCGGGCAGCATCGGTGCCCACCACACGATCCGGAAGTTCTCCGGGGTGTCCGGGCTGGCCATGACGTAGAGCTCGGGGGGGCCGGAGTCGGGGACGGTCTGCACGAGCATCAGCAGCGGCGCGTCTGCGTCGTCGCGGCTGATCGCCAGCACAGTGGGCTCCACCGGGTCCGTGATCAGGTCACGGGTCGGCGGCTCGCCGTTGATCTCCTCGAGCTCATCGGAGGCCAGGGCCGCGTAGTAGGCGTTGCCCCGGAAGGCGGCCTTGGCGTCACTCTCGATCTCCTTGCCGTCCCCGTTGCCCACCTTGGCCGCCTTGGTCAGCAGGTCGGTGGCGATCGCCTCGGCCTCCACGGTGTCGACCGAGGCGACTCCCTCGGGTTCGGCGGTCACGGTGTCATCGTCTCCACCGGAGGCCTTCGCGCTGTCCTGGCCATCGCCCTCGCCGGAGGACTGCGATGACGAGGCGTCCTCCGACGACGAACCCCCGTCGTCGGAGTCACTACAGGCCGAGATGAGCAGCACGCAGGAGAGGGCCGCGGAGGCGACGAGACGAGAAGACTTCACCCGGCGAGGGTAGACACCCCGCCGGGCGCCGACGAAATCACCTACCCTAGAATCGCGCCGGTTCGGTGTATGTGCCCCATGTTTCGCGCAGAATGTTGCATATCTCACCCAACGTGGCCTCGGCCCGGACCGCCTGAAGCATCGTGGGGATCATGTTCTCCGTGCCTTCAGCCGCGGCGCGCAGCGCGTTCAGGGCGGCGTGTACCGCCCCGTCGTCGCGCGCGTCACGGCGCGCGGTCAGCGCCGAGTTCTGGTCTCGCTCGACCTCGTGGCTGACCCTCATGATCTCCAGCTCGTGGCTGACCGAGGCCGTATGGCAGTTGACGCCCACGATCTTCTTTTCCCCCGTCTCGAGCTTGCGCTGGTAGTCGAAGGCCGCCTCGGCGATCTGAGCCGAGAACCACCCGTCCTCGATACCTCGGAGGATGCCAGAGGTCATCGGGCCGACCGCGTGTGAGACCGCGCCGTCGGGGCCGGCCTCACGGCCCCGCTCACCCATCGTCCTGATGGTGTCGAAGATCTCCTCGGCCTGCTGCTCGATCCGGTCGGTGAGCGACTCGACGTACCACGACCCACCCAGGGGGTCGGCCACGTTGAGCACGCCGGTCTCCTCCATGAGCACCTGCTGCGTGCGCAGGGCCACCTCGGCCGACTGTTCACTCGGGAGGGCCAGCGTCTCGTCGAGCGCGTTGGTGTGCAGGGAATTGGTCCCACCCAGCACCGCGGCCAGCGCCTGGGTCGTGGTGCGCACCACGTTGTTCATCGGCTGCTGGGCGGTCAGTGAGACTCCCGCAGTCTGGGTGTGGAAGCGCAGCCACATGGCCTTCTCGCTGGTGGCGCCGTAGACGTCGCGGGTCCACCGGGCCCAGATACGGCGGGCCGCGCGGAACTTGGCGATCTCTTCGAAGAAGTCCAAGTGGGAGTCGAAGAAGAACGACAGCCCGGGGGCGAAGACGTCGATGTCCAGGCCACGCGACCTCCCCAGCTCGAGATAACCGAAGCCGTCGGCCAAGGTGAAGGCCAGCTCCTGAGCGGCGGTCGCACCGGCCTCACGGATGTGGTAACCGGAGACCGACAGCGGCTTGTAGGCCGGAATCGTCGAGGAGGTGTACTCGATCAGGTCCCCGATGAGGCGCAGGTGCGGGCCCGGCGGGAAGAGCCACTCCTTCTGGGCGATGTACTCCTTGAAGATGTCGGTCTGCAGGGTCCCGTTCAGCGCGGAGACGTCCACGCCCTGGCGCTCGGCCGCGGCGAGATACATGCAGAACACGGGCACTGCCGGGCCGCTGATGGTCATCGACGTCGTCACGTCGCTGAGCCGGATATCCCGGAAGAGCACGTCCATATCCGTCGCGGAGTCGACGGCCACGCCACAGTGGCCGACCTCGCCGAGGGCTTGGGCGTCGTCGGAGTCGCGGCCCATCAAGGTCGGCATGTCGAAGGCGACCGAGAGCCCACCTCCGCCGTGAGCCAGGATCATCTTGTAGCGCTCGTTGGTCTGCTCGGCGTTGCCGAAGCCGGCGAACTGGCGGATCGTCCACGCACGGCCGCGGTACCCGGTTGCGTGTAGACCCCGCGTGTAGGGGAACTGGCCAGGCCAGCCGATACGCCCCATCCGCTCGTCGACCGCCTCCACCTCGGGCTCGGGACCGTAGACCGGCGCGACCTGGGTGCCCGACAACGTGCTGAAGTCGGCCTCGCGGACCCGTCCACCGGCCAGCGCTTCGGCGTACCGCGCCTCCCAGATGGCGCGCCCCGACGACCGATCAGTGGCAGGCGGATCGAGGTCAACGTCGGCGTTGGACACGCTCGCCAGCCTAACCCCCGCCTCGATGCTAGGTTTCCGCTATGGCCCGCAGCGAAGCGACCATCTCCACCCAGTCCGGCACCGTCGAGCCCGGAGTCTGGGCCGCTCGGCTGGGGGCGCTGGGTCCCGGCATCCTGATGGCCTCGGCCGCCATCGGGGGCTCCCACCTCATCTCCTCGACGCAGGCAGGCGCGCGGTTCGGGTGGCAGCTGGCGGTCGTCATCGTGGTGGCGAACCTGCTGAAGTACCCCTTCTTCCGCTTCGGCCCGCAGTACACGATGGAGAGCGGACGGTCGCTGGTCGAGGGGTATGCCGCCAAGGGCCGCGTCTACCTCTGGGTGTTCTTCGCCCTGGCCGCGGTCTCCTCCGTGATCTCCACGGCCGGGGTGGGTCTGCTGTGTGCCGTGATCCTCGGGTTCATGCTGCCGGCGTCCTTGTCGGGAAGCGTGGCGGCCCTGGCCACCGTGATGATGGCCTCGGCGTGGCTGCTGCTGATCGCCGGTCATTACCGCGCACTGGACTCGGTGACCAAGGTCATCATCCTCACCCTCACCGTGGCCACCGTCATCGCCACCTTCATGGCGGCCTCGGCGGGGTCGGCGCGCGCAGCCGACTTCGTCCAGCCCTCGCCATGGACCTGGGCCACGCTGCCTTTCCTCGTGGCCATCATGGGCTGGATGCCGGCCCCGATCGAGATCAGCGCCCTCAACTCGCTGTGGATCCGGGCCAAACAGGAGATCCGCCCAAGCAAGATCAAGGATGTCCTGTTCGACTTCAACGTCGGGTACGTGACCTCTGCGGTGCTGGCCCTGTTCTTCCTCGCCCTCGGCGCCCTGGTGCAGTACGGCTCCGGGGTCGAGGTGGCCAGTGAGGGCGGCGCCTACGTCGACCAGCTGCTGCAGATGTACGGCACTGCCATCGGCACCTGGGCGGTCCCGCTGATGTCGGTCATCGCCTTCGCGTGCATGTACGGCACGGTCATCACCGTCGTGGACGGCTACGCCCGGGCGTGTGCCGAGTCGCTACGGCTCCTGCGGGGCCAGTCCGACTTCAGCAAGCGGTCGCTGAACCTGTGGCTCACCGGGATCGCCGGCCTCGGGCTGGTCATCATCGTCGCCATGAGCGCCTCGCTGGCCGCGATGCTGACCTTCGCGATGATCAGCGCGTTCATCACGGCTCCCGTGTTCGCCTGGCTGAACTTCAGCCTCGTCCGCTCGGAGAGCTCGCTGACCCCGACGCTGCGCTACCTGTCCTACGCCGGCTTGGTCTACCTCGCCGGTTTCGCGGGCCTGTTCGTGCTCAACTTCGCCGGCCTGGTCGGCTAGTCCAGCGACGCGATCCGTCTCGGCGTCGGAGCGCGGGAGCGGCGCGCGTTCGCCGGCCCGCTGACCAGCCGCTCCAGCACGAGGTAGGCCGCGTAGAGCCCGCCGATCACGGCGGTCACGTGCAGCAGCAGCGCCAACGCCACACCGCCGATCAACCCGGCCGCCCAGGCACGGCCCCAGGTGATAGACAACACCGCAGGCACCACCACGGCCCCCACCGCACCCCACGCCAGCTCCGTCACGGCTGGGCGCTGTCCCATCCACGGCAGCACGTCCCACACGTCGAAGAGGTCGAGCGTGGCCACCGTGCCGAGCACGAGGATGACCCCGACGGTGAGCAGGAGCATGAACCGCTGTCGCGCCGTGCCCACCAGCCACATCGTGGTCGCCGTCACCGCCGACCACATCAGCCAGGCCCGCACCGTCCCTGTGCCCAGGCCGATCATGGCCTCGCGGAAGATCAGGTCGGCCTCGGTCCGGTCGATGTGCGGGCCGATGTACTGCCCCGGCTCGGTCAGGGCGTCGTGCAGCACCGCGGCTGGAAGGAAGACACCGCTGCGAGGGACCAGCCACCCGAACACCGGCGGCACGGAGGCCAGGTCGGTGGCGAAGGCCCGACGGTCGGCAGGAACCGTGAACGACTCGGCATGCCGTTCGCTCTCGTAGCCGATCTGACGCAGCACCGTGAAGTCGCGACCGTCCACGCTCCTCAGCTCCAGCCGTAGCGGTCCCCCGTCCTGGACGTCGAAGAACCTACCCATCGAGGACGAACCGTGCTGCGGCGTAGGCGTCGAGCTCGCCATCGGCCACCCGCTGCGCCACATCGGTCAACGACGAGCCCGCCGGCAGGGAACGCATCCGCTCACGCAGGCGGCTCAGCGCGATCGACTCGACCTCGTGCTCTGCCCGCAGCACTCGACGGCGGCGCAGCCCCCCCGACTCCTCGCTGTGCTCGTAGTGCTTGTGCAGCGCCGCCAGCAGGTCCTCGGCTCCGTCGCCGCGGTCGGCCATCGTCTTGACCACGGGCGGCCGCCAGATCCCCGGCTCGGAGCGGTCCCCGAGCGAGATCATCTGGCGCAGCTCACGAACGGTGGAGTCGGCGCCCTGCCGGTCCGCCTTGTTGACCACGAAGACGTCCCCCACCTCGAGGATGCCGGCTTTCGCGGCCTGCACACCGTCACCCATCCCCGGTGCGAGCAGCACCACGGTCGTGTCGGCCATGCCGGCCACCTCGACCTCGCTCTGTCCGACGCCCACCGTCTCCACGAGGATGACTTCGCAGCCGGCGCCGTCCAGGACGCGCAACGCCTGAGGCGTGGCTCGGGACAGGCCACCGAGGTGCCCTCGCGTGGCCATCGAGCGCACGTACACCCCCTCGTCGAGGGCATGGTCCACCATCCGGATGCGGTCACCCAGCAGTGCTCCGCCGGAGAAGGGTGAGGAGGGGTCGACCGCGAGCACACCGACCCGCAGCCCACGGGAACGGAAGGCCCGCACCAACATCGTGCTCGTCGTGGACTTGCCGACCCCGGGGCTCCCGGTCAGCCCGATCACCCAAGCACCCCCGGTGTGCGGGGCCAACGCGGCCATGATCTCCGACAGTGCGGGATCCTCGTTCTCCACCAGGCTGATGAGCCGGGCCACCGATCGCGGGGAGCCCTCCCGAGCCGACGACACGATAGCGATGACGTCGACCTCGCGGGACCTACGCATCAGCCACGGTCGACGCGCAGCACGAGCGCGTCGCCTTGACCACCACCACCGCACAGTGCGGCCGCGCCGACGCCGCCGCCGCGGCGGTCCAGCTCCAAGGCCAGGTGCAGGGCGATCCGGGCCCCGGAGGCCCCGATCGGGTGACCGAGCGCGATGGCGCCACCGTTGACGTTGACCCGCTCGGCGTCCACGCCCAGCTCGGCCATCGAGGCCAACACGACCGCGGCGAACGCCTCGTTGATCTCGATGAGGTCGAGCTGGGCGGGCTCGATCCCCGCCTTGGCGCACGCCGTCGTGATGGCTCGCGACGGTTGGCTCTGCAGGCTGGAGTCGGGCCCGGCGACGACACCGTGCGCTCCGATGTGGGCCAGGGGCCGGATCCCCAGCTCTTGGGCTCTGGCCTCGCTCATCACCACCACTGCGCACGCGCCGTCACTGATCGGCGAGGCGGAACCCGCGGTGATGGTGCCGTCCGCAGCGAAGGCGGGCGGCAGGGCCGCGAGCGCCTCCAGGCTGGAGTCGGAGCGGATTGCCTCGTCGGTCTCGAAGGGCAGAGGCTGCCCCCGTCGCTGCGGCACCGGGACGGGGACGATCTCCTCGCCCATCGTGCCCCCGTCGCGGGCCGCGGCGGCTCGGTGATGGCTGCGCACCGCGAACTCGTCCTGCTGTTCCCGGCTGAAGCGGTGCGTGTCCGCGGAAGGTCGGTTGATGTCGTCGGTCAGCCCTCCCATGGCCTGGTCGGTGAAGACGTCCCACAGGCCGTCGAAGGCCATGTGGTCGCGCACCGCCACGTCACCGAACTTGTAGCCCCCTCGCACCCCCGGGAGCAGATGGGGCGCGTTGGTCATGGACTCCTGACCCCCCGCCACCACGACGTCGAACTCCCCGGCGCGGATCAGCTGGTCGGCCAGCGCGATGGCGTCCAACCCCGACAGACACACCTTGTTGATGGTCAGGGCCGGCACATCCATGGGTACGCCGGCGTGCACGGCCGCCTGACGGGCAGGGATCTGGCCCGCCCCGGCGGTGAGCACCTGGCCCATGATGACGTACTCGACCTGCGAGCCGGCCAGGCCGGCTCGCTGCAGCGCCCCTGCGATGGCGATCCCACCCAGCTCCGCTGCCGAGAAGCCCTTCAGCGAGCCCAACAGCCGACCGATCGGGGTGCGTGCCCCGGCAACGATGACGGACATGGCGCTCACTGTAGCGCCGCGCAGCCCACCGGCAGGTCGCGGCCGCTCACTGCAGCATGGCCTGCCCCACACTGACGTGACCGCCGATGACGGTAGCCGCCACGGACATCGTCCGCAGCGCCTCGGCCGCCTCGGCCGGCGAGCCCTGAGCGGCCGACGCCGGCCCGAGGGGGTCGGCGTCGGTCAGGATCACGTCGCCGGGGGCGCCGGGCACGATCCGCCGGTCGTCGACGCTCGCGGCCAGGGCCTGCTGAGCTGTGATCGCCTGTTCGTCGTGCCACCCCGGCTCATCCGGTCGGCCCCGGTGCACGGCGCTGGCCATCGCCAGCCACGGGTCGAGGGGTGCCACCGGTGCGTCCGAGCCCAGCACGACCGGGACGCCGGCCCGCATCAGCTCACCGACCATGAACGAGCGCTCGGACCGGTCCGGCCAGCAGTGCTCGGTGACGCTGCGGTCATCCAGCAGGTGCGCGGGCTGCACGCTCGCGGTCACCGGCAGCCGGCTCCAACGGGGCAGGTCCTGGGGCCGCAGCAGCTGGGCATGCTCGATGGTGCCGCGCGCCCCGGTGGCCTCGAACACCTCCAGCACCGCGCTGACCGCCGCGTCGCCGATGGCGTGCAGAGCGGCCGTCAAGCCATGGGCATGTCCGCGGGCCACGAGCGCGGTCATCTCGGCCACGCTGAGGTTGGCCCGGCCGGCCGGGTCGGCGAGATCCGCGCCGTCGGCATACGGCTCGCAGCACCACGCCGTGCGGGTGTTCAGGGAACCGTCGGAGATGATCTTCAGCGGCCCCTGCGTGACCATGCCGTAGGTGCCGGGGAGCGCGGTGCCAGTGCTCCATCCCAGTGCGATGATCTCCTCGAGTCGAGCCGGGTAGACGCCGGTGCGGACCCGCAGCGGGCCGATCCCGGCCGCGTACCGGTGTGGCCACTGCTCCCAGGGTCGAGCGAACTCGAGGTCGACGATCCCGACGACGCCGCGCTCCCGGGCCCGGCGCACCGCCAGCTCGATACAGGCCTCACTCTCCGCGTCCGCCCCGGGGAGGGCGTCGAGGGTCCCGTAGACGGCGAACCACTCCTCCTCGGCGATCAGGCCCTCCCGTGGCTCGAGGCCGAGCATCCGCTGGGCGGAGGAGTTCACCCAGCCGTGATGGCCGTCGCCACTGATGAGCACCACGGGCGTTGAGCCGGAGACCGCATCCAGCTCGGCCACCGTCGGCTGCCGGGGCCACTCGGCGAGCCGGTGACCCCAGCCGGTCAGCATGCCGGTGGGGGTCCGCGCGGCTCCTCGGCTCAGGGCCTGGGCGACCAGGTGGCAGGCGTGCGCGGGGTCGGTCGCCGCGGAGGTGTCCAGGCGGCTGTAGGACAAGGCCCACTGCGTCATGTGGACGTGCTGGTCCCATAGGCCGGGCACCACCCAGCGCCCCTGCGCCGGCAGCACCGGCACGTTACTCGGGTAGGTCAGGATGCCGGCGGGCGCCACCTGCTCGACGTGTCCGTCGTGGATGACGATGTCGACCATCTCGCTGGCTGCCCGGCCTGCTCGACCGCGCGGATATGCCGCCGACGGGACAGGGTCCAGCGGGACCAGGCGAGCGCCCTGAATCACGAGCTCGCTCATGGCCGAAACCGTACGCTGCCCGACGCCCGGTAACCTCACCGACATGACCGCCGACCTCAGCGCCCTGGTGCAAGCCGTCGACCACGTCGGCATCGCGGTGTGGGACCTCGACACGGCCATCGAGTTCCACTGTCAGACCTTCGGGCTCGTGGTCACCCACCGCGAGGAGAACGTCGAGCAGGGTGTGAGCGAGGCGATGCTCATGCCCGCGGGTGACATCGGTGAGGGTGCCGCCGTGCAGCTGTTGGCGCCGTTGCGCCCCGACTCCCCGATCGGCGGCTTCCTCGAGCGCAGCGGGCCGGGTCTACAGCAGCTCGCCTACCGGGTGGGCGACGTGGAGGCCGTCGCGGCCTCACTGCGGCTGGCCGGTGTCCGGATGCTCTACGAGCAGGCCAAGCGCGGCACCGGCGGAAGCCTGATCAACTTCGCCCATCCCAAGGACACCGGCGGGGTGCTGGTAGAGCTGGTTCAACCACCGCCGGGGGCACGCCAGGTGGACGCGCCCTCGCCGGGCTAGCGACCACCGCCCCCGCCAGGCGAGCGAGGCGGGCGGCGGGGTGGTTCAGCCGACGACCAGGTCAGCATCCACCTCGGTCGGCAGATCGCCCACCTCGGGAGCCACGACGGCCACGATCTCGTTCAGGGCGCGGCGCACCATCTTCTCCCCTACCCAGAGGTGTTTGCAGTCCTGCACCCCGACCACGCGAGCCTGCTGCAGCGGCGCGAAGCGCTCGACGGCGTCCTCGGGCTGCAGGAAGTCGTCGTGCTCGGGCACCAGGGCGGTGACCGGCTTGCCGAACTCCGACCAGTGCGCAAGGTGCTCGGGCTGCACCTTGCGCAGCGGGGGGCTGAGCAGGATCGCCCCCTCGATCGAAGGATCCGCACCATGCATCAGGGCCAGGTCCGTGCCGAAGGACCAGCCGAGCAACCACCGATGAGGCAGCGACGGCGACTCGTGGAACTCGGCGAACTCGATCGCCGCCGCCACGTCGAAGCGCTCACCGACGCCCTCGTCGAACGCCCCTTCACTGGTTCCTCGCGGAGAGGAGGTCCCGCGGGTGTTGAACCGCAACACGGCGACGCCTGCCAGCGCGGGGAGACGATGCGATGCCTTCTTCAGCACATGGGAGTCCATGAAGCCGCCCTCGGTCGGCAGAGGGTGCAACGTGACCAGCGTGGCCACCGGATCACGGTCGCGCGGCAACGCCAGCTCGCCCACGAGCGTGAGCCCGTCCGGGGTATGCAGCTCGATCTCCTTGCGTCGAGCGGCCAGGACGGTGTTCGACCGGATCTGCTCACTGCCGCTCATGGCGCCTCACTGTAGTGCGGGCCGCCGGGGCCGGCAGGCACAGGTGCGGCTTTGACACCGGGCCATCTCAGGCGAATGACCCGCCCGGGCGACGACGGTCGCGGGCCGCCCAGCACCGCGTGTGCCAGTGGCGCCGGTTCTCCACCGTATGCATGGTCTCGCTCGGCCACACCACGGTATGCGCCGTGGCGGCCGGGAGCGGCTGCTGACACCCCGGGCAGCGGAACGTCCGTCCTGAGTCGTTGCCCCGAACCTCGCGCACCGTCCACAGCACCCCGGCGAACATCACCGTCGTCGGCGGGCGCTCGATCGCCGGGCGGCGCTCGGGGGCGCGGCCACGCGGTTGGCGGGTTCGACGACCCGGCCGGTTGGACCGCGGCATACCTGCGATCCTGTCACGTCCGGGCTGCTCGGTCCCAGGGACTACAGTCGGTCAGCGTGCGTGTGGTGATTGCTCGATGCAGCGTCGACTACGAGGGGGCACTGCATGCTCATCTGCCGACCGCGAACAGGCTGCTGGTGCTCAAGGCCGACGGCTCGGTGCTGGTCCACTCGGACGGCGGTTCGTACAAGCCCCTGAACTGGATGTCGCCGCCGTGCCGGATGACCGAGCTGAAGCCGCAGGAGGTGGAAGCCGAGGAGGGGGTGCAGTCGGTCTGGCTGGTCCAGCACGCCAAGCGAGAGGACACGCTGCGGATCCGCCTGTATGAGGTGCTCAGCGACACGGCCCACGATCTCGGTGTGGACCCGGGCCTGGTCAAGAGCGGCGTCGAGGCCCAGCTTCAGCAGCTCCTCGCCCAGCACATCCAGACCCTCGGCGACGGCTACCGTCTGCTGCGCCGGGAGTACCCCACGGCCATCGGGCCGGTGGACATCCTGTGCCGCAACGAGGACGGAGACACCATCGCCGTGGAGATCAAGCGTCGTGGTGACATCGACGGCGTGGAACAGCTCTCGCGGTACCTCGACCTGCTCAACCGTGATCCTCACCTTGCGCCGGTGAGCGGCGTGTTCGCTGCCCAGGTGATCCGGCCTCAGGCGCGGGTGCTGGCTGCCGACCGTGGCATCCGCTGCGTCACGCTGGACTACGAAGCTCTGCTGGGTATCGACGACGTCGACGAGCGCCTGTTCTGAGGGCTCGACCTCCACACTCGATCTTCGGGCTCGATACGGCACAATGCACCGATGACCCGTCGCGCCGCCATCGCCGCGCCCAACCCCACGGCGACCCAGGCAGCCCTGAGCGCCGTGGCCAGCGGTGGGAACGCGCTCGACGCCGCGCTGGCCGCCATGATCGCGGCGTCGGTGACCGAGCCAGGGATCATCAGCCCTCTCGGTGGTTGTTACATCAGCCTCTGGCCGGAGCACGGCTCGCCGGTCGTGGTGGACGGCAACGTCGAGATGCCGGGTCGGCAGGCGCCGCGCGAGCACTTCGGCCAAGGACTGATCAAGTGCGTAACCACCTACGGCGGCGGCCTCACGACGTATGTGGGGCCCGGTTCGGTGGCGACGCCCGGCATGTTCGCCGCGATGGGCTGGGCCCACGAACGCTTCGGCAATGCGGCATGGGCCGACCTGTTCGCCCCTGCCACGCGAGCGGTCGCCCACGGCTTCACCGTCAGCCGCACCGCCGAGACCTACAGCGCGTTGGTGGCGGACAGCATCTTCGCCTGGGACCCGGTCACCAAGCAGGTCTACACGCGCAACGGCGATCCCATGCGCGCAGGCGACCTCATCGTCGATGCCGACCTCGCCTCGACCTTGGATCTCATCGCCGCCGAGGGGGCCTCGGTGGTCTATACCGGTGAGATCGGTCACGCGCTCGCCGACGACGTGCAGTCACGGGGCGGCCTGCTCACCCGCGCGGACCTCGCCGCCTACCGTCCCGTGGTGCGGGAGGCCCTGCGCTCTCACCTCGGCGACTGGGACCTGGCATGCAACCCACCACCAGCCATCGGCGGACCGGTGCTGACCGCGATGCTGCGGCTGCTGGACAGCGCAGGCCCCCCCGGCTCCCTCACCCCCGCCGACGCGGCCCACGTGATGCGTCGCGTGCTCGACCTGCGCCTGGACAGGATGGACCTGGCCCCCGATCTGGAGGCCGCGGGAAGCGACCTGCTGGCCCAGATCGCGCAGACCTCGGAGGAGGTGCTGCCGACACCGGCCTCCACCGCGCACGTCTCGGTGGTCGACAGCGAAGGGATGGCCTGCGCGATCACCGCGTCCTCCGGCTACGGCTCAGGCATGACCATCGCCGGCACGGGGATGCTCGCCAACAACGCGCTCGGCGAGCCGGAGCTCAACCGCCGAGGCATGCACACGTTGCAACCCGGTACGCGCATGGCCTCCAACATGGCACCCACGACGGCACGTCACCCGGACGGCACGGTGCTGTCCATCGGTACGCCCGGCGCGGACCGGATCACCACCGCTCTGACCCAGGTGCTGCTGCACCTGTGCGTGCACGGTGAGAGCCTGCAGGAGGCGATCGACCGTCCTCGTCTTCACGTGCGTCACCTCGAGGACGGCTCGGTGCGAATCGACCACGAGCGGGACCCTGAGCTCACAGCGGCGCTGGCCGATGCGGGCCTGCCGCTGTACGAGCACGCACCGCACGCCATGTTCTTCGGCGGGGTCGGTGGGGCCCTGCGTCACCCGGACGGAGCGCTGAGCGCGGGAGCGGATCCGCGCCGCGCGGCGGCGACTGCGGTCGGTTGATCCCCCCGAGCCGTCCCGCCACACTGGTGGACCTCGACGACGACGAGCTGCGCGCGGCCGGCCCGCTGAAGTGGGCCGTCGACGAGCCTGGTGTCATCCCGGCCTGGGTGGCCGAGATGGACTTCGCCGTTCCCGAGCCGATCCAGCGAGCTGTGGACGGCGTTGTCAGGCGCGGCGTCTTCGGGTATGCCGATCCGCGGGACCGGGCTGAGATCGCTCGTGCGCTGGCCGACTTCGCGCAGGCGCGCTGGGGGCACTCGGTCGACCCGGGCAGGGTCGTCCTCGTGGGGGACGTCATCGAAGCCCTGGGGCTGACCCTGCGACATCTGGCGCGCCCGGGTGCGCTCATCGTGCCGACGCCGGTCTACCCTCCCTTCCTGGTGCTGGGACGGGCCTGTGGACGCGAGCTCGTCCAGGTACCGCTGCTGCGTGGCGCCGACGGACCGTTTCGCGGTCGGCTCACGCTCGACGTTGATGCCATCGATCGCCACGCTGCCGCCGGGGCCAGCACCCTGCTGCTGTGCCATCCGCACAACCCGGTAGGCCGCTGCTACACGCGCGCCGAGCTCGAGGCCGTCGCGGAGGTGGCCATCCGCCACGACCTACACGTCATCAGCGACGAGATCCACGCCCCCCTCGCGCTACCCGGGGTGGCATTCGTGCCGTTCGCTGCAGTCGCCCCGCCCGAGATGGCGCTGAGCACACTGATGTCGGCCACCAAGGCGTTCTCGATGCCGGGGCTGCGCTGCGCGCAGGTCATCAGCCACCGGGAGCAGGACCATGCCCGGCTCACGCAGCTCCACCCGGCGCTGAACCACGCGATGACCACCCTCGGCCAGCGCGCCACCCTGGCGGCCTACCGCGAAGGTGGCCCCTGGCTGGACACGGTGCGCTCACGGATCGCGGACAACCATGAGCGCTTCAGGCGAGCGCTGGCCGCGAGTGTGCCCGAGGTGCTCATCGAGCCCGCCGAGGCGACATACCTTGCCTGGCTCGATATCGCAGGTCTCGCGGTGGCGGACCCGGCCGGCGCCGCCCTGGACCATCTCGTGCGAGTCGATGGTCAGGGAGCCGGATACGGACTCGGCGGGCAGCATCACGTCCGGGTCAACCTCGCGACCTCACCGGCCCGGGTCGACGAGATCGCGGCCCGGCTGGCTCGTGCGTGGGGCGCGGTCAGCTGACGGCACGACCACGACCCAGGCTGCTGCGAGGATGGGGGCATGGTGACCCTCTCGCGTATCTATACCCGTACCGGCGACGACGGCACGACCAGCCTGGGCGACTTCAGCAGGACCACCAAGACCGACCCGCGGTTGGTGGCCTTCGCCGACACCGACGAGGCGAACGCGGCCCTCGGCCTGGCGGCGACCACCGGGGGCATCCCGGACGAGATGGCCGAGGTGGTACGCCGGATCCAGAACGACCTCTTCGACGTCGGCGCCGACCTGTGCGCCCCGCTTCGGGAGAGCTACCCGCACGAGCCGCTGCGGGTCAAGGCTCAGTGGATCACCGAGCTGGAGAACGACTGCGACGCGTTCAACGAGGACCTCTCCCCGCTGCGCTCCTTCATCCTTCCCGGGGGGTCTCCGTTGGCCGCCGCGCTGCACGGGGCGCGCACAGTGACCCGTCGGGCCGAGCGTTCGACCTGGGCTGCCATCGAGCTCTACGGCACCGAACCCGCCCCGGACTCGGCGCCGGCGGGAGTTGGCGGAGTGAACCCGCTGGCGGCCGCGTATCTCAACCGCTTGTCCGACCTGTTGTTCATCCTGTCCCGTGCCGCCAACCACCCCGCTGGTGGGGACGTGCTATGGGTTCCCGGAGGCGGTCGCGAGCCCGAAGAAGGCAGCTGACAAGCGCAGGCTTTCGCTGACCGAGCGACCCGTCGCCTAGGCGACGTCGGCGTTCCAGCCCGGAGGCACCGCCTCCACCCAGGAGCGCAGCGCGGTGTAGCTCGCCTGGCTCACCGCCAGCTCGAAGGTCTGGCCCGCATAGCGGCACGGGACGCTGATCATCTGCCGACCGTCGAGCCTGCTCGAGACGTCGAGGCCCTCGATCCACCCGCCGATGCCGACCTGGAGGTCCGAACGGTCCCAGTGCAGGGACCGTGACCGGCGCAGGTGAACGGACTGCCTGAAGAGCAGTCGGTCGGCTTGGTAGACAAGTATCCCCATCGACCATCGGTCTGCGGGGCCGACGCGGTACCCGGCCGGACAACGCCCTGCCCCGCTGCGAGAGCCCGGAGATCGCAGCGACCACGACCACCACCCCGTGGCGCCCAGCACCAACAGCACCGCACACCCGAGCACAGCGGTATAGGGCGGGCTCACCGAGTTCCTCAGTCCGAGGACGTGTTCATGCTCGAGGCGTCGACCTGCTCCGCAACGATGGTGACCCGGTTGTGGTCGACGGACAGGAAGCCCTTGTCGATGGTGACCGTCTCGCTGCCTGAGCCGGCATCGATACGGACCTCTCCGCCGACCAGGACGCCCAGCATGGGGGTGTGGCCGGGCAAGATGCCGATCTCGCCGTCACTGCTGCGGGCGCGGACCATCGTGGCCTCGCCTTCCCATACGGTACGGTCAGCGGCGACCAACGAGACGTTGAGCTCGCTCATCAGCCGTCCTTCTCCAGGTCCGAGGCCGCCTTCTCCACGTCGTCCAGGCCACCGCACATGAAGAACGCCTGCTCGGGGAAGTGGTCGTACTCGCCGTCCGCCACCTTGGTGAAGGCCTCGATGGTCTCCTCCAGCGGAACGGTCGAGCCCTCGAGGCCTGTGAACTGCTTGGCCACGTAGGTGTTCTGGGACAGGAAACGCGAGATGCGCCGGGCCCGGCCCACGAGGACCTTGTCCTCCTCGGAGAGCTCGTCGATGCCGAGGATGGCGATGATGTCCTGCAGCTCCTTGTACCGCTGCAGGATCGAGCGCACGCGTACTGCGGTGTCGTAGTGGTCCTGGGCGATGTAGCGCGGGTCCAGGATGCGGCTGTTCGAGGTCAGCGGGTCCACCGCGGGGTAGATCCCCTGCGAGGCGATCGGCCGGGACAGCTCGGTCGTGGCGTCCAGGTGAGCGAAGGTCGTCGCCGGGGCCGGGTCGGTGTAGTCGTCCGCCGGCACGTAGATCGCCTGCATCGAGGTGATGGAGTGGCCGCGGGTGGAGGTGATGCGCTCCTGCAGCACCCCCATCTCGTCCGCCAACGTCGGCTGGTAGCCGACGGCGGACGGCATCCGCCCGAGCAGGGTGGAGACCTCGGAACCCGCCTGGGTGAACCGGAAGATGTTGTCGATGAAGAGCAGAACGTCCTGCTCCTTGACGTCCCGGAAGTACTCGGCCATGGTCAGCGCCGAGAGTGCGACACGCAGCCGGGTGCCCGGCGGCTCGTCCATCTGGCCGAAGACGAGCGCGGTCTGGTCCAGGACGCCTGCCTCCTCCATCTCGACGATGAGGTCGTTGCCCTCGCGGGTCCGCTCCCCCACCCCGGCGAACACGGACACTCCACCGTGGTCGCGGGCGACCCGGGCGATCATCTCCTGAATGAGCACCGTCTTGCCCACGCCCGCACCGCCGAAGAGCCCGATCTTGCCGCCCTGGACGTAGGGCGTCAGCAGGTCGATGACCTTGATGCCGGTCTCGAACATCTGGGTCTTGGGCTCCAGCTGGTCGAAGTCCGGAGAGGGCCGGTGGATGCCCCAGCGCTCCTGGATGTCGAGGGTCTCGCCCTCCTCGAGGTTCAGGCAGTCGCCGGTGGTGTTGAACACCTTGCCCAGGGTCACGTCTCCCACCGGGACGGTGATCGGACCGCCGGTGTCCTGGACGCTGCCTCCACGGACCAGGCCGTCGGTGGTCTGCAGGGCGATCGCCCGGACCATGTTGTCGCCGACGTCCTGAGCGACCTCGAGGTTGATCGTCTGGGTCTCCCCGGCCAGCTCGACCTCGGTGGTCAACAGGTTGTACATCTCGGGAATCTGCCCGGGAGGAAACTCCACGTCGACGACGGGGCCGATGATGCGCGAGAGGCGGCCGAAGCCGCCCTCGGTCTGCTCCTGCTCGGGAGCCTCACTGGTCGCAGTGCTCATGGTTCAGTGCTTCCTTCTCACTTGCTGTCGGCGAGGGCGGTCGCGCCGCCCACGATTTCGCTGATCTCTTGGGTGATCTCGGCCTGACGGGCTTGGTTGGCCAGCCGGGTGTAGGTCTTGATGAGGTCTTCGGCGTTGTCGGTGGCGGCCTTCATCGCCCGCTGGCGCGCGGCGAGCTCGGAGGCCGCCGCCTGCAGCAGCAGGTTGAAGATCCGTGCCGTGACGTAGCGCGGCAGAAGGCTGTCCAGCACCTCCGGGCCGGAGGGCTCGAACTCGTACAGCGGGTAGACGTCCTCAGGTGCCTCCGGCAGGTCACCCTCGACGACCTTCAGCGGAAGCAGCCGGACGACCTCGACCTCCTGGTTGACCATGTTGACGAAACGGGTGGAGACGATGTGCAGCTCATCCACCCCGCCGTCCTCGGACCCGGCGATGAAGTCCTTCACCAGGCGTTCGCTGATCTCACTAGCCACCTCGAACGTGGGGGCGTCGGAAAACCCCGTCCAGCTCTGGGCGTACTCGCGGCGACGGAAGCCGTAGAACCCCTCGGCCTTGCGGCCGGCAAGGTACGGCACGACCTCCCGACCCTCACCCTCGAGGTACTCGCGCAGCTGCTCACTGCGCTTGAGCACGTTGTTCGAGTACGCCCCGGCCAGGCCGCGGTCGCTGGTCACGATGAGCACCCCGGCCTTCCGAGGCTCGTCGCGCTCGGTGGTCAACGGGTGGTCCGCGTTGGAAAAGGTGGCGACCGCTGACACCGCGCGCGTGATCGCCTCCGCGTACGGCGTGGTCTCCTCCACCCGCTGCCGGGCCTTGACAACTCGGGAGGCTGCGATCAGCTCCATCGCCCGGGTGATCTTCTTCATCGACTTGATCGAGGCGGAGCGTTGCTTGTACTCCCGCTGCTGGGCTCCCATGTGAGTCCTCCCCTCAGCGCTTCTGGGTGGTGATCTGCTCTTGCTCGACGTCGTCCTCGTCCATGGGCTCGTCGTCCTCGGCGTCGACGTCCTCGTCTGAGTCGTCGTCTCCGTCGTCGTCCGAACCGGGACGAACCCCGGAGTCGTCGCTGGGGTCGAACTCGCCCTTGAAGTCGCTCATCGCCGACTCCAGCGCATCGGAGCTGTCGTCACCGAGCTTGCCGGACTCTCGGATGCCGTCGAGCAGCTCGGACTGGTTGCGGCGCAGATAGTCGAGGAACTCGTTCTCGAACCGGCGCACGTCATCGGTCGGGATGTCGTCCAGGTGTCCCTGAGTTCCGGCCCAGATGACGGCCACCTGCTCCTGGATCGGCAGTGGGGCGGACTGTGGCTGCTTCAGGAGCTCGACCATCCGCGCTCCCCGGTCGAGCTGGGCCCGCGAGGCGGCGTCGAGGTCGGAGGCGAACATCGAGAACGCCTCCATCTCACGGAACTGGGCGAGGTCGACCTTCAGCCGGCCGGCCACGCCCTTCATCGCCTTGATCTGAGCCGCCCCGCCCACGCGCGACACCGAGATGCCCACGTCGATGGCCGGGCGAACGTTGGAGTTGAACAGGTCTCCGTCGAGGTAGATCTGACCGTCGGTGATCGAGATCACGTTGGTCGGGATGAACGCCGCTACGTCTCCGGCCTTGGTCTCGACGATGGGCAGACCCGTCATCGAGCCGGCGCCGAGCTCGTCGGACAGCTTTGCGCAGCGTTCCAGAAGCCGGGAGTGCAGGTAGAACACGTCTCCGGGGTACGCCTCGCGGCCCGGCGGCCGGCGCAGCAACAGCGACACGGCTCGGTAGGCCTCGGCCTGCTTCGACAGGTCGTCGAAGACGATCAGCACATGCTTGCCCTGGTACATCCAGTGCTGGCCGATCGCCGAGCCGGTGTAGGGCGCGAGGTACTTGAAGCCGGCCGAGTCTGAGGCCGGGGCCGCGACGATCGTGGTGTAGTCCAGCGAACCGCTCTCCTCCAGCGTGCTGCGCACACCGGCGATGGTCGAGGCCTTCTGCCCGATGGCCACGTAGATGCAGTGGACCTGCTTGTCGGGGTCGCCGGACTCCCAGTTCTCCCGCTGGTTCAAGATCGTGTCGATGGCTACGGTGCTCTTGCCGGTCTGCCGGTCACCGATGATGAGCTGCCGCTGGCCCCGCCCGATCGGGATCATGCTGTCGATCGCCTTGATGCCGGTCTGCAGCGGCTCGTGCACCGACTTGCGCTGCATGACCCCGGGCGCCTGGAGCTCCAGCGGTCGCGTCTCGTCTGTCTCCAGATCCCCCATGCCGTCGAGCGCGTTGCCCAGGGGGTCCACGACACGGCCCAGATAGGCGTCACCGACAGGGACGGAGAGCACCTCTCCGGTCCGACGGACCTCCTGGCCCTCGTCGATGCCCGCGAAGTCTCCGAGGATGATGACGCCGATCTCGTGGACGTCGAGGTTCAGCGCCAGCCCCAGGGTGCCGTCCTCGAACCTCAGCAGCTCGTTGGTCATGCACGAGGGCAGACCCTCGACATGGGCGATCCCGTCCCCCGCGTCCGAGACCCGGCCAACCTCTTCACGCGAGGCGGCGTTCGGGTCGTAGGACTGCACGAAGGAGTCCAAGGCGTCGCGGATCTCCTCCGGACGGATGGTCAGTTCGGTCATGGTGTTCTCCTCGCCTGTGTCCCGTGATGCGGGACGATGTGCCTGGTATGGGGTAGTGGGATGCGCCGCTAGCGCGTCAGGTGGCGCCGGGCCTGCGCCAGCCGGCTGCTGATGGTGCCCTCGATGACTTCGTCGCCGATCTCGACCCGCACGCCGCCCAGGACGTCGGGGTCGATGACGGCATTGACGTGGACGTCGCGACCGTACTGCCGGGACAACGCCGAGGCGACACGCTCGTACTGTTCCTCGGTCAGCGCATCGGCGCTGGTGACCACGGCCGTGATGTGGCTCTGCCGCCGGCTGGCCTCCTGCAGGTAGGTCTCCAGTGTCTGGTCGAAGCGCCTGGTCGCAGAGGCCACCGCGTGCGAGACAAGGCGCAACGTCTCCGGGGCGACCTTGTCGCTGAGCAGCGCCTTAACCAGGTCGCCCTTCGCGTCGTCCGGAGCGCGGGCATCGGTCAGCGCCGCCTGCAGCTGAGGAGAACCCTGTGCGATCCGCTTGAACCGGAACAGCTCGTCCTCGACCTGCGTCAGCCGGCCCTCCTGCTCCGCCTGCGCCAGGAAGGCCTGGACCGCGAGGGTCTCCAACGCGACGGTGAGGTGCCGGTTGCGCGCCCATCGCTGCTCCACGACGGACCGAGCCACGCGCTGGGCACCGTCGCTGACCCGACCGGCGAAGAGTCGGTCAATGAGCTTGCCCCGGTCGCGTCCGGTCCGAGAGGGGTCCGTGAGGGCACGGCGGAGCACCGCCGAGCCCCCGAGGATCCCCGAGACGGCCAGCAGACCCTCGCCGATCTGTGCAGCCTCGGCGTCGTCGGCGCGCAGCTCCTCCTCGAGCGACTCGCGCACCGAGCTCAGCGACCCGCGGGAGGCGCCTTCCATCAGGACTCGCCGCCGGTCTTCGCCGGCGCCTGCGCGTCGTCGGCGGTGCTGGACTCCAGCTCAGCAAGGAAGCGCTCGATGACGTTGCTCTGACGAGCCGGGTCCTCCAGCGACTCACCGACGATGCGGCTGGCCAGGTTGGTCGAGATCTGGCCGACGTCGCCGCGCAGCGACACCATGGCCTGCTGGCGTTCAGCCTCCACCTGCTTGTGCGCCGTGGCCGTGATGCGGGCGGCTTCCTCGTTGGCGCGCTGGCGCATCTCGGCCACGATCTGGGCGCCTTGCTCCTTGGCCTTCTCCCGGATCTTGCTTGCCTCGTCGTCCGCCGAAGCAAGCCGGTCCTCGTACTTCTTCTTGGCTGCGTCGGCCTCCTCCTGCGCCTTCTTGGCCTTCTCGATCCCGCCCTCGATGGCCGCCGTGCGGTTGTCGTAGGCCTTCTCGAAGGCGGGTGCGACGTACCGCTTCACCACGAAGTAGAGCACGACGAAGGCGATGAGCCCCATGATCATCTCGGCAGGGTGGGGCAGCAGCGGAAAGCCCTCGGGGTAGCCGGGGCCTTCGGCCATGGGTAGCGAAACGCTCATCACGTCCCGTCCTCTCTTCTCGGGCGGCGGAGCAGGGGTTAGTTGCCTGCGAAGACGAAGGCGAAGACCAGACCCAGGATGGCCAGCGCCTCGGTCAACGCGAAGCCGGTGAAGGCGATGGTCTGAAGCATGCCTCGGGCCTCGGGCTGACGGGCCACTCCGTTGATGTAGGCCGCGAAGATCAGCCCGACGCCGATACCCGGGCCGATGGCGGCCAGGCCGTAGCCGAGGAAGGCAATGTCACCAGTCATGTAAGGGTTCCTTTCGGGTGGCAACGGGAACGTTTCCCGATGTCAGTGAGCTTGTCGCGTGGCTATTCAGTTGTCAGGTGCCCGGCGGGCACGGGCTGGCTCAGTGTTCCTCCGCAACGGCGTCGGAGATATAGAGCGCAGCAAGAATGGTGAAGATGAAGGCCTGCAGGAACTGGATCAACAGCTCGAAGAAGGTCATCACGATCGAGAACAGAAGCGAGAGGACACCGGAGGCGTTGAGGAGCAGGTTGTCGCCGTGGAGCAGGAGGAACTCGCCCCCGAGGATGAACAGCAGGAGCATGAGGTGGCCGGCGAGCATGTTGCCGAAGAGCCGCAGGGCGAGCGTGACGGGCCGGATCACGAAGTAGGTGAGGAACTCCAGCACGAACATCAGAGGAATCAGCCACAGGGGTAGTCCCGGCGGCACCAGCGACTTGAGATAGCCCACCACGCCGTGTTTCCGCTTGAGCGCAACTGCGTGGTAGACGAGGTAGACGATGAGGGTCAGCACGATGGGGAACCCGAGCCGGGACATCGTCGGGAACTGCACGAAGGGCACCACGCCCGCGATGTTGTTGACCAGAATCAACGTGAAGATGGTGAACAGCAGGGGCACGAACGGCTTGAAGTCCTTGCTGCCGATGACGTCCCGACCGATGGTGTTGCGCGTGAAGTCGTAGATTCCCTCGGCCGCGAACTGCACCTTGCCCGGCACGATCTTCATGCTGCGGGTGACGACGACGAAGAACACGGCAATCAACACGACAGAGAGCAGCATGACCAGCGACGGACGGGTGAACGTCCAGGAGCTGTCACCCCCGATGAGCGGCCACCAGAAGTCCTGAACTCCCGGGGTCTCGAACTCTTCACCGTCTGCGGCTGGGACCATGATCAGGTTCGCAGACAACGCGTTCGGGATCACGAGCGCTCCTTGGCTGAGTCGGGCAACGTCGAGGGGGTGAGGCGCACCCACCGTAGACGAACGGCGTCACGCTCGCCCTGTGGGCATACGGCATCGGCAGGACTGCGCCCGTAAGGCTACCGGACTTTCCCCTTCGCCTGGACCGCTGCCCGGTGGCTCACGGCGGGTCCTGACCGATCTCGGCGTCGTAGACCAGAACGCGAGCGCGGCGCCAGGCGCGGATCTGGGCGACCTGCCAGGCCATCACGGTGACGAACATCGCCAGTCCGGCCGCGCGCAGGTCCAGACCCTCCTGCTGCCGCGCCAGGATCAGCACCGCAAGCAGTCCCAACACCTGGGCGCAGTAGACACTCATCCCGACGGCCATGAACAGCGTGGGGTCGGCGCTGCGCACGAAGCGGGCCATCAGCACGAGCCCGAAGCCGAAGAAGACCAAGGCGATCCCCACGCCCAACGCTGCCGACAGCCCCGGGACCCACCCCTGCACGAGGCCCACGAGCAGGGCAGCGAGCCCGCCCGCCGCGAGCGCGGGCGGGAACGAGCGACGCAACATGGCCGGCAGCACGGTCTGGGGCGAGAGCACGGGTTCGGTATCCCTCATGAGACCGAGCCCCGGGTCGAGGGGCCCCAGGTCAGCACGACGGCCAGCGCCAGCACCGCCACGATGCCCATGATCGAGACCCACACCGGCACGTAGGCGAAGGAGACGGCCCCGAGGGCGATCAGCCCCGACCACAGGTACAGCAAGGCCACGGCGCGTCGGTGGCTGTGGCCGATGCGCAGCATCTGGTGGTGCAGATGCAGGGCATCCGGTTTCCACGGAGAGACCCCTCGCCTGGTGCGTCGCACGATGGCCAGCGCCATGTCCAGGATCGGCAGAGCCATGATCGCCACCGGCAGCAGCACGGGCAGCAGGAACGCCGTGATCGTGGACGTGGTGGCCACGCTGGAGTTGGGGTCCACGCTACCGGTCATCGAGATCGTCGCTGCCGAGAGCAGCAACCCCAGCAGCAGCGCACCGGCGTCGCCCATGAACAACCGCGCCGGATGCACGTTGTGCGGCAGAAAACCGAGGCAGCACCCCATCAGGGCGGCCGTGATGAACGTCGCCGTGGAGAAGACGTTGGGGGGGTCGAACGCGCGGCTGACCAGGTAGGTCCATCCGAAGAAGGCACCCGCCGACAGCAGCACGACCCCGGCGGCCAGCCCATCGAGACCGTCGACGAAGTTCACCGCGTTGGTCGAGATGACCACGATGATGATGGTCAGCGATACCAGCACCGGCTCGGGCAGGATCGTGACTCCGAACACTGGCAGGCTCAGGAGCTGGACACCGAAGAAGGCCATCGTCCCCCCGGCCACCACCTGGCCGGCCAGCTTGGTGAGCCAGTCCACGTCCCGCACATCGTCCAGCGCGCCGAGCGCAGTGATCAGGACCGCGGCGAGCAGGACGCCCCAGATCTCAGGCGTGTCGAACAGCTGGCCCAGGAACGGCAGCTGGCTGCCCACCACCACGGCCGCGGTGAAGCCGACGAGCATGCCGACCCCTCCGAGTCGTGGGGTCGGGGTGGCGTGGACATCACGGGCTCGGACCGGCGTCACCGCTCCCACCCGGAAGGCGACCCTGCGCACTCCTGTGGTCGCCGCGAACGTGAAGATCGCTGCGGTCAGCAGGATCAGCAGGTACTCACGCACCGGCTACACCCGCCCACCCGAGGTGATGCCCCGCGTGGTGGGCGGGCCGGCGATCACAGTTCCGGGTAGGCCGGGTACTCGGTCAGCAGCGCGGTGACCTCGTCCCGCAGCTCGGCGGCCAGCCGGTGGTCGGGATCGCCGTCGGTCTGGGTCACCGCCCGGTGGATCACGTCTGCGATCTGGGTCATCTGTGCCACACCCATGCCCTGAGTCGTCACCGAGGGAGTGCCCACGCGGATCCCTGAGGCCACGTTGGGCTTCTCCGGGTCGAACGGGATCGCGTTCTTGTTGAGCACGATCCCGGCGGCATCGCAGCGTCGCTCGGCGTCGACGCCGGTGACGGCGACCTCGCGCAGGTCGTGCAGCGACAGGTGCGTGTCGGTCCCGCCGGTGATGGGCCGGATGCCGCGCTCCGACAACGCCCCCGCGAGCGCCTGTGAGTTCTGGATGACGTCGGCCGCGTAGCGCTGGTACTCCGGCGTGGCGCACTCGGCGAAGTTGACCGCCTTGGCTGCCACCGCGTGCATGAGCGGCCCGCCCTGCATCATCGGGAACACCGCCCGGTCGATCTTCGCCGCGTGCTCGGCCTTGCAGACGATCGCGCCTCCTCGTGGGCCGCGCAACACCTTGTGTGTGGTGAAGCTGACCACGTCGGCGTGCGGCACCGGCGAGGGGATGGCCTTCCCGGCGACCAAACCGATGAAGTGCGCTGCGTCCACCCAGAAGACCGCACCGACCTCGTCGGCGATGGACCGGAAGCGGGCGAAGTCGATCTGCCGCGGGATCGCCGACCCCCCGGCGATGATCAGCTTCGGACGATGCTCGCGGGCCAGTCGCTCCACCTGGTCGTAGTCGATGTCCTCCGTATCCTCGGCGCCGCCGTAGTGGACGGCGTTGAACCACTTGCCGCTGAAGGAGACCTTGAAGCCGTGCGTCAGGTGGCCTCCGTGGTCCAGCGACATGGCAAGGATGGTGTCGCCCGGCGAGGCGAAGGCTCCGTAGACGGCTTGGTTGGCGCTGGCTCCTGAGTGGGGCTGGACGTTTGCGTGATCGGCCTCGAGCAGTGCCGTGGCCCGCTCGATCGCCAGCTTCTCGACCTTGTCCACCTCGGCGCACCCGCCGTAGTAACGGCGGTCGGGATACCCCTCGGCGTACTTGTTCGACAGTGTCGAACCCAGCGCCGCAAGGACCGCAGGGCTGGTCTGGTTCTCGCTGGCGATGAGCTGCAGGCCGCTACGCTGCCGGTCGAGCTCGCTGACGAGCAGCTCGGCCACCTGGGGATCGGTGCGCAGCAGCTCACCGAAGTGCGGTCCGTAGTAGGTCTGGGGGCCGACCTGCGTGCTCACAAGAATCTCCCTGCTGATCGTGCCTTCACCGTGCCGGTGCTCCGGACCACTGTAGGGCCTCAGACGCCCTCTCCGGGGGCGGCCGGAGGCAGCGTCACGATGGCTCCCGGTCGGGCGCTCGCTCCACTGGGGCGAACACTTCCGACCAGCCTTGGGCCGCCCAGTGCAGCCGTCCCGGAGGTCGTCGCAGTGGGGCCTGGCGGGACGGGCTCGGGCGTGGTCTCAGCGAAGGGTGGCGAGTCGTGCAGGACGGTGTCTCCGAGCACTTCGCGCAGCGCTTCGGCGGGCAACGACCCGAGGCGCAGCACCACCGGCTCCTCGCGCGTGCAGTCCACGATCGTCGAAGCGCCGCGGTCCTGGCGCGGACCGTCGTCCAGGTAGAGCGACACCGCACCACGGAGCTGCTCATGAGCCTGTTCCGCCGTCGTCGCGGCTGCGTGTCCGGTGAGGTTCGCGCTGGTCACCGCGACCGGGCCGACCTCGGAGAGCACCTGCAGTGCCAGGTCGTCCTGCGGCATCCGCAGGGCAACCGTGCCGTTGGTCTGACCGAGATCCCAGGCCAAGGAGGCCTGCGCACGGAACACCAGCGTGAGCGGTCCGGGCCAGAACGCGCGCATCAGGATCTTCGCGTACATCGGCACGTCGGTGGCCAAGCCATCCACGGTGCGGGGGCTGGGCACCAGCACCGGAGGAGGCATGTCCCGGCTTCGGTGCTTGGCGGCCAGGACCATGGCCACAGCGACCTTGTCGAACGCGTCCGCGCCGACGCCGTACACCGTGTCCGTCGGTAGCACCAGGAGCTTTCCCGCGCGAACGACCTCAGCCGCGCTGGCAACGGCTTCGGCGCGGTCGCCGGTTCGCGTGCAGTCGAGGATCACGACTCCTAGTGTGACACCTCGAACACGGGCGCTCGGACGTTTGCACGATGTCCCCAGCGTGTTTCGACTGGCGCGCGGGACAAAGCAGACTAGCGTTGCGCTGTGCGTCCCAGCGGGCCATTACCCGCCGCATTCTTCCAAGGAGCCTTACATGCCTCGCAGCACCATCTGGACCATCGTCGGAGTTCTTCTGATCATCGCTCTGGTCATCTTCATCCTGAGCGCACTCTGACCTAGAGCATCACGCGCGAACGGCCTCGAGAAACCGGGGCCGTTCGTTCAGGTCAACGTGCTCCGTGACCGTGACCCACGCGCCCTGATGACTGATCGCCGAGGTCAGCGCCGGCCCCTGGTCCTGGCCGTGCTCGAGCAACAGGCGTCCGCCGGGACGCAACAGCGCCGCTGCCCGCGAAGCCATCGCAGCCGGGATCTCCAGTCCGCCTCGTCCGCCTCCGTAGAGCGCAACCGCCGGGTCGTGGTCGGCCACCTCAGGCTCGACCGGCTCCGCGTCGGGTGGGATGTACGGCGGGTTGCAGGTCACGAGATCGACCTGACCGACGAGGTCGGGGCATGAGGTCTGTGCCGCCTCACAGCGAAGCTGCACTCGCGGACCCCATGCCCGGATGTTCCGACTCGCCCACGCGGCCGCCAGCTCGGAGAGCTCGACCGCATGCACGGTGGCAGCAGGGGTGTAGCGCTGCACAGCCAGGGCGACCGCGCCGCTTCCGGTGCACAGGTCCACCACCAGGGGATGGGGCATCACGCTCAGCAGCTGTACCGCCCGCTGGACCAACAGCTCGGTCTCGGGCCGGGGGACGAAGACGCCGGGACCTACGTCAAGACGCAGCCCGGCGAAGTCAGCCACTCCGGTCAGGTGTTGCAACGGCACGCGCTGGCAGCGTTGGTCGACCAGCTCGAGGTAGGTCGAGCGTTGAGAGGAGGAGAGCGACACCCCCAGCACGCGCCGCAGCGCGACGTCCGCCCGATCGATCCCCAGCACCGCACCCATGAGGTGCTCGGCGTCGACCCGGGGGCTCGCGACCCCCGCAGCGCTCAGTAGCGCGGTCGCCCGCCGGACTGCACGGTCGACGCTTGCGGCCGATGCCTGTTCAGGCGCATTCCGGCTAGCGGCGTCGGCGTCCGTTGTCACGGCGTCGCGTTGGCCAGCCCGGCCAGTCTGGCTGCCTCGTCGGCCTCCATCGCCGAGGTCACCACCGGGTCGAGGTCGCCGTCCAGCACCTGGTCGAGGTTGTAGGCCTTGAACCCGGTGCGATGGTCGGCGATCCGGTTCTCCGGGAAGTTGTAGGTGCGGATTCGCTCGCTACGGTCCACGGTGCGCACCTGGCTGCGACGCTGCGCGGATGCCTCCGCCTCGGCCTCGTCCACCGCCATCTGGTGCAGGCGAGCACGCAGCACCCGCAACGCAGACTCCTTGTTCTGCAGCTGTGACTTCTCGTTCTGGCAGGAGACGACCAAGCCGGTCGGCAGGTGGGTGACCCGGATGGCCGAGTCGGTGGTGTTGACGCTCTGCCCGCCCGGGCCGCTGGAGCGGAAGACGTCGATCTTGAGGTCGTTCGGATCCAGCTCCACGTCCTCCTGGTCCTCCACCTCGGGCATGACCAGGACCCCGACGGCGGAGGTGTGGATGCGTCCCTGGCTCTCGGTCACCGGCACGCGCTGCACGCGGTGGACTCCCCCCTCGTACTTCAGGCGAGCCCACGGCGCTTCACCCGTGGCCGTGATGCCGGAGGTCTGCACGGCGATCCGGATGTCCTTGTAGCCACCGAGCTCGGACTCGGTGGCATCGAGGATCTCGGCCTTCCACCCACGCCGCTCGGCATATCGAAGGTACATGCGGACGAGGTCGGCGGCGAAGAGGGCGGACTCAGCCCCTCCTTCGCCGGCCTTCACCTCCACGATGGCGTCCTGCTCGTCGTCGGGGTCACGTGGCAGCAGAAGGCGGCGAAGCTCCTCGCCGGCCCGCTCCTCACGCGCAGCGAGCGCGGGAACCTCCGCGGCGAAGCCTGCGTCGTCGGCGCCAAGCTCACGGGCGGCCGCGAGGTCATCCCCGGCCGCCAGCCACTCGCGGTAGGCGGCCACCGTCGGGGACAGCGCTGCGTAGCGCTTGGTCAGGCGCCGGTATGCCGCAGGGTCGGCATGGACGGAGGGATCGGCGAGACGCTCCTCAATGCTCAGGAACTCCGCCAGCATGGGGGCCGCTGAGTCATCCATGCCAGCTCCCAGAGGTCTGCGGGGTCGCGGTGCGGTGGACGTTTCCTACTTCGCGACCTTCTTGCCGTAGCGCTCCTGGAACCGCGCGACGCGCCCACCGGTGTCCAGGATCTTCTGCTTGCCGGTGTAGAACGGGTGGCACTGCGAGCACACGTCGGCGTGCAGGGTGCCCCCTGGGGCCGTGCTGCGGGTGGTGAACGTGGCACCACAGCTGCAGGTGACCTCGGTCTCGCGGTACTCCGGGTGGATGTTCTTCTTCACGTGATCTCTCCTCGGGCGGATTGTCCCCCGGGTCGCCGGGCGCGAAGCGCCGACGTGAACCGGTGGGCAGAAGGACGAGTGTGCCAGACGGCACCACGTCGCAGGTAACGCCGCCCGGGCCGACGGCATTCCGTCGAAGCCGTCGACCCGGGCGCGGGTCGCTCAGTCTTCGTCGTCGAGCTTGATCGACGACGTCTGCTGGACCTGGGTCAGGAACTCGTAGTTGTTGCGGGTGTTGCGCAACCGGTTGAGCAACAGCTCCAGGGCCTGCTGGGAGTCCAACGCCGTCAGCACCCGACGCAGCTTCCAGGAGATCTTGAGCTCCTCACCGGACAGCAGGATCTCCTCGCGGCGGGTCCCCGACGGGTTGACGTCGACCGCGGGGAAGATGCGACGGTCGGCCAGCTGGCGCGAAAGCCGCAGCTCCATGTTCCCGGTGCCCTTGAACTCCTCGAAGATGACCTCGTCCATCTTCGACCCGGTCTCGACCAGAGCCGTGGCCAAGATGGTGAGAGACCCGCCCTCCTCGATGTTGCGAGCGGCTCCGAAGAAGCGCTTGGGGGGATAGAGGGCACTGGAGTCCACACCACCGGAGAGGATGCGACCGCTGGCCGGAGCCGCCAGGTTGTAGGCCCGGCCGAGACGCGTGATGGAGTCCAGCAGCACGACGACGTCGCCGCCGAGCTCCACGAGACGCTTGGCGCGCTCGATCGCGAGCTCGGCCACGGTGGTGTGATCCTCAGCCGGACGGTCGAACGTCGAGGCGATCACCTCACCGGCGACCGTGCGTTGCATGTCCGTGACCTCCTCGGGACGCTCGTCTACCAGGACGATCATGAGGTGAGCCTCGGGGTTGTTCGTGGTGATCGCATTCGCGATGGCCTGCAGCACAAGCGTCTTGCCGGCCTTGGGCGGCGAGACGATCAGACCGCGCTGGCCCTTGCCGATCGGTGCCACCAGGTCGATGATGCGGGCGGTCAGGTTCTTTCCGTCGGTCTCCAGGCGAAGACGGTCCTGGGGGTACAGCGGGGTGAGCTTGCCGAAGTCGGCCCGTTTCTTGGCCTCCTCGGGCGTCATCCCGTTGACGGTGTCCAGGCGGACCAGGGCGTTGAACTTGCCGCGGTTGTTCTTGCCACCACCGGTCGGTGGTTGCTCCGGCTCCGCACCGGAGGGCGCCTTGATCGCTCCGGCGACGGCGTCGCCCTTGCGCAGCCCGTTGCGGCGCACCATCCCCATCGGGACGTAGACGTCAGTCGTCCCGGGCAGGTAGCCGGTCGTGCGGATGAAAGCGTAGGTGTCCAGCACGTCAACGATGCCCGCAACGGGCACCAGCACGTCCTGCTCGGAGTACCCCTCCTGCTCCTCCTGGAAGCTCTCGCGCCCTCCGCCACCTTGGTTCTGCCCACGGCCGCGCTTGCGGTCGCGCCCCCGCTGGCGGTTGCGACGGCGACCCGAGCGGGAGCCGTCATCGTCGTTGCCCCGCCCGTCGTCCCCTCGGTTGTCGTTGCCGCGGTTCTGCTCGCCCCGGTTGTCGCTCCCGCGGTTCTGCTCCCCCCGGTTGTCGCTCCCGTGGTTCTGCTCGCCCCGGGACTCCACGCCCTCGCGAGCGCCACCACCGTGCTCGCCGCTGTCGCCGGAGGCCTGCCCGCCGGTGGCTTGCCCACCGCTACTTGCCTGCGCAGCGTCGCCGCGACCTCCTCCGTTACGCGACCTGCGGGTGGTCTGGCCGTCGTGACCTTCGGCGCCGGCCCCGCCGTCCACGGGCGCAGCCGTGGTCGTGCCCTCGGAGTGCTTTCCGGCGCTGTGTCCATTGCGCGCGCCGCCGTCAGCCTCGCGAGCTCCCGCGTGCTCCGGGGCGCTCGTGGCTCTGACACCGGTTTTGCTGCCCCCCCGGGCTTCACGGATGGCCGAGACCAGGTCAGCCTTGCGCATCTTGGAGTGAACCGGGATACCCATGCCTCCCGCCAGGCTCTGAAGATCTGCCAGTCGCATCGAGCTCAGCGAGCCGTTTTTCGCGCCAGTGGCAACGTCGGTGGTTTCAGTCACAGATTGTCCTTCTCGTCACCTCGCTCGGGCCAGGCCAGAGCGGGTTGGTCCATTCGGTGGGTCGACGCTGTCCGCGTCGTCAGGAGTGTTGGGTCAGGGACGAGCACGTACTTCTGTCATCGAATCCCCGCACCGTGTCGCGTGGCGTCTCGGTGGGTTCATCAGCGGCAAAGCCGCGATACGCCTTGCGGGCCCAACTCACGATCAGGCAAAGATGCTCTGACGCCGCCCCGTGAGGCGTACTGACCATATCACTGCGTCAGCCGGCGCGCCGCATTCACCACGTCACCGAGCACGGCGGAGGCCGTCTCGGGACCGCCTGCCCCGGCTCCGAACAGGCTGACCACCCCCGCGGACTCGGCCTCGATCACCACACCGTTGCGTCCTTCCCTCACCTGGGCCAGCGGATCGTCGGCACCCAGGGCTACGGGGCGAACCGCCAGCTCCACGTGCGGCCGCTCGGCATCTCCGGAGGCCCATGCCGAGGCCAGCAGCTTGATGACCTGACCGCAGCTGGCTGCGGCCTGGAAGTCGGCGTCGCTCAGATGGGCGATCCCTTCCCGATGCACGTCGTCGAGCGTGAGGTCGACTCCCCACGCCAGGCGAGCCAGGATCACGATCTTGGCCGCTGCGTCCAGACCCTCGAGGTCCTCCGTGGGGTCGGACTCCAGGTAGCCCAGCTCACCGGCACGCCGCACCGCGTCCGCGAACCCCCAGCCATGGCGCGCGACCATGTCGAGTACGTAGTTGGTGGATCCGTTGACGATGCCCGTGATCGAGCTGATGCGGTCCCCGGCCAAGGACTCGCGGACCACTCGGAGCACAGGCACCGCGGCCGCCACCGCCGCCTCGTAGTCCACGGTCGTGCCGTGCGTTTGCGCCACCGCCTCCAGCTCGGGGCCGGCAGCCGCGATGAGCTGCTTGTTGGCGGTCACCACCGGCTTGCTCTGTTCGAGCGCGCTACGGATCAAGGTCCGGGCCGGTTCGAACCCGCCCATCACCTCGACCACCAGGTCGGCGCGGCGCACCAGAGCCGACCCGTCCGAGGTCAGCAGATCGAGCAGACCGGGGTCCAGATCGCGGGGCGCGTCCAGGTCCTTGACGGCGATGCCGCATACCTCAAGCGGCCGCCCCACCCGCTCGGCATACATCGCGGCCCTGCTCGTCAGCACACCAGCCACCGCGCCTCCCACGGTGCCGCACCCCAGGAGCGCGACGCGCACCGGCTCCGGGCCCCTCGACTGGCCCGCGTTCACATGCGCTCCGGAGCGGCGACGCCCAGCAGGTCCAGGCCGTTGGCCAGCACCTGCGCGGTTGCGTTGTTGAGCCACAACCGCGTGCGGTGCAGATCCGTGATCTCCTCGTCGGGGCCCTGCGGACGCACCCGGCACTCGTCGTACCACTTATGGTACCGCCCGGCCAGGTCCTCCAGGTAGCGCGCCACCCGGTGCGGTTCACGCAGCCGGGCGGCTTGCGCGACCACACGCGGGAAGTCCCCGAGCACCGCCAGCAGAGCAGCCTCGGTCTCGTGCTCGAGCAGCGCGGGGTCGAAGCCGTCCCCTGGGTGCACGCCGTCCTGCCGGGCCAAGCGATCCACGTTGCGGGTCCGGGCGTGGGCGTACTGGACGTAGAACACCGGGTTGTCGTTGCTCCGTCGCCGCAGTTCCTCCCCGTCCAGATGCAAGGGTGAGTCTGCAGGGAAGCGCGCCAGCGAGTATCGAATGGGGTCGGTGCCGATCCAGTCGATCATGTCGTCCAGCAACAGGGCGTTCCCGCGACGGCGGCCCATGCGCTCTCCGCCGATGTCGATGAGCTGGCCGATCAGCACCTCGATGTGGTGCTCCGGGTCGTCGCCCGCGCACGCAGCGATGGCTTGGAGCCGGCCGACGTATCCATGATGGTCAGCACCCAGCATGTAGATCTTGCGTTCGAAGCCGCGGTCCTTCTTGCTCAGGTAGTAGGCCGCGTCCGCGGCGAAGTAGGTCGGCTCGCCGTTGGCACGGATGAGGACCCGGTCGCGGTCGTCTCCGAAGTCCGTGGTGCGCAGCCAGGTCGCGCCCTCGTGGGTGAAGACGTGCCCCTGCTCGCGCAGGCGCTCCACCGCGCGCTCGACCGCCCCGCTGTCGTGCAGTGACCTCTCGGAGAACCACACGTCGAAGTGGACGTGGAAGGAGTCCAGCGTTCTGCGGTTGTGCTCGGCCTGGAGCGCGCAGCCGCGCTCGCGGACGACAGCACGTGTCTCCTGCGCCGGAAGCGAGGCCAGATCGGGTCGCTCGGTGAGGATGTCGCGCGCCAGCTCGTCGATGTAGTCCCCGGTGTATCCCCCCTCGGGCGGCTCGGTGCCCCACACGACAGCGAGGATCGAGTCGGCAAGGCGGTCGATCTGCGCTCCCGCGTCGTTGGAGTAGTGCTCGGCGGTCACGTTCGCACCACACGCGGTCAGCAGCCGTCCGAGGGCGTCGCCCAGGGCCGCCCATCGCGTGTGGCCCACGTGCAGTGGCCCCGTCGGGTTGGCAGAGACGAACTCCAGGTTGACGACGTGGTCGGCCATGCTGTCGTTGCGGCCGTAGGCCGATCCCGACTCGACGATCGTCCGGGCCAGCGCACCGGCACTGGAGGCCTCCAGCGTGATGTTCACGAACCCGGGCCCTGCGGCCTCGACAGAGGCGATGCCGTCCACATCCGTCAGGCGTGAGCTGAGCACACGGGCGACCTCGCGCCCTGACAGGCCGGTCGGCTTGGCGAGCTGCAAGGCGACGTTGGTGGACCAGTCCCCGTGGTCACGGTTGCGGGGGCGCTCCACTCGCACGGCGGGCACGGTCTCGAGCGTCAGGTCTCCGGCTTGCGCTGCTTGGCCCAGGACAGCCTGAATGGCGTCGGCAAGTTGCTCGGGGGTCACGCCCGAAGTCTAGGCGCCGCGCCGCCGTTCCCGGACGACGACGCCCAGCACGAGGAGCGCGGTGACGAGCGCGGCGACCGCGGTCACCCAGGAGGCGGGTTCATCGCTGACCCTCCCGACCGCGACCCAAGACAGGCCCCACGCCATGGCGGCCGCGACTGCGTAGCGGGCACCCAGCTGGCGCGCGAAGACGACCCCCAGGCCGGCCACGACCGCCAGCACCAGCACAGCCGCCAGGTCGCTGAGCCAGGCTGCCGGTTCCACGCCGCTGGCCACCAGAGCCGCGGTCACGTTGGCGCAGGTGGCCACGGCGACCCACCCCAGGTAGAGGCCGAACGTGCCGTCCAACACGATCCGGTCGGGCAGCCCCACGGTGCCCACCGTGCCCAGTCGACCGAGCAGCAGCCCCAGCACCACGGCGAGCGCGAGGATGACGCCGACACTGCCCCAGATCCATCCCTGCTGGGTGACGAGCAGCCACCCGGCGTTGAGGACCATCGACGCCGCGGCCAGCCACCCGGTGCGCCGGTGTACCTGCCGCGTCGACTGCCCGGGCAACCACTGGTAGAGCGTGTATGCCGCCAGGCCGGCGTAGATGACCGACCAGATCGAGAACGCCGGGCCCGCCGGGGCCAGCCGCGTGGCGTCGGCCGCGAGCGCACCTCCCGCCGACTCCTCCACCCGCGTGCCCAGCACGCCTACGCCGTACAGCGTGCCCACCACACAGAAGACCTCTGCGAGCGTCACCGCCACTTGTCGCAGGCGATCGCTCGAGGTCGCAGAGGCCATACCTCAGCGTAGTCGTGCAGCGTCAGACAGCAGTCGTGGGAGTCCTGCGCCAACTGCTAGCCTGGCCAGCCGTTGCCCCCGTAGCTCAGGGGATAGAGCACCGCCCTCCGGAGGCGGGAGCGCAGGTTCGAATCCTGCCGGGGGCGCACGGGCCGATCGGGTGTGACCCTGGGCGGTGTCGGCTGCGATGGATGCCAATCGCGACACAACTCATCCTTTGTGCTGATCTGTCCACCACGAAGGCCTGCTTGACTGGTCTGATGAGCCACCGCACTACCGCCACCGGGAACGAAGGCAGCACCGACATCCAGATCCAGGGCCTGGCCAAGTCCTTCAAGGACTTCACGGCCGTCGACAACCTGACGTTCGAGGTGCAGCCGGGCCGGATCACCGGCTTTCTGGGCCCGAACGGCGCCGGGAAGACCACCACCTTGCGGATGCTGCTCGGGCTGGTCCGCCCCAGCGCGGGCCAGGGGCTCATCGGCGGGCAGAAGTATGCGGACCTCCAGGCACCGCTTCGAGTCGTGGGTGCGGCTCTCGAGGCCACCAACTTTCATCCCGGCCGCAGCGGTCGAGACCATCTACGGGTCCAGGCGGCGACTCACGCCATCCCCGACCAGCGCGTCGACGAGCTGTTGGAGCTGGTCGGCATCCCGGCGGCGGCGAAGAAGCGTGCCGGTGGCTACTCGATGGGCATGCGTCAGCGGCTGGGCCTGGCTGCGGCCCTGCTTGGAGACCCCGAGGTGCTGATCCTCGACGAGCCGGCCAACGGCCTGGACCCCGAGGGGATCCGATGGCTGCGCGGCCTGCTGCGCGCACTGGCCTCGGAGGGCAAGACGATCCTGATCAGCTCCCACCTGCTCAGCGAGGTCGAGCAGACGGTGGACGACGTGGTCATCATCGCCAACGGCCGGCTGGTGCGACAGGGGACGATGGACGAGCTGCACGGCGAGTCGACGACCCTGGTGCGCACCGCCGACCCGGACGCCATGCTCGCCGCCCTCCAGACCCGAGGCGTCGAGGCACACCGAACAGAGGAGCACGGCTCCGGCGCGGTGGAGGTGCGCTCCGGAGACCTGGAGGCGGTGGGTCACATGGCGTACGACGGCGGCCTGGCCGTGCACGAGCTCCGGACGCTGCGCACCGACCTGGAACGGCTGTACTTCCAGCTCACCGAAGATCCCGAGAACACCGACCGAAACCGGGAGCAGGCATGATCCGACTCGTCCGTTCCGAGCTGCTGAAGTACACCAGCACGCGCACGGCGTGGGGACTGAGCGCAGGGATGTTCCTCACCGGCCTCGGCTTCTCCGCCCTGTTCGGCGCGCTGTTCGTCTACGGCGACATCCTCAACGGCATCGAGCTGTCCGCGGTCGCTCCTCCACTGTTACTCGCCCGCATCATCTACACCTCGGCCATCCAGTTCGGATACCTGCTGGCGCTGGTGATCGGGGTGCTCTGCATCGGCCAGGAGTACCGCCACCACACCGTCACCGGAACGTTCCTGGCCACGCCCCGGCGAGAGACGGTGATCGGGGCCAAGGTGGTGGCCCTGTGCATCATCGGTGTGGTCAGCGGCGTGGTGCACGTGCTCGGGGCGCTGATCGGCGGCGGCCTCATCCTGGCCTCCGACGACCTGGCCGTCTATCCGGACGCGGCCGAGCTGACCCGAACCCTGCTGTTGATGTTGCTGGTCCTGGCGCTGTGGACACTGATCGGGCTCGGGGTGGGTGTGCTCATCCCGAACCAGGTCGCGGCGCTGTGTCTGGCGATAGCCGTGGCCTGGATCGTCGAGCCCCTGGTGGCGTTCGGGCTGACCTTCGTGGAGTGGGGAGAGTCGGCCTCGCGCTTCTTCCCCTCGCAGGTGACGGCAGCGACCCTCGATGTCTTCACCGGGGCAGACGACACGCTGACCTCCGCACTCGGCGGGCCGTCCGACCCCCTCAGCTGGGGTTGGGGGGCCACCGTCCTGCTGGCGTACGCCGTGGTCATGGCGCTCATCGGGCTTATCCTCACGCGCTCGCGCGACATCGCCTGAGGTGTCCTGAGGACGGGGCCCACACTGCGCCTGAAATCGCGGGTATACGCTCGGTCGCATCCCAGGCCGATCGGGCTAGGCTGGTAGCACACCTTCGAGACGCCATTGAATGTCAGGAAGAGGCATACCCGCCGTGTCCGCCCCATCACGCAAGAGTTCTTCACCCGCGGCCGACTTCGGAGCCAACGAGTGGTTGGTCGAAGAACAGTTCGAGCGATATCGCCAAGACTCCGACTCGGTGAGCCAGGAGTGGCAGGAGCTCTTCGCCACCTACACCCCCGAGGGGTTGGACGGCGACAACGGAGACGGTAGCTCCGGCTCGACAGCCGGAGACCAGAACGGTCACCGCTCGAGCTCGGCCTCCGACAGACCCGCCGAGCAGTCTGCGCAGCAGAAGGCCCCTGACCGCCCCGGCTCCAAGAAGGACACCAAGGCCGACAGAGACGGTGCGCCGGGCCCCTCCTCCGAGGGCACGGACAGCAAGACCACGTCCTCGAGCACCACGGACGGCAAGACCACGTCCTCGAAGACCACGGACAACAAGGTCGAGAGCTCGAAGGACGGATCGGGCACGACGTCGTCCGGGGCGTCGTCGAAGGAGTCGAAAGGCTCCTCCAACCGGCCCGGGCCCACCCCCCGTGACGCCCCCGCGACCAAGGTCGCGGGCCCTCAGGGAGAGGCCGAGGTGACCCCGCTGCGGGGTGCCACCGCCCGAGTCGTGACCAACATGCAGGCCAGCCTCGCGGTGCCCACGGCTACCAGCGTGCGCGCGCTACCGGCCAAGCTGCTGATCGACAACCGCACCGTGATCAACAACCACCTCACCCGCAGCCGCGGGGGCAAGGTCTCGTTCACCCACCTCATCGGCTACGCCATGGTCAAGGCGATCGAGGCCATGCCGAGCATGAACAACGGGTTCGCCGAGCAGGACGGCAAGCCCGTCCTGGTCACTCCGTCGCACATCAACGTCGGGCTGGCCATCGACGTGCCGAAGCCTGACGGCACGCGCCAGCTGCTGGTGCCGGGCATCAAGAGCTGTGAAGGGATGGACTTCTACAACTTCTGGGCCGCCTACGAGGCGGTGGTCCGCAAGGCTCGCGACGGCAAGCTCACCCTGGAGGACTTCCAGGGCATCTCGGTGTCACTGACCAACCCCGGCGGCATCGGTACGGTCCATTCGGTGCCCAGGCTGATGCAGGGTCAGGGCGCCATCATCGGCGTCGGCGCGCTGGACTACCCGGCCCAGTGGCAGGGTGCCAGCCCGGAGCGGATCGCCGAGAACGCGGTCAGCAAGGTGCTGACACTCACCTCGACCTACGACCACCGCATCATCCAGGGAGCGCAGTCGGGTGAGTTCCTCCGGATCATGCACTCGTACCTGCTGGGCGAAGACGGCTTCTACGACGACATCTTCACCTCGCTGCGCATCCCCTACCACGCGATCGCCTGGTCCCCCGATGTCTCGGCCTCCCACGAGGACGACGTCTCCAAGACCTCTCGGGTGCAGGAGCTGATCCACGCCTACCGCGTGCGTGGGCACCTGATGGCAGACACCGACCCGTTGGAGTACCGGCAGCGGGAGCACTACGACCTCGACATCACCAACCACGGCCTGACGCTGTGGGACCTCGAGCGCGACTTCGCCACCGGAGGATTCGGTGGCAAGCCGCGCCTGACGCTGCGGCGAATCCTCGGGATCCTTCGCGACTCCTACTGTCGCACGGTCGGCATCGAGTACATGCACATCCAGGATCCCGAGCAGCGCGAGTGGATCCAGAAGCGCATCGAGATCCCGTATGAGAAGACCTCTCCTACGGAGCAGCTGCGCATTCTGCGCCGACTCAACGCCGCGGAGGCCTTCGAGACCTTCCTGCAGACCAAGTTCGTCGGCCAGAAGCGCTTCAGCCTCGAAGGTGGGGAGTCGGTCATCGCGCTGATGGACCGCATCCTGGGGGCCGCCGCCGACGACAGCCTGGACGAGGTCTGCATCGGAATGCCGCACCGTGGCCGCCTGAACGTGCTGGCCAACCTGGCCGGCAAGTCCTACGGCCAGATCTTCCGCGAGTTCGAGGGGAAGCAGGCCCCCGGATCCGTACAAGGCTCCGGCGACGTGAAATACCACCTCGGCACCGAGGGTGAGTTCAGCGCCGAGAACGGCAAGAAGACCGGTGTGTACCTGGCGGCCAACCCCTCTCACCTCGAGGCGGTCAACCCGGTGCTGGAAGGCATCGTGCGGGCCAAGCAGGACCGGCTCAACCTGGCCGGTGACACCTTCAGCGTGCTACCGGTCCTCATCCACGGTGACGCGGCCTTCGCCGGCCAAGGCGTGGTGGCCGAGACCCTGAACCTGTCGCAGCTCCGCGGATATCGCACGGGCGGCACCATCCACATCATCATCAACAACCAGGTCGGTTTCACCACCAGCCCGATGCAGTCCCGGTCCTCCGTGTACTGCACGGATGTGGCCAGGATGGTCCAGGCGCCGATCTTCCACGTCAACGGGGACGACCCCGAGGCCTGCGTTCGAGTCGCCGAGCTGGCGTACGAGTTCCGCAAGGACTTCAAGAAGGACGTCGTCATCGACATGGTCTGCTACCGGCGACGCGGGCACAACGAGGGCGACGACCCCTCGATGACCCAGCCGCTGATGTACGACCTCATCGAGTCCAAGCGGTCGGTGCGCAAGCTCTACACCGAGTCGCTCATCGGTCGTGGTGACATCACGGTCGAGGACGCTGAGGATGCGCTGCGGGACTACCAGCGCCAGCTAGAGCAGGTCTTCACCGAGACCAAGGCGGCCCTGAAGAACCCCGACAGCGAGGAGGGCCTGAACCGGCCCCGCGCCCAGGTGGAGGACGACGCGTCGCGGGGGTCCTCCTTCACCAGCGCGATCACGAAGGCGACCCTGGAGCACATCGGTGATGCGTTCGTCAGCCCGCCAGAGGGCTTCACCGTGCACCCCAAGCTGGCCAAGCTGATGGAGCGACGCCACGAGATGACCCGCACGGGCGGGGTGGACTGGGCCATGGGTGAGCTCATCGCCGTCGGCTCGCTGCTGATGGAGGGCATTCCGGTCCGCCTGTCCGGTCAGGACTCGCGGCGTGGCACCTTCGTTCAGCGACACGCCGTGCTGACCGACAAGGCCACGGCGCGGGAGTGGGGGCCGATGCAGCAGCTGGACAGCGACCAGGCCAAGTTCTGGATCTACGACTCGTTGCTCAGCGAGTTCGCGGCCATGGGGTTCGAGTACGGCTACTCGGTCGAGCGCCCGGACGCACTGGTGATGTGGGAGGCGCAGTTCGGCGACTTCACCAACGGAGCACAGACCATCGTCGACGAGTTCATCTCCTCCTCGGAGCAGAAGTGGGGTCAGCGCTCGTCGGTGGTGCTGTTGCTCCCGCACGGCTACGAGGGCCAGGGCCCGGACCACTCCTCGGCGAGGATCGAGCGGTTCCTCGGGCTGTGCGCCGAGGACAACATGATCGTCGCCTATCCCTCGACCCCGGCGTCCTACTTCCACCTGCTGCGCCGCCAGGCGCACGCGCGGCCCCGCAAGCCCCTGGTGGTGTTCACCCCTAAGGGAATGCTGCGCCAGAAAGCCGCGACGAGCGATCCGAAGCACTTCACCTCCGGGGTGTTCGAACCCGTACTCGCTGACTCCGGGGAGGACAGCCCCGACCCACAGAAGGTGAACGTCGTGTTGCTGGCCTCCTCCAAGCTGGTCCACGACCTCGTCGAACAGCGCGCCAAGCGCGAGGACGACGCTGTCGCCATCCTCGCGGTCGAACAGCTCTACCCGGCCCCCGCCCAAGAGCTGGCCAAGCTTCTGCGGCAGTACCCGAAGGCCACCGTCCGATGGGTCCAGAACGAACCGAAGAACCAAGGCGCGTGGCCGTACATGGCACTGAACCTGCCAGAGCTGCTGTCGCAGCACGGCGAGACCCGGTCGATCGACGTCGTCTCCCGTCCGGCCGCTGCGACCCCGGCCGCGGGGTCGGCCAAGGTGCACGCCGCCGAACAGGACGACCTCTTCTCGGTGGCCTTCGACCGGTGACTGCCGCAACCGCCCCGGAGCCTTCCTCCGCGGTCCCCGACCTCCCGGAAGGGTGGACCTCGACCACCCCGCTCGACGCGGACGTGGTGGACCTCGTCCGCCTGCTGCGCCGGCATGAGCGGATGGCCCGCGGCTTCCCGGGCGCGGACAGCGAGAACGTGGCCGCGGAGGTGACCGGCCGCGGCATGCGCACACACACTCACGCCATCGTCCGTGACCAGGAGCACGTCACGCGCGCGTGGGTCAGCTGTCATGACCGAGCCCGCGAGCGGGTGCTGGTGGGAGTCACCGTCGACCCTGATCTCGACGACGCCCTGGCCGACCAGGTCGCAGACCACTGCTTCGCGGTGGCTGAGCACTTCTCGACCGCCATCGCGGAAGGTCGCCGCACCCCACGCTCGCACATGGACTCCGGGGCCTTCGCCGGCGACGAACGACAGGGGCGGTGGCTTGAGCAGGCTGGCTTCGAGCTGGTCCGCGACTGGTGGCAGATGTCGCGACCCGTCGCCGAGCACGAGCAGGAGAGCCTTCCGCCCCCCCGGGAAGGCGTCGAGGTGCGAAGGGTGCGACGGGACGACGCGGTGGGCATGCCCGACGAGGACGACCTGCGTGACGTGCACCGCATGCTGGAGGTCTCGTTCGCTGACCACTTCAACTCCTACCGCGAGACCTTCGAGGAGTTCGTGGGCCGGCTCCGAGAGGACCCCGGCCACCGCTGGGACCACTGGTGGCTGGCCACCGTGGACGGGAAGCCGGCCGGGGCGCTGGTCGCCACCACGATCACCGGCCGGGTAGACGATGCGGGCAACCCCCAGCGTGACTCCTCGTACGTGGAGTACATCGGTGTCGACGGCAACGCCCGAGGTCGCGGGGTGGCCAAGGCCCTGCTGCATACCGTCATCGCCGACGCCGCGGCCCGCGGTCGGGACAAGGTAGGGCTAGAGGTCGACGCCGACTCGCCGACGGGCGCCGAGGGGCTTTACACCTCGATGGGATGGAAGACGGCATACACCACGCAGTCGTGGCACAAGGAGCTCGACGTGGCGCCGGACGCTCCGGCCGGATGACCTGAGGGTGCCCCTCGGGACGCTAGGGTCGGTGACGACCCGGAACCACGTCAGGAAGAGGCAACGCAGGTGAGCTTGGGAGCGCAAGGATCGGCAGTGGAGTTCACACCCAGTGCCGAGTTCGGGGTGGGCGAGGGGCCGCGTGACATCGGGCTCTGCTTCGTCGGCGACGGGTTCGTGGCCGGCTACGGTGACCCCAAGGCCCTCGGCTGGGTCTCCCGAGTGGTCGGACGCACCTCCACCCATGACGCCGACCTGACCGCGTACAACCTGGGTGTTCGCAACGACTCCAGCGCTGATGTGATGCAGCGGTGGCGGTCCGAATGCGCTCCCCGCTGGGCGGGGCGCTCCGAGCGGCGCCTGGTGGTGGGCGTGGGGGCTCGTGATGTGCCGGCCGGGGTCAGCACGGCGCGCTCACGGCTGAACCTGGCGAACGTGCTCGACGAGGCGGCGACATCGGGCATCGCAACCTTCGTCATCGGCCCAACCCCCACCCTGGATGCCGAGACCAATGCGCGCATGGAGGTGCTGGCCAGTGCCCAGGCCGACGTGTGCGACCGCCGCAACGTCCCGTTCGTGGACTGCTTTCGCCCGCTGGTGCACCACGACCAGTGGTTGTCCGACCTTGCGGCCGGCGACGGAGTTCATCCGGGACAGGCCGGGTACGGACTGATCGCCTGGCTGGTGCTGCACTACGGCTGGCAGCGATGGCTGCAGCTTCAGGACTGACCCCGCACCGACTGCTGGGCGACGCGCCTCAGGGGCGGTCCGTCAGCGACTCCACCCAGGCCCTGGCCCGCTGGTAGGCAGAGCCTGAGGCCTGCGAGGGAACATCACGGCTGTTGCGCTCGGCTCGAGGGTAGCTCCCCAGATAGCGGACCTGACGGCACGTGCGGTGCAGGCCCGTCAGGGCCTCCGCCATCCGAGGCTCGTCGAGGTGGCCGTCGGCCTCGATCGCGAAGCAGTACTGACCGAGCGCCTCACCCGTGGGACGGCTCTCCAGCCGGGTCAGGTCGACCCCGCGTGCGGTGAACTGCTCAAGGAGCTCCAGCAGGGCCCCGGGATGGTTGTGGCGGAGGAAGGCGGCCAACGTCGTGGTGTCCGCTCCCGTAGGCGCCGGAGGAGGGCCAGGGCGCGTCAGCCGGACGAACCGAGTCACCGCCCCAGGTCGGTCGGCCACGTTCTCGGCCAGCACCTGCAGGCCGTGTCGCGTCGCTGCGCCGGCCGCCGCGATGGCTGCATCGTAGTGTCCGGCGGAGACCATCTCGGCCGCGCGCGCGGTCGAGGTCTCGGGGAGGACCTCCGCCTGAGGCAGGTGGTGCGCGCTCCATGCTCGCGTCTGGGCAGCCGCGTGCGGATGGGTGCCCACTCGCCGCACATCGGCCAGCTCGGTCCCCGGACGGGCCATCACCACGAACCGCACGGCCACATGGGACTCCGCCACGATCACCAGCGGTTCTCCGTGGATCAGCGCGTCCAGGGTCACCGACACCGAGCCCTCGACCGAGTTCTCGAACGGGACGATGGCGTTGGAAGCGGAGCCGTCGGCGACCATGTCCAGCGCATCCTGGATGCTGTGCACGGCCAGCGTGGAACTGTCCGCAGGCATGAGCTCGGCCAGAGCCAGCTCGGTGAACGTCCCAGCGGGGCCCAGGTAGACGGCATCGACGCCGCCGGGCGCAGGTTCAACAGTCACCCGCCGAACCCTACTGCTCGCCGGCCGAGCGCCCCCCAGGCAGGGGTGAGGATCAGTACGCTCCGGACTTCTCCGGGTTCGCCACCACCTGCACGGTCCGCCACAGGATCATGAGATCCAGCAGCGGGCTCCAGTTCTCGACGTAGTACAGGTCGAGCCGGACGGCCTCGTCCCACGACAGGTCGCTGCGGCCGCTGATCTGCCACAGGCCGGTCATGCCGGGCTTGACCAGCAGGCGACGGTGGGTGGAGTCCTCGTACTCCTCGACCTCCCGGGGCAGCGGGGGACGGGGACCGACCAGGGACATGTCACCCCGGACCACGTTGATGAGCTGGGGCAGCTCGTCCAGGCTGTACTTGCGGATGAAGGAGCCGATCCGGGTCACCCGGGGGTCGTCCTTGAGCTTGAACAGTGGGCCGGCGCCCTGGTTGCCGGCCATCAGCTGGGCGAGTCGCGCCTCGGCATCGACCGCCATGCTGCGGAACTTCACCAGGCGGAACGGCCGTCCGTCGCGACCCGTACGCTCCTGCTCGAAGAAGACCGGCCCCCGGTCGTCGAGGAAGATCATCAGGGCGATCCCGGCCAACAGCGGGGCCAGCACGATCAGGCCCAGCGCGGCCGCGATACGGTCCACGGCTCGCTTGAACACCAGCTGAGGACCGCCGAAGGTCGGCGCCTCGACGTGCAGCAGCGGAAGCCCCTGCACGGGCCGGGTCATCACCCGGGGCCCGGCCACGTCCATGATGCCCGGTGCGACCACCAGGTCGATGTCGGTGCCCTCCAGGGCCCATCCGAGCCGGCGCAACCCCTCGCTACCGAGGCCGGCCGAGGAGGAGACCGCCACGACGTCCACGTCCATCTCCATCGCCCGGACGACGACGTCCGAGGAGCGACCGACCACGGGCACCCCACCGATCCGTACGCCCGGGGCGTCATCGAGGCAGGCGCCGAGCACGTTGTACCCAGCGCTGGGTGTTCGGTGCAGCGCGGTGATCAAGGGCGACAGGTCGGCCCGGTCTCCTACCAGCAGCACGCGGTCGGAGAGACGGCCACACTCGCGCTGGCGCACCAGCCACCGGCGGGCGCACCAGCGACCCCCCAGCAACAGCGCCGTGCCCAGCGGGAACGCAATGACCACGTACCCCCGAGCGAAGTCAAGGCGGAAGGCGAACGACACGATGGCCAGCAGCGAGAACAACCACACCGACGCGGTGAACATCGCGCGGTACTCCTGGACTCCGTGTCCGCTGAGCCGCCCGTCGTAGGCGTCCTGCAGCCGCAGCATCGTCACCCACGCCACGATGAGCAGCAACGACACCGTGCTGTAGGTCAGCGTCGACGCGGACTGCGCCACGACCCTCTCGGTGGAGCTCCACCCGAATCGGCCCACCTGCGCCGCAGCGACCGCCACCGAGATGCAGAGGAGGTCGAGCAGGAACAGCGTGCGCAGGTAGCCCTGGAGGTAGCGGCGGGCCTGGTGGCGCTTCGTCGGGTGAGCCGAGACGGAGCGGCTGTCCCGCTCTGGCAACGTGAAGTGGCTGGCCGGCACGCTGCGTGCGAGTGCTGCCGTGAGGGTGGCATGGGGAGTGGGAGCCGAAACGGGCTCGACGGTCGCGGTCATAGTCGTCCTAGTGCGCTCTCATCAGTGTGGAAAATTGGCAAGCATCCCCAGCGATGTACTTGACCAAATCTTTACGTACTATAGGCATAGTCCTACCCAAAGTCCAAGACGACCTGACTTTAACCCACGGACCGCACCACCGCAAAAGTGACTTCCGTTGTGGCACCGAATAATTACTAGGTCAAGAATTGGTAAAGACTTGCTGTTTCCTGCGACGACGGGTCGGTGGGACGATGGCAGGCAACCACCGACGTCCCGAGAGGCACTCCCATGACACGACGCAGACGCCCCTGGCTGGCCGCAACCGCTCCGCTGCTCGCCCTGTCCCTGGGGTTGGCCGCGTGCGGCGACGACTCCGGCGACTCCGGGGGATCTCAGGGCTCCGGTGAGGGGTCCACGACCCCTAATGGCGAGCTGAGCGAGGCGGGGAAACTGGTTCCCCAGGACATCCGCGAGAACGGCTCGCTCACTGTCGGCACCGATGCCACCTACGCGCCCAACGAGTTCCTTGACGATGACGGCACGACCATCGTCGGGATGGACATCGACCTATTCGACGCGGTCGCCTCCGAGCTCGACCTCGAAACCGACTACCAGAGCGCGGATTTCGGATCGATTATAGCCGGAGCGAACAGTGGAAAGTACGACGCGGGGGTCTCGAGCTTCACGATCAACGACGAGCGAAAACTCGAAGTCAACATGGTGAGCTATTTCAGCGCCGGCACGCAGTGGGCGGCGGCGAAGGGTAATCCCAAGCAGGTGAACCCGGACTCTCCATGTGGGCTGGTGGTGGCCGTCCAGGCCAACACGGTGCAAGACCAAGAGGATCTTCCGCCGAAGGTCAAAGCGTGTCAAGCCGACGGCAAGCCGCTGCAGGTCCAGCAGTACGAGGGCCAGGATCAGGCCACCTCCGCGCTGGTGTCCGGGAAGGTGGACGCTATGCTCGCCGACTCCCCCGTGGTCTCATATGCCGTTCAGCAGACCGGCGGCGAGATTCAGACCGTGGCAGAGGTCTATGACGCCGCTCCCTATGGCTACGTCATACCTATGGATGACCCGGAGCTGGCCGACGCGATCCAGATGGCCCTGACCGCGCTCGCCGACGACGGCACCTACGACAAGGTCCTCAAGAAGTGGGGCCAGAGCGACGGAGCCATCAACGACTTCGCCGTCAACCCGTGACCTCAGGCCCACTGCCCGGCGGTGAGCGGCCGGGCGCCATCGACGCTGTCCCGGTCCGTCACCCCGGGCGGTGGGTCGCTGTGGGTGCGATCGGTGTCCTGGTCGCCATGTTCGTCAACATGCTCGTGACCAACGAGGCCTTCCAGTGGTCGTTCGTGGTGCAGACCATGTTCCAGGAGCCCGTGCTGAGGGGTCTGCTGATCGGCACACTGTGGGTCACCGTGCTCGCGATGCTGATCGGCGTGAGTGTCGGCGTGGCGCTGGCCATCATGCGGCTCTCCCCCAACCCGGTTTTGTCGTGGGTGGCCTTTGCCTTCATCTGGTTCTTCCGCGGCGTCCCGCGACTCGTGCTGCTGACCATCATGGGCTCCCTGGGGGTGCTCTTCCAGGGAGGCATGGACATCGGTGTGCCCTTCGACCAGGTCATCCTCGGTGTTCTCGGCATCGACGGTGACTGGCGCTTCTTCACCCTGGACGCGAACACGGTCTTCGTCGGCGTGACCGGAGGAGCCATCGGCCTGGGTCTGAGCGAAGCCGCATACATGGCCGAGATCGCCCGGGCGGGCATCACCTCGGTGGACGAGGGTCAGCGAGAGGCGGCCCAGGCCCTCGGCATGACGCCGACCACCACCATGCGCAGGATCGTGCTGCCACAGGCGATGCGCGTGATCGTCCCCCCGACCGGCAACGAGCTGATGTCGATGGTCAAGGACACCTCGCTGTTGATCGGGATCCCGGTCGGCAACGAGCTGTTCTTCCAGTTGACGGCCATCGGGTCCCGAACCTTCAAGATCGTTCCGGTGCTCACGGCAGCGTGCTTGTGGTATCTCATCGTGGGCAGTGTGCTCATGGTGGGGCAGCACTTCCTGGAGAAGCGCTTCAACCGCGGCTACGGTCAGCGTGCGACACCTCGAACGCCGACCGCAGCCGCGGACACCCAGGAAGGACTGTCGGCATGAGCGAACCGCTGGTCCGTGCGGTCAACGTGACCAAGTCGTTCGGACACCTCGAGGTCCTCAAGGGGATCGACCTGGAAGTGAGCGCAGGTCAGGTGGTCACCCTGCTCGGGCCATCCGGCTCGGGCAAGACCACCTTCCTGCGCTGCATCAACCAGCTGGAGTCCATCGACGGTGGAAGGATCTTCGTCGACGGCGTCCTCATGGGGTATCGCCAGCGCGGGGACACGCTGCACCGGTTGAAGGACAGTGAGATCTCGGCGCAGCGCCGCAACATCGGCATGGTCTTCCAGCGGTTCAACCTGTTCGCCCACCGCACCGTGCTGGACAACATCTGCGAAGCGCCGACGATCGTGCAGCGCCGCTCCCGTGCCGAAGTCGAGAAGGAGGCGCGCCTGCTCTTGGAGCGGGTCGGACTGGCCAGCAAGGCGTTGGCCTACCCCTCCGAGCTCTCGGGCGGGCAGCAGCAGCGCGTGGCGATCGCCCGAGCCCTGGCCATGTCCCCCAAGCTCATGCTCTTCGACGAGCCCACCTCCGCACTCGACCCGGAGCTGGTCGGTGACGTGCTGGCCGTGATGCGCGATCTGGCCGAGTCCGGGATGACGATGGTCGTCGTCACGCACGAGATGGCGTTCGCGCGGGAGGTTGCCGACGAGGTCGTGTTCATGGACAACGGGGTTGTCGTGGAGTCGGGCCCGCCCGGCCAGGTCCTGGTGGACCCCACACACGCACGGACTCGCGACTTCCTGCGACGCGTGACCGAGGAGGATGGTGCGGGCGACTCGAAGCCCGTGCGTGACCACGTCGACCCTGCTGCCGGGAGCCTGCCCTGAGACCGGGTCGAGCACTGCCGTGGCCACGCCTGGGGTTGGCCCGCGTCCACGGCACGTCCATGGTGCCCACCGTCGGGCCGGGGGACCTGGTGCTCATCCGGTATGGCGCGGCCGCCCGTCCGGGAGATGTGGTCGTGGTGGCTCTGCCCGCGGACCGTGCCGGACGACCGCGACCCGCGGCCGTGAAGAGACTCGTGCGCTACGAGCGCGGGGACCGTCTGTGGGTCGAGTCGGACAACCTCGACGCCCCCGGCGCCATCGACAGCTGGACCGTGGGTGGGCTACCTGCCACTGCTGTGCTGGCCCGCGTGCTCGTCCGTCTCATCCCTCCTGGACGGGTGCGCCGGGACTGAGCGCGGCGAGCAGGCGCGGCAGCGCCCGCCCGACCTGCTCGGCCATCACTGCATACGCCTCGTCAGGGCGGCCGTAGGGGTCGTCGATGTCGAGGTCGGCTGGAGGAACCGACGAGGTTTGCGGACGACAGGCAACGACAGTGGCCGCGGCCTGACGCAGGTGACGTGACAGGTCGGTCGTCGCGGGCGCGGCAGGGCTGATGCTGGCCGCGGCCAGAGCCACCTCGGCCGGGGTGACCGTTCGGCGCAGCGCTGTGGGCTCCATGCGCAGCACTGCCGCGCGGTGTTCCCGCGTCACCGTCAGGATCAGGTCCGCTGTCTTCACCTCCGTCGCCTCGAGGCGACGGGCCCGGAAGCCACCCGCGTGCAGACCGCGGGCCTGCAGCTGCGCGGCAGCGGGTGGAAACATCGGCTCGCCCACCAGTCCACGCAGCCCGGCGCTGCGGACCACGATCCGGCCTGGCCCCCAGGCGTGATCCAAACCGTCACGCAGAAGGTGCTCCACGTAGGGCGAGCGACAGATGTTGCCCGTGCACACGACAAGAATCCGACCCGGCGTCGAGGTGGGCTCGGTCGAGCCGTCGATGGTCACTGGGACCTCCCTATCCACTCGATGAGCGTCGTGAGCTGCTGGTTCACCGCCGGCTCACTCCAGCGGGCGCCGACGCCCCGTAGGCCCAGCATCCGGGCGCGTGTGTCCCCGGTCTGCCGTAGCGAGACCTCCAGGCGCTCCTCACCCAAGCTCTCGGCGATGCCCGAACCCCACTCGACCACGGTGACCGCCCGTGCCAGGTCGGCGTCGAGGTCGAGGTCGTCCAGCTCGGCCCGCCCACCCAGCCGGTAGGCGTCCGCGTGGACCAGAGACGGCCCGCTACCGGTGGAGGGATGCACACGGGCGATCACGAAGGTCGGCGAGGTGATCGGACCTCGTACCTGCAGGCCTTCCCCGATTCCTTGGGTCAGCGTGGTCTTCCCGGCGCCGAGGTCGCCTGTGAGCAGGACGAGGTCACCGGCCCGGAGCAGGCGGCCCAGCGATGCGCCGAAGGCATGGGCCTGCTCCGGCGTGCTCAGCAGGCCGGTGAGCGCCGTCACGTCGGTCGACCCGCCGTCAGAGCGGCACGACCGCGACCGGGCCGAAGGTCCACGGTCCGCTGGACCACGCCCGCGTTGAGCGCACGCCATCGCTGCGGGAACGCCAGGCCCGCACACAGCCTTAGCAGCCGGTCGCTGACCAGCTCAGGGTGCTCGAGCATCATGATGTGACCGGCGCGAGTCACCACCACGTGGGTCGCCAGCGGCAGGAACCGGGCCAGGGTGTCGCTGTGCTCGGGCGGGGTCAACACGTCGCGATCCCCCACCATGACCAGTGCGGGCAGGTGTGCCAATGCGCCCACCGCATCGCGCTGGTCGTGCGCGGTGAGCGTCGGGGCGAAGCCGGAGGTCACGGTGAAGTCGGTATCCACCATCATCTGTGCGGTCAGCCGGGCCACCTCGCGGGACACCCTGGAGCCGAAGGAGGCGGCGGCCACGACAGGCGTGGCCAGCCACGGAAACCAACCCAACCCGGTCTGGATGGTGCGTTGATGGGGGTCTAGACCGGCGGCGAGCCTCGGTCCGACACGGTTGATCCACCCCCCGACGACCGACCCCATTCCCCAGTCGACCCGATGCATGTCCCCGACGCTGCTGTCCAGGAAGGCCACGGCGACCACCCGCTTGAGCACGGTCGTCCCCGGCTGGCCGGCCATCGACATGACGGCCATCCCTCCCATGGAGTGTCCGACCAGCACCACCGGACCGTGTGGCGCTGCGCGCTCGACTACCGCCGCCAGATCCCGGCCGAGCTGGTCGATGGTGTAGCTCGCCACCGGACCTGTCTGCGACCTGCCGTGCCCGCGTTGGTCCCACACCACCACGGCATACCCTGCCTCGCTCAGCGAGCGTCGCTGGTGGGTCCAGCAGCGACGGTCCAGCGTGTAGCCGTGGCAGAGCACCACCGTCGGCGTGGCGGCCAGCGGGGACGGGGCACTCGTCGGCGTCGTAGGCGTGGCCGGGCTCGGGGCGTCGATCTCGACGTACAACCTGACTCCGTCGTCCGCGGCAACGGACAGGCAGGAGCTCATTGCTCAGGGCCACCTCGGTAGACCCGTGGCAGCGCCGGACCGAAGCGGGTGACGATCTCGTAGTCGATGGTGCCGACGGCCTCGGCCCAGTCCGCCGCGGTCGGCTCCCCGCGCGTGCCCGTCCCGAACAGGACCACCTCGTCACCGGCGCCCACCTCCTGGTCACCGACGTCGATGACGAACTGGTCCATGCACACGCGGCCGGCGATCCGGCACCTCCGGCCGGCTACCCACGCCTGCACGGCGTTGGACCCGTGACGGGGCACCCCGTCTGCGTAGCCCAGGGGGACGTCGACCAGGGTCGTCTCGCGCTCGGTGGTGAAGGTATGGCCATAGGAGACGCCTTGGCCCGCCGGAACGCGCTTCACCGTGGCGGCACGTGCGGTCACGGTCATCGCCGGCACCAGACCGAACGCGGCGGGATCGCCGATGTCCGGCACCGGTGACAGGCCGAACACCGACAGTCCAGGCCGCACCATGTCCCATGCGGCCCCGGGGTTGGTCAGCGTGGCGGCCGAGTTCGACATGTGCCGCACCAACGGCCGCAGGCCGGCGCCTTCGGCGAGCTCGACCGCCGAGGCGAAGTTCTGTTCCTGCGCGCGGACGGTGGGATGGCCAGGCGCGTCGGCGTAGGCGAAGTGGGTGAACAACCCCGTGACCTCCAGCAGGCCCTCATTACGAGCGGCCGCCGCGGCGCCGACCAGGTCGGCCCAGTCGTGACTGCCGGTGTAGGCACCGTTACGGCCCAGGCCGGTGTCCGCCTTGAGATGGACACGGGCCGGCCGGCCGACGGCGATGGCTGCGGCACCGACCTGGTTGACGGCCCAAGGAGCCGACAGCCCGATCTCCACGTCGGCGGCGATAGCGCGCGCGTAGTCCACCCCCGAGGTATGCAGCCAGGTGAGCACCGGGGCGGTGATGCCGGCCGCGCGCAGGGCCAGCGCCTCCGCCATCTGGGCCACGCCCAGCCAGTC
>JBAUJO010000187.1:0-5417 GCA_049683875.1 Ornithinimicrobium sp.
AAGTCGTCCTCGTCGTGAAGCACGATCTTTGTGGACTGCGTAGAGGAGTCCACCCCTGCGATGAGTGCCATCACTTGCCTCCGTCAATGAACCTCGCGACGGTCGCGAGCGCTCCGGCGCTGTCCAACGACTCGCGGGCCTTGAGAAAGGCTGCGCGGAAGCGAGGCGATTCGACGAGGTCACCGAACAGGCTGCGCTCGTCCAGGAAGCCTGTAGGCTCCTTGTTTTCGCTGGCTGCCAAAGCGGACAGGTGCTCTGCGGCTCGGTCCAGGATGGGCAGTTCCCGCCCCTGGTCGTCGCGGCCCGCGCATGCTTGAGCCCATGCCGCGCAGGCAGTAGCCGAGGCGCGCACCGGGCCATCGGATGCAATGTTGTCGATGACCACGGGCAGCAACCACACGGGGAGGCGATCACTGGAGTCGGTGCGGATGCGATCGAGGGTGTCGGCGATCTCGGGGTTGCGCCAGCGGTCGAGCAGCGCGTCCTTGAAGGCCTCCAGTCCGGGCAGTTGCTCGAGCGTCGGCGAAGCCTCGTCGTCGAGGTAGGTCGTGAGGTAGGCCGCGATTCCAGGGTCGGCGGCGGCTTCGTGGGCGTAGGTGAAACCGGCCAAGACACCCACATGGCACAGCGCCTGGTGACCACCGTTGGCCAACCGCAGCTTCATCCGCTCCCACGGACCGACATCCGCGACCACGTCTACACCGGCTTCTTCGAAAGGCGGACGTGCGGCGGCGAAGTCGTCTTCCAACGCCCAGGCGAAGTAGGGCTCCGCCACGACCGGCCACGCGTCTTCGACACCCAGTGTGTCCGTGGTGGCGGCACGGTCAGCGTCACTGGTGACCGGGGTGATCCGGTCCACCATCGAACTGGGGAAGCGCACGTGCTCGGCAACCCAGTCGCCAAGCTCGGGGTCGAGCAGGCGGGCGAACGAGGTGAAGCTGTCGCGAGCGATGTGACCGTTCTCGGCAAGGTTGTCGCACGACATCACCGTGAACGGACCAAGCCCGCGCTCGCGTCGTCGCCGCAAACCGGCCACGACATACCCGAACGCGGTCTGCGGCGCATCCGGGTTCGCCAGATCGTGCTGCACACCGGCGTTCGATTCGATGAACTGCGCTGTGCTGGAGTCGCGGTTGTACCCACCTTCGGAGATCGTGAGCGAGACGATTTTGGTATCTGGCGAGGCCAACCGCTCGATGACCGCGTCAGGGTCCTCCGGTGCGAAGAGGTAGTCGACGATGCTGTCAATGACCCGTGCCTCGCGCGACCCGTCGGCGTGCTTGGCGACAAGGGTGTAGAGCCCGTCCTGGTCCTTCATGACGTCCGCCATTGCGCGGTCATGGGGCAGCACACCAACGCCGCAGATCGCGAAGTCTCGGGCCTTGCCGGCGCTCAGCAGGCGGTCAACGACCATCGCCTGGTGTGAGCGGTGGAAACCCCCTACCCCCACGTGCACGATCCCCGTCACGAGTCCTGATCGGTCGTACTCAGGCACCGGAATCCCCCGATCCCTCACCCCGTCGAGAGTGCCTGCCTCCAACCTGCCGGACATATTCGCCGTCTTCGCTGCCGTCATGGCGCCTCCTGGCCGTAGGTGTGTTCAGTGGTCTTCACTGGCGACTGCGTCATCGCTGAGTCAACACTCACAAAGTAGGGCCAGGTGCGGCATGACCAAACTCCGCTCATCTGAGCACTAGAGTTCGTTGTCATTTCCAATGGTGAGCCAGGCAAAGGACCTGCTCAGCGAGTAGAGGGACTGGATCCTTCTCCGGAGAACAGCGTATGCTCAGATGAGCAACGGGAGGCAGACGTGTCGGAGAAGACCGCGTTTGAGGATGACGATGGTCAACGCCGCGCGCTGCTCGCCGAGCTCGCCAGGGCCTACCACCTGGACAACGTTTCGAAAGTGGACATCGCAAGAGCGTTCGGCATCAGCCGGTTCAAGGTCGCCCGCATGCTCGAGGAGGCTCATGCCAGCGGCGTCGTCACGATCGAGGTTCACGACCCGCGCCTTCCCAAGTCGACCCGGGAGCAGGCGCTCGCGGACAGGCTCGGAATCGACAGCGCTCGTATCGTTGTCCTGCACGACAAAGCCGACGAGGTGCGCGCTCGACAGTTCGGCGCCGTGGTCTTCACGGCCATGCGTGACGTGATCCGCCCAGGCATGACGGTCGGCATATCGTGGTCTCGAACCCTGGATCAAGCAGCCCGCTTCTTCCCCGCCCTGCCACCGTGCTCCTTGGTCCAGCTCACCGGCGCCTTCGAGATTGCGGGCAGCGGGACGCTGAGCCGAATGCTCATGCAACTCGACCGCAGAGGAGGAATCCACAGCTACCCGCTCTACGCTCCCTTGGTCGTGGACCAACAGTCCACCGCCAAGGACGTTCGCCGCCAGCCTGTTGTTGCCGAGGCGCTGGCCCAGGCTGAAGCGATGGATCTCGCGGTCGTAGCTATTGGGGCCTGGTCCTCCGGAGAGTCAGCAGTCTGGGAGAAGGTCTCATCCGACATCCGACGCACGTGCGCCCAAGCCGGCGTCGTGGCCGAGTTCTCCGGCAACCTGCTCAACGCTCGGGGTGTCGTAGTACCTACTCCTCTGGACGGCCGCATCATCGCCGTCGGCCTCCCCCAGCTTCATGCGGCCCGACACGTCATTGGCTTTGCCCACGGACCCCGGCGGGCAACCGCCCTGCGCGCCGCTGCCGCCAGCGGTGCCTTCACCTCGATCATCGTCGACTCAACGCTGGCCGCCGCGATCCTCGGGCGACCCAGAAGACGGATGGACTGACGCCCCAGGCCAAGACAAAGCCTGATACAGCCAACCCGCAACGAGGACCCCCCGAGGGCACCCCCTGCTGCGCGTCGTGCCTGGCGTAGTGAGGATCGATCTCGGGACCGGGTGACTCGCTAGCCGTGCTCTTCCGACCTCAAGTCGCTGCTGTAAGCGGAACCGAAGGGGATCCCCAACTGACACACCTGTGAATGCCGAGTCCTTTCCGAGCAACGGCCTCATCCGGGACGCAACTCAGGGGGTGGCTGGCGTTTCGGATGGGGATGTGTGCACAAAGGTGCGGTGGAGCGCCCCTGCTCGAAACGGATCGTCGTCACTGGGCGAGGAGACCACTGGTGGCTGTCGCGTGTCTCAAGTCAGATGTTCGTGCAGCGCTTGGAGTGAGGTCGGCACGCTGCGCCGACCCAACCCGATCCGAAAGCGGTCGGTCGGCACTTGTGCTAGATCGGAACGGTAGAGCGAGGCAGGCAACAGCATGATCCCGGACTCCTGGACGGCCCGAGTGCAGAACGTCTCGACTCCGTCGTCACCTAGGTAGCGCGGGAAGGCCACGCACCCGCCGTCGGGTCCTTGGTAGTCGATAGCGTCCGGGTGTGCCGTCGCGAAGGCGGCTACGGCCTGGTGGTTGCTGGCAATGATCTGCCGGTTCCGTGCCAGGATCTGCTCACCGTGGCGCAATGCCAGGGTGGCTAGGTGCTCGCTGGGTCCGGCGTTGCAGATGCTCGTGTAGTGCTTGGCCCGCTCTAGCGCGCTGAGCGCCTCGCGGTCGTGGCTAGCGACCCACCCCACCCGCAGACCTGGCAGGCCGTAGGCCTTCGACAGCACAGAAATCGATAGCGCCCGTGGGTTGAGGTCGGCCGCTGCTGGCAGCGTGCGTGTGCGATCGGTCTCTACCCCTCGGTAGACCTCATCGCTGATCACCCGAATACCGCGCCGCTCGCACAGGGCAAGAAAGGCGACCCAACTTTGCTGGTCGGGCACGAAACCGGTCGGATTGTTGGGGAAGTTCACGGACACCAGGGTCGTCTCAGGACGCAACATCGCGGCGAACCGATCGACGTCCAGAATCCACTGCAAGTCCGCGCCGTGCCCGCTCCACAGCGGGAGCCCTTCAACATGCACGCCGGTCGCCACCGGGATCGACTCGATCGATTGATAGTTGGGAACCGTGACAATCACGTGGTCGCCTGCCTCCACGAAAAGTTGCATGGCCCAAAACAGGGCCTCCCCTGCCCCGGCGAAGGCCAGCACATCATCGGCAACCAACGTGTCGTAGCCGCCAGCGATGGCGGCGCGCAGCGGATCAGTGCCCCACGTCGGGCTATAACCCAGCCACAACTGTTCGAGACTCGCTCGGTCCTCATCGTCACCGTGGTCCAACAAGTCCGCCATCGTCATCGACTCGGCATCGGAGGCGGTCAAATGGTGCTCAGCGGCGAACTCCCACCGGCTGAAATACCGCTCCAACGCGAAGTCTGGCAGCACCAGACGGCGCAATTCGACGTCGGCCGAGTCGTTAAGCAATCTGCTCACCTTCGCTCTGATCCCGTCCTCACAGAAGCCCATCACCCGCTCGCCAGAGCGACACCCTGCCGTCTCAAGACGATAGCAAGACGACCCTGATCTCCACGCGATCCGTTTGGGGATCCGCGTGTGGGTCACCTTGTCTGCTAGCATTGATAGCAGAAAGGGTGATCCTGTGGCTGCTGTGAGTGTGAGAGACCTGGATGATTCGGTGCGTGAGCTGCTGCGTCTGCGTGCGGCGGAGAATGGACGTTCGATGGAGGCGGAGATCCGCGCGATCCTGACCGACGCTGTCAGCCCGCCCAGGGATACCGATGGTCTGGCCCTCACACTCATGGCTCGCTTTGGCGAACTCGGTGGAGTCGAACTCGATCTGCCGCATCGTGTGGAGTTGCCTCGAGCGGCCGACCTCACCCGGTGACGATCTACTCCGCGCCTGCCCAGGGCGCCATCATCTTGGATACCAATGTCATCTCCGAATTGATGCGGTCGGCACCGGATAGCCGGGTCCAAGAGTGGGTCCGGCAATTGCCGCCGGCCATGGCCTACACAACGTCAGTGACGCTAGCCGAGGTGAGGTTCGGCATCGCCCGCCTGCCAGCAGGTCGGCGCAGGACTCTGTTTGGTGAGGCGGCAGATGATGTCTTCGGCGCGTTCGCAGATCGCGTCCTGCCTTTCGATGTCACCGCTGCCAACCAGTACGCCCTCGTCGTGGTCGAGCGCCAGCAAACGGGGGCGCCAATCGCCGGCTTCGATGCCCAGATCGCCGCCATCTGCAGATGCCACGACGCTGCCCTCGCTACGCGCAATACCGACGATTTCAGTCAGATCGGGCTCACCCTCATTGATCCCTGGCTCAGCGAAGGGTGACGCGCAAAGCGAGTCCGCAAGCCGATCGTCATCCGAACAGTGGGAGACGCTCGGTGTCGACGCCCAGTGCCTGGCACTCCTTCTCGGTGGGCGATTCGCGACCGGTCCCGACCAAGATGTAGCGGAGCGAGTCGTTGATGGGGGCGGGCCGCCCCAGGAGCCCATCGAGAACCCGCCGTGTCTCCGCGATGCCCTCCTCGGAGGGCTTCCCATGCGGTAGGTCGAGGTGGTGAAC
>JBAUJO010000188.1:0-12749 GCA_049683875.1 Ornithinimicrobium sp.
GACGCGGGCAACAGCGCGGCCAGGACTGCGGACTCTCGCGGGCTCATCCGAAGGGGAAGCTGGTCGGGGGACCGTCGAAGGCTCCGTATTCACGGAGCACATCCACCGCCTCCGGTAGGTCTTCGAAGGCGGTCTCGACGTCGTCGGGATCGCTGACCTGGTGCGCGTTCTGCCGCAGGTAGGCGAGCAGTGCGGCGTCGAAGCGATCCTCACCCGATGCTTCGCGGGCCGCCAGCAGCGCGGCCGCTCCCTGGTCGTAGATGCCTGCGTAGTAGTCGTTGAAGCCCCCCTGCCGGTTCCAGTACTCCATCGGGTACCCCAGGTATCCGGCTACATCCGCGTCGACCTCGTCGAGCTCGAAGCTGTCCTCGGTCCCGGTCGCCACCGCCTGCGCGAACGTGGCGAAGGACTCGTCGATCCACGGGTCGCGGGCCTGGTTGTTCCCGACGAGAGAGTAGAACCATTGATGGGCCAGCTCGTGAGCCACCAGGCCGTCCAGGGTCCGCCGACGCACATCGCCATAGAACAGCGCCGTCGGCGACTCGATTCCGGACATCCGCGTCGGGGTCACCGTCACCCACAGGTCGTCATATGGATAGGGGCCGAGCAGCTCCTCGAGCCTCTTGAGATACTTCACGTGAGCGTCGAGCCACTCCCGTCCGCCCACAACGGTGCCCTCCGCCGGGACTGCCACCCGTATCCGCACCCCGTCGGCCTGTGTGGTCCGCACATCGAACCGCCCGACCGAGACCGCGATGTTACGGACTGCCGGAGCCTCGAACCGGTGCTCGGTCCACCCCGAACGGTCGGCAGCGACCCTTCCGGAAGACGACCCCGTGCCCATGACTGCGTACTCCTCCGGCGCGGTGACCGTCATGGAGGCCAGCTCGAAGTCCTCGGTGGTGGCAGTCTCCCCCGCCAGCGACACCGCGTCGTCACGGACCCACCCCTGGTCGCGCACCCACGCCAGCACCGGAAGGCCCCCGGCGAACCAGGCGATGTCGGCATCCGGGTCGACGCCCAGGCGCTCCTGGTCGGTCCGACCCAGCATCAAGGAGAAGTCGAGGTCGATCTCGACCCGTTCCCCCGCCTCCAGACACTGCGGTAGAGGGAGCTCGACCAGCGTGCCCGGCGCGCGTTCGGGGGCCCCGGCCTGGCTCACGTCGAGCGTCACCGGCTCACCAGCCACCTGGGCCCGGGTCACCTCAAGGCTGGTGCCGTCGCTGGCCGTCGAGGGCTCGTTGGGCCACGTGCGGAGTACCACCTCACAGGCGCGTTCGTCGGGGGTGAACTCGATGACCTGAGACCCCTGAGCGCCGCCGAGGTCTTCGTCCATGACGATGCTCACGTCCACCACGGGCCTGTCCGGCCACGGCTTGACACGAGCACCGTCTGAGATGACCGGAGCGTCGCTCGTCGACGACGAGCAGCCAGCGAGGACCACACAGCTCAGCGCGGCCGCCATCCAGTGCCGCGTCAATGGAACCCGCACGACGTGGCACTCCTGTCACGGGACTGGTTGGGATGTCGTCCTCCGGACGACCGAACCCCGTCAGGTTACCTGGAGCGGGTTCCGTTCCACGCGGTGCCGGCCAGGCGTGCGCGTCGCCGAGCGCTGACCTCCGGCTCCGGACCCGCCGGAAGACACTCGCCGGCCAGCGGCCAACGATACGACGCGCACCAGATGCTCCAGCGGCCCGCGGCGGAAGTAGGCACTCCACACCAGCGCCAGCGTGGTCAAGGCGACCAGCTGGATCATGAAGGCGACGGTGGCATCGGAGGGCATCCAGGGCTGCACCAGCAGGAGCAGATGAGTCGTGTACATGGTCAGCGGCATGCTGCCCACGGCGGTCAGGGGGAGCATCAGCCCCCCGGCAGCCCGGCAGAGCAAGATCATCGCGCCGAGGACGGCCATGGCGATCCCGATGGTGAGCAGCAGATCGAAGGGCGTGCCGGAGTGCGGCACGTCTGTCGCGAGCCACCAGCCAGTATCCGTGGGCAGGGTGCCCTCAGCGCCGCCAGCGAGGATATTGAGCTCGCTGTTGACCGAGGACGTTGCCGTAGAGGCACTGTCGAGCGCGGCTCGTCCTCCGGCCTGCTCCAGCAGGAACCACGAGCCCAGGCTCGCGGCGCCGGCGATGAGGACCCCGAGCACCATGACGGCGGCAGCCGAGCTGCGCAGGGCCAAGGCTGAGCGACCGATGGCCAGCCCGGCACAGATGTAAGCAGTCCAGGCCAGCGCCGGATAGCCACCCGTGACGAGCAGCATGTTGAGCACCTCCCACGGCTGCGACGCGACAGTCGACAGCGTGGGGTTCGTCAGGTCGCCCGTCACGCCGCCGTTCACGGCTCGCCAGAGATGGCTGGCGATCGGCACCAGCACGATGATCCCCACGGTGAGGGCGACCAGCTGGCCCCGTTCCAGCCGAATGAGAGGGATGGCCAGCAAAAACAGGATCGCGTAGTAGGGCAGGATCACCAGGGCGTTCTCACTCGGCACGACGAAGCCCAGCAGGAGGCCGAGGATGCCGATCGCCACTGCGCGTGCGACCAACGACGCCGAGGCAGCGGCATACCGCCGCCCCACGAGCCGCTCGGGCCGACCGGTCGTCATGGCGATGCCGACGCCGGCGACCACCGCGAACAGCGCGGAGGCCTTGCCCACCGACAGGGCCCACGGGAGCGTGAGATTGTTGTCGGCGCCGGTCGCGGGAAGGATGTGTACCACCATCATTCCCAGCAGGGCCAGGCCTCGGGCGGCGTCGATGCCTCGGAGCCGAACCCGGCCCGGCCCGGAGCCGACCGGAGTTTCGGCCCGCACCGGCCCGGAGGTCATCGGCTCGCAGGCGTGGGCGATGGAAGGAGCGACCACCTCAGGTCGCTCCAGGGTCGACTGAGCCATCAGAGCGACTCTCCTTCTCGCTGTTCATCCGCTGGGACGGCGGTTGCGTGCACGACGTCACGACGGGGGGTGTGCTGGGCCGGGATGCCGGTCCAGTCGGTTTCTTGTGGGAGGGTCTCGCCCTTCATCGCCAGGGACAGCGGGGCGAGGTTGGCGCGCTCCTCCACGACAGCGTCGTAGAGGACGACGGCACGAGTGCCGACGCTGGCTCCGTTCTCCACCGTGACCGTCGACATCTTCATGACACGGTCCTCGAAGAGGTGGGTCTGCAGTGAGGCGTTGGTGCCGACGGCGACGTCGTCGCCGAGATGCACGAGGTCGAACTCGGTCACGTACGTGGTGTCGACCAGCGTGCGCCGACCGACGTGGACCCCGAACAGTCGCAGCAGCGGGCCCAGGGCGGGCGTGCCTGCCAACGTGGCCAACAGCACGGGGACCGCGGTGGTCTCGTAGATTCCGGTGACGAACTCGGTGCGCCGCACGAACGAGCTCCACAGCGGCTCGACGCGCCGCCGGTAGCGGCCGACGACGGCCCACTTGATCGCGGCCGCCAGGAGGACGACGAGCAGGCTGAAGCCGAGCGCGACCACGGGGGTCGCCAGGACCGTCGCCCACAGCGGCACAGCACCCGCGACGAACGACAGGGTGTACAGGGTGCCGAACGTCGACAGCGCCAGGATCGAGGCGGGCATGACGATCCGCAGGAGCTCGATGGCCAAGCGGGCCGAGACCTGCTTGGTCGAGGGCCGGAAGGTCTGCTCCTCGGTGAACTCGTCGTACATCTCGCGTCGCGGCAGGAAGAACGGAGGCGAGCCGAGCCAGGATGTGCCCCGCGCGACTCCGCTGACCGGAGGCACGGACTGAACTCCGATGAGCGACTCGTCCCCCAGGTGAGAGCCCGACGGGACGAACGCGGCGTTGCCCACGAAGGCCCGGGAGCCCACGACCGTCTCGCGGAAGGCGACGTGGCCGTTGCAGTACGTGGCGCTTCCCACGCTGGCCATGTCAGCGACGAAGCACCCGTCCTCGAGGGTGAGCAGGTCCGGGTCGATGTTGGCGATAGTGGACACCTCGGCGCCCTTGCCGACGTGCGCGCCGAGCGCCCGTAGCCAGTACGGGGTGTAGAGCGTGGCGTACAGGGAGTTGTTCAGCTCGAGGCTGAGGTCGAGCAGCTTCTCCCCGAACCACTTCTCCAGACCGAGCTGGGAGCGCAGGTGGTGAATACCGACTGGCGTCTGCAGCAGCGCAAAGCGGTGCATCCCCAGGATGAGCGCGCAGCTGCTGGCCACGAAGATCGGCCCGCTGAACGCGGTCGCCACCAGCGCCGCACCGTCACCCCAGGCCAGAAGCACGGCCCAGATGACGGCGATCATCGGCACCAGGGCCAGGAGTGGCAGCAGCTCAAGAGCAGCCAGGCCGACGCCGAACCACATCAACAGCGGACGCGGCCACGACCGAGGTGCCTTGTCGCACTCGGCCATCATGTCGAAGACCGGGTCGCCACTGCTGGTCTGGGGCTTGGCCGGGGAACCCGACCACGTTGCCTTGTCGGGAACCTCGCTTCCGGCGAGAAGCAGGGACTGCTCACGCAGGACCGCGTGACTGCCCAGGCTGCAGGGTCCCTGCAGCACACAGTTGCCAGCGACCGCCGCACCGTGGCCCACGTCGATACGTCCCAGACGCAGCTCCCCGTCGGCGATGCTGAAGGCGCTCAGGTCCGCCGCATAGCCGATGGTGGCAGCGTCTTTGAGGTCGACCAGACCGGGCAGCGGCACCTGGCCGGTGCCGATGTGGCAGGCATCCCCGACGCGAGCGCCGGCGAGCCGGAGGTAGCCGGCGGCCCACGGTGAACCAGCCAGCCGGGCTAGCGGTGACAGGGACATGGCTCGCTGGACCGCCCAGACGCGCAGGTGCGTCGCACCCCAGAGCGGGTAGGTCCCCTCGCGCAGCCCCGCGCCGATCGCGCGAGCCGCCGCCAGCGGCAGCAGCCAGCGTCCGACGAGGTAGGACAGCGGCAGGGTCAGCAGCAGCTGTTGTGCCATCGCGAAGGAGGGCACACCGTTGTTCAGGCTGTACACGACCCCCAGCGGCAGCATGAAGACGAAGAGCAGTGCGTAGATCCAGCTGAGCTGGGTCAGACCGAAGGTCATGACCCGCCAGGTGCGCGGGGGCGCCACGGCGGACCGCTTCGGTGCCGGACCCGCTTCAGCGGTAGCGGAGAGGCCGGCCTCCATCACGCGCTCGTCCACGGCCTGCGCCAACGAGCGCACCGTCGGATGTGCGTAGACGTCCAGCACGGAGAGCCCCTCCGTGCCCTCGTAGCCGGTGGCGCGCAGCTTGGAGATCAAGGTCGCCGCGACCAGAGAGTGACCACCGAGGTCGTCGAAGAGGTCTGCTTCGACCGAGGCGTGCCCCTCCGGCAGGCTGAGCACGCTCTCCCACACGCCGGCGAGCCGGCGCTCGGTGCCGGTGGTGGGCGCGACGTACTCGCCGGTTCCGCCGACGAGCCTGCCCCCCTGCGGCTCGGGCAGACGGTTCCGGTCCACCTTGCCGCTGGGCATCATCGGCAGCGCGTCGATCCATTCCAGGAACGCCGGCACCATATATGCGGGGAGCCGGGACTGGGCCCGGGCGTGCAACCGCTGCGCCAGGCCCCTCTCGTAGTGTCGGTCCGGCTCGGCCAGCACGACGTAGGCCACCAGCTCGTCGGTGGCGCCAGGCGCCTGATGGAGGTTCACCACGGCGCCGCTGACCGCCTCGTCCTGCAGCAGCACGCTCTCGATCTCACCCAGGTCGACGCGGTGCCCGCGGACCTTGACCTCACTGTCGGCGCGGCCGAGGTACTCGATCTGACCGTCGTCGAGGATGCGGCCGAGGTCGCCGGTCCGGTAGATGCGCGATCCCTCGCCGGAGGGGTCCGGAATGAACCGATCGGCCGTGAGGTCCGGGCGGTTCACGTACCCCCGGGCCACACCGGGGCCGCCCACACAGATCTCACCCACCTCGCCATGAGGAACCGGCTGCAGCTCGTCGTCGAGCAGGGTGATGGAGTACGTCGGCAGAGGATGCCCGATCGTCACGGGCTGGCCGGCATAGAGCTCGGCCATCGTGCACGTGATGGTCGTCTCGGTGGGCCCGTAGGTGTTCAGGATGCGGCGCCCGCTCTGGCCCCATCGGGTCACGAGCTCGGCCGGGCACGCCTCGCCGCCGACGTTCACGGTGCGGATCGAGGGGATCGTCCGGTCCAGCGTGGCCAGCACGGTGGGCACGCAGTAGATCATCGTGACCGCGGACTCCTCCAGGAACTGAGCCAGACCTGGGCCCACACGGCGTCCGTCCGTCGGGCCGGCGACCAGGGTCGCGCCCACGGCCCAGGTGGGCCAGATCTCCTCGAAGGAGAAGTCGAAGGCGGCGACCATGCCCTGGTAGACGCGCTCGGAGGGGGTCACGCCGTAGATCTCGGGGACGATGCTGATGAAGTTACAGATGCTCGACTGGGCGATCTCAACGCCCTTCGGACGACCGGTCGAGCCCGAGGTGTAGAGGATGTAACAGATCGGGTCCCCGCCCGCGTCGACCCTGGGGCGACCTCGCGGGGCGTCAGCGATCTCCCGGGCCAGGGTGTCCACCGGCACGACCCACACGGGGGCTTCCTCGCACGCAGGGGCCGACGCCGAGGTGGTGATGATCACGCTGAGCTCTGAGTCCTGCGCGATGTAGGCCACGCGGTCGGCCGGCGCCGAGGGGTCGATCGGGACGAATGTGGCCGAGGTCTTCATCGCAGCGAGCAGAGAGACGTACAGGTCCACCGACCGCTCGATGAAGATCCCCACGCGAGACCCAGTCTCCAAGCCCGAGCTCAACAGGTGGTTGGCCAGTCGGTTCGCGCGGGTGTCGAGCTCTTCATAGGTGTAGTCCTGCGACTCGCACACCAGCGCAACGGCGTCCGGCCTGGTGTCGGCCGACCGCTCGAAGAAGTGATGGAGACGATCGGGAGCGCTGGATGCTCCGGTGCTTTCGGGCACGGACGCCGGGGCTGGGCGCACGCTTGTCAAGCTCACTACAACCTCCAGGGAAGGCCGAGACCACGGCCAGGGGAAACAGGGAGCCCTCAACGTACCAAAATCTCTTTACTATCCCTATACCAAGTTTGTGCGGTCTTTACCATACGGAAACACCGCGGATGCCTCCCTGTGACCTGCGCGGATTGGACTTCGGGGCCGTCAGTTCAACTTCTTTGGCCCTGCTCTGGCGCATACCAGCCACGCATATGTCGCACTGTGATATTCGACACACCATGCACGACAGCGAAGGTCGCTGCGCTCAGAGCCCGGCCGCGCGCGTCCCACGGCTACCCTCGGTATCGCACAAGCCTGCCGTTCTTCGTCTGCACTGTCGTATCGGCAGGATGCTGTTCGTCGTGGTGACAGAGGCGGTCGACGGGACCCCCCGAACAGAGGAGAGATCAGATGGCGCACTACCTGTTGAGCGTGCACGGCCCGATCGAGCGAAGCGAGTACGGCAACTACGGCTCGCGGGAGGCCATGGAGGAGGCGTTCGCCGCCACCGGGGCCTTCAACGACAAGCTCCAGGCCGAGGGGTACTACGTGTTCGGTGGCGGCCTGCAGGAGGCGTCCACCGCAACCGTCGTCGACGGCTTGGGTGAGTCCCCCGTGATGACCGACGGCCCCTACCTGGAGACCAAAGAGGTCATCGGAGGGTTCTGGGTCATCGAGGCGCCCGACCTCGACGTGGCACTCGCGCTCGCTGCGGAAGGCTCGAGCGCGTGCCGCGGCAAGGTCGAGGTCCGTCCCTTCGAGGGCCTGGCCTGAGACCCCGGCAGGGGACGCGGTGACGACCGGCTCAGCACGAGCCGTCGAGCGCGTCTTCCGAGAGGAGTACGGCCGCTTGGTCGCCTCCCTGGTCCGCCGCTTCGGCGACATCGACATCGCTGAGGAGGCTGCCGGGGAGGCGCTGGTGGCTGCCCTGGAGAGGTGGCCGGAGGCGGGCGTGCCGGCCAACCCCGGCGGATGGTTGACCACCGTCGCCGGGAACGCGGCCATCGACAAGCTCCGCCGCGAGAATCAGCGCGAACTCAAGCAACGGGCGGCCCTCGTGCACCATGACCAGACCCCCCATGTGCCCATTGGACTTGTCGAGGACGACCGGCTGCGGCTGATGTTCACGTGCGCCCACCCGGCGCTCGCGCCGGAGGCACGGGTCGCGTTGACCTTGCGCCTGCTCGGTGGGCTGACGGTGGCGGAGATCGCCCGGGCGTTCCTGGTGCCCGAAACGACCATGGCACAGCGGATCACCCGGGCGAAGAAGAAGATCGCCGCCGCGCGAGTGCCGTTCCGGGTGCCGGAGGCCGCGGACCTCCGGCACCGTCTGAGCGGCGTCCTCGCCGTGCTGTTCCTGATCTACAACGAGGGGTACCTCGCTTCCAGCGACGCCGAGCCGCTGCGCGCCGAGCTCACTGGGGAGGCCCTCCGGCTGACCCGGATCCTGCGCGGGTTGCTTCCGGAGGAGCCGGAGGTGACCGGCCTGTTGGCGCTCATGCTGCTCACCGAGGCTCGTCATCGCGCGCGCGTCGACGTCGGGGGCCAGCTGGTCCCGATGGCCGAACAGGACCGGGCGGCCTGGGACCATGAGACCCTCGCCCAGGGTCACGCCCTCGTCCGGGAGTGCCTGCGGACCGACCGGCCGGGGCGCTACCAGATCCTTGCGGCGATCAACGCCGTCCACACCGACGCCCCATCGGCCTCCGCGACCGACTGGGCGCAGGTGGTGGCCCTGTACGACCAGCTGACCGTGCTCGACCCGTCCGCGATCGTCGCACTGAACCGCGCGGTCGCAGTGGCCGAGCTGGACGGCCCGCAGGTTGCTCTGAGCGTCGTCGACAGGCTTCCTCTCGCCGGCTACCACGCCTGGCATGCCACACGAGCCGACCTGCTGCGCAGACTCGACCGCTTCACTGAAGCGGCGAAGGCCTACGACGCCGCCATCGCCGCCACGCACAACTCTGCCGAACGTGCCTACCTCGCCAGCAAGCGCGATGAACTGGGCCAGGCTGGCCGCACGCACCCCTGAGCAGAGAACGGGCCCACGGGGCCTTGACCGTGCCTCAGGCGGTGACCTCTCGCAGGTCGCCGGTGCTGACGTCGTAGACGAACCCGCGCACGGAGTCCTTGGTCGGGATGGAGGTGTCGGCCCCGATGCGAGCGATGCTCTGCCGCACATCGGCGTCGAGATCGGTGAAGGTCTCGGCCGACCAGGCCGGTTTGACACCGGTGTCGGCTTCGATGCTGCTGCGGAACTGGTCGTCGGTGAACGTCAGCATGCCGCAGTCGGTGTGATGGATGAGGACGATCTCGGTCGTGCCAAGCAGCCGCTGGCTGATCGCCAGGGATCGCAGCGCGTCTGCGGTGACGACGCCACCGGCGTTGCGGATGACGTGGCCATCACCCTCGTTCAGACCCAGCAGCCCGTAGACGTTCAGCCTCGCGTCCATACAGGCCACCACGGCGACGCCCCGGGCCGGAGGCAGCGGGAGGTCGCCCCTGTGGAAGGAGTCGGCATAGGAACGGGCGTTGCTCAGAAGCTCATCGGTGACAGACATGGCGGGCCTTTCCACACGGGGGTTCGGACTTCATGGGCAACCCGCTGGGCGCCCGAAGGATTCCGTGGACCTACGTCGGGCGATGACCGGTTCGACCCACGTCCTGTTCGTCGGCCTGGCCGTGGGCGAGCCCTGTCGGACCGCAAGGCTGGACAGCTCCAGCCGGGTGCCGTCGTCCGGGGGTTGAGTATCACGATCTCGCTCCATCGAGATCGACGACGGTGATACCCGACGTGGTCGAAGCGGCGCAGGAACGCCAATCGGGCCTTGTGGCTCGGTCGAATCACGCCAACGGCCGCGCAGGCCCCTGGTGAGCACGCGGTGAGCGAGCCGGACAGTCGAGCGTCTGGCCGGGTCGAAAGGACAGGTGGGTTGCAGTCGCGCGGTGTCAGTGGCTCGTGCCAGAGTCTTGGTGTGGGCACTTGCGAGCACGAACCCGCGCTGCTGCACAGCAGGACGTTCCGCAGCCGCACCCTGCGGGGATCGCGGTTCATCGGGCGCGACCTCGACGCACTTGCGGCCCAGCAGTGAGGATTCGATCATGCTGATCATCTCGATGGGCACCTCTATCGACGGGTTCATCTCCGACCGCGACGGCACTTTCGCATGGGGGGCCCCCGGCGACGAGCAGTTTCGGTTCCACCTCGGGCAGGTGCGCAACCTCGGCAGCATCCTGTGCGGTCGTCGGCTCTACGAGACCATGCTGGTGTGGGAGACGGAGCCGTCGATGCGCGAGAGTGAGCTCGGCGCCGAGTTCGCGGATGTATGGACCGACCTGCCCAAGGTGGTCTTCAGCCGAACCCTCGACAGCGTCGTCGGCAACGCCCGCCTGGCTGAAGGGTCGGTGGCAGAGGAGATCGCTGCCGCGCTCGAGGCGACCGAGAAGGACGTGGAGATCGGCGGCGCCGGTCTCGCCGCGCAGGCCGTCGAGCTCGACCTGGTCGATGAGCTGCACATCTTCCGCAGCCCCGTGCTCGTCGGGGGCGGTACCCCGTTGCTGCCGCCGGTGGTGGCGACGCTGCGCTTCGACCTGGTCCAGACCCGGACGTTCGCCTCGCGCGTGGTCTACGAACACTACTCACGGGACCGTTCATCACCGACTTCCGGCCGGAGTTGACCGCGCGAGCGACTAGGAGGGGTCCTGGCTCGGACCGTCCTCGGTGGCGAACAGGATCCGGCCCTCCCCTTCTCGTGGGTACTGCGCCGGAGTGATCGTCCCGACCTCTTCCAGGTAGGCACGCAACGAAGCCTGGTCGCCCAGTGGTGTCTGGGTGACGCTCACCCCCGGCTCAGCCGTCAGGTCGGGCTGCCCGTCACCACCGCTGATCGAGAAGTTGAGCTGGGCGATGGTCGCGGTGCCGGTCTGGGTCACCCCACCGGCGACGACCTGGGTCCCGTCGGCGAGCACCAGACTCTCGACGGTCCCGTCCGGGTTGATGAGCACGCGCGTACCGTCCGAGACCTGGATGAACCCGCCGGCAGGCACCCCGACCCCACTGACCAGACCGTTCTCGACGATCTGCCGGATGGAGGCGAACGGCACGTCCTGCGCGATGCTGATGAAGTTGCCGAACGGCTGCAACGAGAACGTGTCGGCCACGCTGATGTCGCCGACCGGGACGTCGACGTCCTCACCTCGGATCCCGCCGCCGTTGACGAAGAACACCTGCGGCGTGGGTAGACCCAGATCCGTGGCCTGCTGCTCGGCACCGGCCAGGTGGGCGTCGGCGATGAGGTTGCCGAGGTTCGACTCGCGCACCCGCTTGACCGCGCGAGAGTTGTCGAGCACCACCTGCGTGCTCGCCACGACCTGGGCATCGAGCTCGGCCCGCGCAGCAGCCACCGGCGACTCGATCGTCCGCAGCGCTCGGCGGTTGGGTCGAATGGCCGAGTCGACGACGTCGAGACCGGAGTCCTCTTCGTCGATGTCCACGACGTTGCCCGAGCGGTCGAACGTGACCTGGAGCGCCCCGACGTAGCGGTAGTTGCCCGGGGTGGTGACCACGGGGACCTCCCCACCGTCGGCATCCGTGGCGACACGTGGATAGGCACCGAAGATCTCCTCTTCGTCTCCGGGGACCAGCTCGTCACCAGCCTCGGCGAGGATCTCGTCCCCGCCGCCGCCGATGACCACGTCGACGTCACGCAGCGAGGAGACCAGGTCGATCTCGCTCTGCAGACCTTGCAGGTGCGAGACGAGCACGATCTTGTTCACTCCGCGCTCGGTGAGGGCGTCGACCTCGGCCTGCGCGATCCCGGTCAGGTCCTGCCCGACCTCGACCAGCCCGGGCGATGAGATCTGGCGCAGCGTCTGCGTGGTGAGACCGACGACACCGATCCGCTCGCCCCGCTCCCGGACGACGGTGCTGGGCACCAGCTGGTCCAGGTCAGCCGTCGCCGGGTCGGCAGAGAAGTCCAGGTTCGCCGAGACCATCGGCAAGCCTCCGCGCGCTTGCACCGCCTCGGCGAAGGCGGCGAAGGTCTCGGTGCCGAAGTCGAACTCGTGGTTGCCGATGCCGAGGGCGTCGTAGCGGACCTGTCGCACCGCCAGCGCGTCGTAGTCGACGCCGGCCTCGTTGGAGGCCTCACGAGTCAGGCCGGCGAGGAAGTTGTCGCCGGAGTTCAGGGTGACGACCCCGCGCCGGCGGGCCTCGCCGCGGTCGTATGACGGTCTCCCGGCCTCGCGGCGCTGCTGACGGACCGTGGTGACGAAACGAGCGATTCCCCCGTACTCCGCCCCCTCGACCTCGCTGGGCAGCAGGCTCGACTCACCATCGTTGTTGTGCAGGATGGTGAGCGTGAAGTCAGCCCCCTTCTTGTGGTGCCCACCCTTGTGGTGTCCCCCTTCGTGCTGTCGGCCGCCACCCTCGTGCCGACCATCTGCGGCCTGTGCGGGCACGGCTGCAGATGCAACCATGCTGAGGGACACCGTGGCGACCGCAAGCGCGCGGCGGACTCTGTGAGACATCATGCTCCTACTCGGCAGGACCGGATACGAAGATGGTTGCAGCACAGGGTGACCCCCCGCTGACGAACGGATGAACGCCATCATACGAAGCCCTGGCGATCTCGCACGGCGGACTCGATCCCATCACCCGCACCTTCTTCCGCTCGGTCACGGGCGGACCCGCCCGCATCGCCGTTGCCGTTGCCGTTGCCGTTGCCGTTGCCGTTGCCGTTGCCGTTGCCGTTGCCGTTGCCGTTGCCGTTGCCGGATGGCAGTGGATG
>JBAUJO010000189.1:0-2307 GCA_049683875.1 Ornithinimicrobium sp.
CAAATGGGCCGTACGGTGGAAACCAGCACTGAACGCGTTCGCCATCACCTTCGCCGACCGCATGCCAGCGGCAGAGAACCACTGAAAATGAAACCGCCTCTTACACCGTTGCCGCGACAGTCCCTCGCCCAGGCCGTTGCTGCTTCGGTTGTGGTTCCCTGATCGGGCATCACCGATGAGCGGAGAACAGGCTATTGATAGCGTTGGCGATAGTTGGTACAGGCGGTTTGGGTGAGAGAAGCGCGGGAGATGGTGGGCGTGCTGAAAGGTGACTCGGTTCCTCTGGATCAGAGGTGGATGGGGATGGACAAGAGGGGTTTGCCGTATGCGATCGTCGCGGTGCTTCTCATGGTGGTGCTTGTGGCTGTTCTGCCGGCGATCGATCGGTCTATCGCGTGGTCCGATGAGACCCAGCCTGGGGACGTCATCGATCTTGGTGAGGGGGTTGTGGTGACACCCCCCGTGGGGTGGCTGCTCGAATCGGGGCAGCGTACAACCGACACGTCCGCTACTCCCGTCGCCGCTGATGGCGCCTTTGCGATGGTGGTCACTGGGGGTTTTAGCCTCTCGACCAGCGGATCGCTGTGGAACGATGACGCCGGCGCCTTGCTTGACCAGGTGAACAGCCTGCGCGCGAGCCCCGAAGACGACGTGTTCAAGGTCGTCGGTTCCCGACGCTCGTTCACGACATCGACAGGCATCACGGGGGTAGTCGAGTCTTTTACTTCTGCCAGCGGCTCGGGCGAGTTTTACGCATTTGTCGTCGACCGGGGGGACGATCCGTCGGTGGGTGTTGTCGTGGCGGCCAATGGCACTGAGAAGTCCAACACTCGACATGGTGCGGCGGTCGAGGACATGGTGTCCAGCTTGTCGTATGAGGAGCCGAGGTCATGACCGTTTTGCAGTCCGATTTACACCAGGCCCGACACGCTGCCATTGATGAATCTGGTGTCGCCTACCGGTTTGTTTCTTTTCAGCCGCGCAACCCGGCTTTTTGGGTTTACCTGGTCGCGCTCATCATCGGCTTCATGCATGTGTTCACCTTGTTTCAACCTTCCGCGGCCAACTACGGTGGTCCGTTACTGGGCGGGTTCGTGGCCTTTGTCTTCTATACCACAGGGTGGGTCCTTTATCTGCACTCCCTCGACCGGTTCACTCCCATGTCACCCAAGGTGTTGGCAATAGGCTTTCTATGGGGTGGTGCGGTGGCGACCTCGTGGCTGGCGGTCACGGCCAACGGAGCCGTCGACTCGCTGACGGTCAAGAGCTTTGGTCCGGCTTGGGCCGCGGACTGGGGCGCAGGGGTGTCGGCGCCCTTCGACGAAGAGATCGCGAAGGCTATCGGATTCATCCTGCTGCTCGGAGTGGCTCCTTTGCTGATCCGCAGCGCGCTCGATGCCTTTATCGTCGGTGCTTTCATCGGTCTCGGGTTCGAAGTCGTTGAAGATGTCTTGTACGTGGTCCAGGCTGCAGGGGAGGGTTTCGGTACGAATCAACTCTCGACCTCGGTTTCGGTCACGCTCTTGCGCGTTCTCACGGGCGCGGTCTCACACGCGATGTTCACCGCGTTTGTGTGTTGCGGCCTGATGTGGATCGTTGGCAGGGACCCCCGCGGTCGTCATGTTGTGAAGGGGATGTTGCTGATCCTGTTTGCGGTTGTGATGCACGGCCTGTGGGATACCGCAGGTGTGATCGGACTGGAACTACTCGGTGATGCATCAACTTTGTGGCTGCTCCTCTTGCTCCTGATTGGTGTGGCAGCCGTCTTGTGGCTTGGTCACGATGCGGCTCAGAGCGAGCGGAGCTGGGCTCGGGACATCCTGGCGCCCGAGGTCGAGGCCGGGGCAATCAGTGAGGCCGAACTCCAGGCCATTAGCGGGGATTACAAGCATCGGCGGGCATACGTCAAGTCGATCCACGGCCGTAGTCAACGCCGGCGAACCCGGCACATCCTTGCTGCAGGTCGCGATCTGTGCACGGCCATCGGACGCGCAGACGGTGAGGAAACACCTGAGGTGAAGACATTGCGCGCCGACGTCGCTCGGCTTCGGGACAAGGGCGAGAAACCAGCGAAATCGACTCCCTCCCGATCCTGAAGCGTCACCGGTTAGCGATCGCTGACCGGTGACGGATCTCTGCGCGGGCAAGATCTAGCGGTCCAGCCGATTGCGCATCAACGTCAGCCGGCATTTGCCGCCGCGCCCGTCTATGGCCCTGACATACGGCAAAGGATCGGCCAGTCGAAGCTGTGTCACAGAGGGATCGCCCGCCGACTCCTCCTCGCCTGCACAATCAGTGCCGGAGGCG